>NZ_CP050265.1:1218571-1523214 GCF_011765465.1 Erythrobacter sp. | reverse complement strand
TCGGCCCGGCGGCGTTCGTGGATTTCCTGGGTTAGCTCGCGGTAGCGGCGCCAGGCGAAGACGATCAGCGCGATGTTGAGCAGCAGCGCGGTGACAAGCAGTGGGTCGGCCCCGCCGCCGACGCCCATCAGCGCCCAGAAGGTGTCGGGCACGACCACCCCGCCGGTGGCGATGAACAGCAGGATCGCCGCGGTCGCGATGCCGAGTGCTACGATGTCGCGTTGCGCGCGTTCCTCGGGCGCACGGGTCTCTGGTGAAGTGATTGGTCCTTGCGATGCGGTCATGCCGGTTGCTTCTCGTGCGCCCCTGTTCTGCCGGACTGGCCGGAGCCGGGCCGGAACCTCGCCTTTATGCGGGCGGGAGGCTAAAGATCGCGTTAATTCGCGCCCCCTTGCCTCGTTGCGGCGGGCTCTGGCAGAGGGACGCGGGCGGCGTCCTGCCGCCGGGTTTGTGCCCGACACCTTT
Source organism: Erythrobacter sp. (assembly GCF_011765465.1). Classification (NCBI taxonomy): domain Bacteria; kingdom Pseudomonadati; phylum Pseudomonadota; class Alphaproteobacteria; order Sphingomonadales; family Erythrobacteraceae; genus Erythrobacter; species Erythrobacter sp. The sequence continues at coordinate 1,522,749 of NZ_CP050265.1, read as the reverse complement.
TCGACCGAGGGAGAGCTTCATGGCGCAACAGGCGCGCAGGTACTGGCTGATGAAATCCGAGCCGTTCAAATACAGCTGGGACGATCTCGTCGCGGAGGGCGAGGGCGTGTGGGACGGGGTGCGCAACCACCGGGCGAAGAACAACCTCGCGGCGATGGAAGTGGGGGACGAGGCGTTCTTCTACCACTCGCGCGAGGGGCTGGAGATCGTCGGCATCTGCGAGGTGACGGTCGCCGGGATCACCGATCCGACCGACGAGACGGGCAAGTGGGCCGCGGTCAAGGTCCGCGCGAAGGAGAAGTTCGAGCATCCCGTGACGCTCAAGCAGATCAAGGCCGACCCGCGCCTTGCGGAGTGCGAACTGGTGCGCCTCTCGCGCCTGTCGGTGGCCGAGATCACGCCTCAGGAATGGGAGATCATCCGCGAAATGGCGAAGGGGCCGCAAGGGTGAGAGAGGCTTGAGGGGGCCCCTGCGGGGGGCTGGTTGGAGTTGGCTTGGGGCCACCGTCGCGGCTTCGCCACGGCTCGGCGCGCTGGGCGAGGCGTTGCGGAACGGATTGCGCCTGCGGTCCATTGATCGGGTGAAAGGCCAGTAATTTCATTGGCTTGACCACATCAATGGAGGACGCACAATGGGTGAACTCACCGATAAAGTGAAAGGCAATGTCAACGAAGCGGCCGGCAAGGCCAAGCAGGAATCGAACGACCCGGAAACCCGCGCCGAAGGGCGCGAGGACGAGGCCAAGGGCAAGGCCCAGCAGGCCAAGGGCGAGGTCAAGGGCAGGATGGGCAACGACGTCTGAGCCTGACGCCGCTTGAAGACACGAAAGGGCCGCTCCCGCACGCCGGGGGCGGCCCTTTTCGCATCAGCGGTTGCGCAGGCCGCTCACCGTCGCCCCGCTCGCGGCGAGCTGCTCGACATCGATCACCGCATGGATGAGGCGCAGGCCGTCGCGGTCCTTCGCTTCGGCGAAGGCGGCGGCGAATTCGTCGGTCGTCTCCGCGCGCGCGGCCCATGCGCCATAGGCTTCGGCGAGCTTGGCGAAATCGGGATTGGCGAGGCGTGTGGCCGAGACGCGGCCGGGATATTCGCGCTCCTGGTGCATCCGGATCGTGCCGTAGGCGCCGTTGTCGACCACCACCACTAGGAGGTTCGCGCCGGCCTGCGCGGCGGTGGCGAGTTCCTGTCCGTTCATCAGGAAATCCCCGTCGCCCGCGACCGCGACCACCGGGCGGCCCGGAAAGCGCAGCGCCGCGGCCACGCCCGCAGGCACACCGTAGCCCATCGCGCCGCAGGTCGGAGCAAGCTGCGCGGGGTATCCCTCGTAGCGCCAGTAGCGGTGGAACCACCCGGCGAAATTGCCCGCGCCGTTGCACAGGATCGTCTCGTGCGGCAGCCCGGCGCGCATCAGCGTCACGCAGGCTCCCATGTCGAGCGCGGGCGCGCCCGGCTTCGCCTCGTGCGTCGCCCATTCGCGCCATTCGCGGTTCGCCTGCGCGCCCGCATCGAAGGGGATGATGCTCGCATCCTCCCAAAGCGCGGCGCTCTCCGCGAATTCGTCCATGGCGCAGCACAGGGCAAGGTCGGTGCGATAGACCCGGCCCAGTTCCTCCGGATCGGGATGGACGTGGATGAGCACCTGCCCGGGATGCTCGGGCGAAGGCACGGTGTAGCTCTCGGTCGTCGCCTCGCCCAGCCGCGCGCCGACCGCGAGGATCAGGTCGGCGTTCCGCACCCGCTCGACCAGCTTGGGGTTGGGGCCATAGCCCAGCGAGCCCGCATAGACCGGCGAGGAGGCGGGGATCGCGTCCTGCCGGCGAAAGGCGGTCGCGACCGGAAGCCCGATCCGCTCGGCGAAGGACTGGAAGCAATGCCGCGCCTTGCGGTTCCAGCCCGCCCCGCCGACGATCGCGATGGGGGAGGCCGCATCGGCCAGAAGCCCGACCAGCGCCTGCATCGCGTCGGGACAGGCGGCCTGCGTCGGGCGCTCGACGCGCGGGCGAGGCGCGATGGCGGCACTTACCTCGTCGCACAGCATATCCTCGGGGAGCGCCAGCACGACCGGGCCGGGCCTCCCGGAAATCGCCACCGAAAAGGCGCGCGCGACATATTCGGGGATGCGCGCGGGATCGTCGATCCGCGCGGCCCACTTGGCAATCGGCGCGAAGAAGGCGGGGAAATCGACTTCCTGAAAGCCTTCGCGCCCCTGCATTCCGCGCGCCACGTCGCCGACGAACAGCACCATGGGCTGCGAATCCTGATGCGCGACATGGACGCCGATGCTGGCATTGGTCGCGCCGGGGCCGCGGGTGACGAAAGCGATCCCGGGCCGCCCGGTCAGCGCCCCGTCGGCTGCGGCCATGAAAGCCGCCCCGCCTTCCTGGCGGCAGGTGACGGTCTCGATCGCGCCGGCGCCCCCATAGTTGCCGCCCCGTTCATCGGCGTGCAGCGCGTCGAGCACGGCGAGAAAGCTCTCCCCCGGCACGGTGAAGATGCGGTCCGTGCCCTGCTGGGCAAGGCATTCGACCAGCAGGTCGGCGGCGCGTTTCGTCGTCTCGGCCATTCGTGTCCCTCTCCTTTTGCCCCCTCTGCCCCCACTTCGCCAGCCGCGCTTAGCCCGCCCGCCCGCGCCCCGCAATCGCACCCGCCGCTCCCGCCGCACGGGTGGCTGTCCCGCCGTGCGACAGGTGCGGCAGAGGGGTGTGACAAGGCGTTAAGAAAGTCTTAACTCTTCGCTCCATGGCATACGCGAGTCTCACGGCCGACCTCGTTCGCGTCCCCCGGCGCGGGGAGCGCGCGCGGGGGGCGGAAACGGGGCGCGAGCGCCGGGCGCTGGTCCTGACCGACGAGGGCGCGCGCCACCCCTATCGCTCGACCCTGCCGCCGCACCTGCGCGCCGACCTCATCGACATTCCGGCCGAAAGGCTGTGGGATCTCACCCGCGATGACGTGCGCGGTTTCGCCAGCACCTATGTCACGGTGACGGCGGCGGTGCTGGCTTTCATCCTGTGAGCGGCTAACCCGCGAGTCCTAACCCGCGCGTCCTAACCCGCAAGGCCCGCCGCGCCCGCCATTTCTTCGCGCTCGACCCGGTAGAGCATCCGCCCGAGCCACGCCGAAATCACGCTCATCGCGGCGGCCAGCAGGACCTGTTCGACCGCCTCGACGCCCAGCCCCGTCAGCACCACCGACAAAAGCGAGCCGCCGACCATCGCGGCCGAATTGACGATGTTGTTGGCCGCGATCACCCGCGCTGCCTTGTCGCCCGCGACCCGCGTGGTGAGAAAGGCGTAGAGCGGCACGACGAACATCCCCCCCATCACCGCGATGCCGAGCAGCGCGATCAGCAGCGGCACGGCGAGCGGCTGGGCGAGGAAGGCGGTGATGCCCAGCAGCCCGGCATCGGTCGTGCCGTTCCAGTTCTTCACCAGCAGGTAGAAGGCGATCACGCAGCCGCCCATCAGGACCACGCTGACCGGCGCGAAACGGGCCGAGACCGCGCCTTTCAGCAGGGCGTTGATGCTGACCGAACCCAGCGCGATGCCGACCGAGAACATGACGAGGAACAGGCTCGCGACCTCGGGACTGGCGGCGAGCGTGTTCTTGGCGAGCGGCGGGAACTGGATGAACAGCACCGCGCCGATGGTCCAGAAAAAGCTGATCGCGATGATGGCGTACCAAACCGGGCGGTCTTCCATCGACCCCTTTATGATGTCGATCGAGGAGCGCCACAGGTTCCAGTCGATCGGCTCGACGCGTCCCTGCGCGGGCGCATCGGGAACCTGCCGGCTGACGGCATAGCCGACCAGCGCGGTCAGCACGATGCCGCCCGCCGCCCATTCGGTATGCTCGACCGCCAAGGGCCCGGCGAGGATCGTGCCGAGCAGGATGGCGACGTAAGTGCCCGCCTCGACGAGGCCCGTGCCCGCGAGAACCTCCTCCTTTTTCAGGTGCTGCGGCAGGATCGCGTATTTGATCGGCGCGAGGAAGGTCGACTGGCACCCGGCAAGCAGCAGCACGAACAGGAGGATGACGATCGATGCGCGCGTGTCGATGTCGATGACGCCCAGCGGCACGAACAGCGCAAGATCCCACCCGCTCCACGCCATGTAGAGCCCGAGTGCGCCGAGGCTCATGATGCCGATCTCGCACAGCTTCACGGTGCGGATGATCCGCGCCTTGCAGCGCATATCGGCAAGCTGGCCCGAAATTCCCGAGATGACGACGAAGGGCAGGATGAAGACCGCCGAGGCGATGCCGGAAAACAGCGTCTCGGTCGCCGGGTCGTTGTAGACCGCATAGACGACGAAGAGCAGCATCGTCGTCTTGTAGAGATTGTCGTTGAACGCGTTCAGGAACTGAGTCGCGAACATCGGGAAAAAGCGCCTGGTGCGCAAAAGGTGCGTGGCTGTCGTCATCCGTTCGGCGCTTCGTGGGTATCCCCGCGTCCCCCCATAGCGCACAGGCAAGTCTTCACAAGAGCACCCTTTCGGCTTTTGTGCGGGCGATGCGCGCGCTAAGGCGGGGGAACGATGCTCACGCTGCCCAATATCCTGACGCTTAGCCGGATTCTCGCCGTGCCGCTTCTGGGGTTCCTGCTGTGGTGGCCCGACTGGGCGCTGGGCTATCTTGCGGGCTTTTTCGTCTACTGCCTGATCGCGCTGACGGATTACCTCGACGGCTATCTCGCACGGGCGCAGGGGACGGTCTCGAAGCTCGGCACCTTCCTCGACCCGATCGCGGACAAGATCATGGTCGCCGCGGTCATCCTGATCCTGACCGCGCAGGGGTTCCTGAGGGGGCCTTACGTGGGCGATTTCCACGTCATCGCGGGGCTCATCATCCTGATCCGCGAGATCGCGGTATCGGGCCTGCGCGAATTTCTCGGCGGGCTGCAGGTGTCCGTGCCCGTCTCGCGGCTCGCCAAGTGGAAGACCGCGTTCCAGCTCGTCAGCCTCGCCGCGCTGATCCTGGGCGGGGCGGTCCACGGCCAGCCGTGCCAGGCGATGGGCGAGGGCTGCAAGAGCGTGGCGGAAAGCTGGCTCCACGTGACCGGCCTCACGACCCTGTGGGCGGCCGCCGTGCTGACGCTGGTGACGGGGTGGGACTACCTGCGGGTGGGCCTCAAGCACATGGATTGAGCGCGCCGCGCGCTTTCCTCCTCGCACAGCGGTCAGCCGCGCGGGCCCGGCATGGCGGTGCGCGCGCGCTTGCCTAGCTTTCGGGCCGCACCAAGGGGGAGCGCCGTGTCCATCGCCAAAGCCTATGCCGACATCGCCGAAGGGCAGGTCCACCTGCGCCGCAGCGCGCCGGGCGGGGAGAGCGATCCGCCGCTGGTCCTGCTCCACGCCTCGCCTTCGTCCTCGCGCTCGCTCGTCTCGCTGATGGAAGCGCTCGGCCCGGCGCGCGAATGCATCGCCTTCGACACGCCCGCCAACGGCCAGTCCTGCGCGCCGGCCATGCCCGAGCCCGAGATGGGCGATTTCGCCGCCATGCTCGCGCGGGCCGCCGATGCGCTGGGAAAGCCGCGCGTCGCGCTCTACGGCACGCATACCGGCGCGCATATCGCGATCGAATGGGCGCTCGCCCGGCCGGAAGCGGTGGCGGCGCTGGTGCTCGACGGGGTGGCGCTGCTGGACGAGGCGATGCGCGCCGAATTCCTCGAACTCTACGCCCCGCGCAAGGCCCCTGACGAGACCGGCAGCCAGTTCCCCTGGGCCTTCCAGTTCATCCGCGACCAGATGATCTTCTTCCCCCATTACCGCAAGGATGCCGCCCACATCCGCGCAGGCGGCGATCTCGACCCGCGCGTTCTGCACGACCTCGCGCTCGAAGTGCTCGCCAATCTCGACACCTACCATCTGCCTTACGAAGCCGTCTTCCGCCACGATGTACGCGCCGCGCTCGCCCGGCTCGACCTGCCGGTGCTGGTGCTCGCCGACAGCGCCAGCGCGCTCGACCCGGCGAGTGCCGAAGTCGCCCGGCTCGTCCCGCACGCGCGGCTGGCGACGGACTGCGCCTCGCCCGCCGCCAAGGCCGCCGCCATATCCGCCTTCCTGGAGACTCTTGAATGACCGAAACCCCCGTCTTCCTCGTCGCAGGGGCAAGCAGCGGCATGGGCCGCGAGACTGCGCTCAAGCTGGGGCGGGGCGAGGGCCATGTCATCGTCGCCGCGCGCCGGGCCGAACCGCTCGAAGCGCTCGTGGAGGACATCCGCGCCGGCGGCGGCTCGGCCGAAGCGGCGGTGTTCGACGGGACCGATCCCGCCAGCGTCGCCGCGCTCGTCGAGCAGATCGCGGCGGATCACGGGCGGCTCGACGGGGCGTTCAACAATCTCGGCGACACGCTGGGCGATGCCCCCTTGCACGAAACCCCGGCCGAGCGGTGGGATGCGACCCTTGCGGTCAATCTCACTGCGGTGTTTCACCTCATGGCGCGCGAAATCCCGCTGATGCTGGAGCGCGGGGGCGGGCGGATCGTCAACACCGCCTCGACCGGCGGGCTGCGCGGGACGAAGGCGATGGCCGACTACGCCGCGGCCAAATGGGGGCTCATCGGCCTCACCAAGTCCGCCGCGCTCGACTATGCCGATGCGGGGATCGTCATCAACGCCATCGCGCCGGGGATCATCGCGACCGAGAAATTCCGCGCTTTCGAAGCCAATATGCCCGACCTGTTCGAGAGCCTGCGGCAGGCCACCCCGGTCCAGCGCTTTGGCGAGATGAGCGAGATCGCGGACCTGGTCGACTGGTTGCTGCGCGAGGCGCCCGCTTTCCTGACCGGAGCGGTCATCCCGGTCGACGGGGGCCGCACGGCCTGACCCCTAGCGCACCGGCGGATCGACTCGCGGAACCTGCCGCACCGGTGCGACCGGATCGCCCGGATCGCGCGGTGGGCGCGCGTCCTCGGGCACGTCGTCGATCTGCATATCGCGCGTGTCCACCTCCTCCAGATTGCGCGCGCGCACGGTAAGCTTTTCACCGTCCCAGCGGATCTCGTTGAAACTGGGCGGGGTCGAACGGGTGCGTTTCGACAGCGTGCCCGCCCCGATCATGCGGACCGGGCCGCAGGTCGTCTCCTCCATGATGTCGAAGGGGTCGTGGACGTGCCCGCTGATGACCGCCTCGACCGGGCGCTTCGCCAGCTCCGCCAATGCCTTGCCGCCGTTCTTGGTGAGCGCGGTGCCTTCGGTCCCGACCTCGCGCAGGGGGTGATGGACCGCGACCAGCGCGCGGCAGCCTTCGGGCAGGGCGTCGAGCGCGGCGAGGCACTTGTCGAGCGCGCGGTCCGTCACCCAGCCCTTCGACCAGTTGAAGCGCGGCTGGGCGCGCACCGCGGTCTTCAAGGGCACGATGACGAGGCCGTTCATGTCGATTTCCTTCTCGATCAGCGCCGCCATGCCCTTGAACCGCTTGTAGGGTTTGAGGAACCGTTCGAGAGGGTTGAAATAGGGCATATCGTGATTGCCGACCTCGACCGTCACCGGCACGTCCAGCGCCGTGATCCAGTGGATCGCGGCGTTGAATTCGCGGTGGCGCGCGCGCATCGTCAGGTCGCCGGTGATCGCGACCGCGTCGGGGCGGCGCTGGGCGATTTCGCGCTTCACCCAGTCGAGCGCGAGATTGTCCTCCAGGCCGAAATGGATGTCGGACAGGTGGAAGAGCAGGCGGGTGCGCCCGTCGGTCCTTGAGGTATCGCTCATGCCGGCAGTCCCATGAAGGAGAGGCCGAAAGGCTCGCGCCTTATCGTGATCGCCGCGCCCGCGCGCGCGAGCTCGCCGTCGATCATCAGGTCTATTGCGCCGCCCTCGACTGCCTCCACCTGCGCTTCGTCCATCGTGCCGAGTTCGTCATACGGCCCCTCGCGGAAATCGCGCGTCGCCATGGCCCAGCCCTGCCGCACCCAGTCGCCGAGGTTCTCCATCCGGTATCCGCGCGCGACCATCGCCCCGTCGGGAAGCGAGAAATGCAGGCCCGGATAGCCTTCCGCGCGCCCGCCCGCAGGCCGGGCCAGCCGCACCAGCGCGCCCGAAGCCGCCTCGCGCGTGATGTCGAGCGACTTCGCCGCCGCCTCGCCCATTTCGCGCGCGCGCAGTTCCTCGCGCACGTCGGCCCAGCGCGCCCCGGGTCCGCACAGGATTTCGGCAAGCGCGGTGTGGCCTTCGCAGCGCAGGCAGTGGCGGCGCGTTTCGACCAGCGTGCCTTTTGCGAACATGGCGGCGATCTCGGTCGCGGAAAGCTGGCCGAACATGGCGGTGGAAAGAAGGTTCTGCGTGCCGCCGGGCAGGGGCAGCACCGCGCCGTCCCAGCCTTCGGCCTCGAGCCGGACGAGGTGGCGCGAAATCGTCCCGTCGCCCGCGAATATGGCGAGGCGCGTCGCGCCCGCGCTTTCCAGCGCCGCGCGCCCCGGCAATTCGTCCGCGCGGCAGTCGAAAGTCCGCACCCGCGCCCCGTCGCCGTCCCCGCCGGCTAGAGCGGCGCGCACCGCCTCGACCGCCTGCTCGGTGAAGCTGCCGCTCGCGCTGTTGACGATCAGGAAAGGGGGCGCGCTCGTGTCCATGCCCTAACGACGCGCCGCGCGCGCCAGCGTTCCGGGCATCCTCGCGCTCGCTAGCGGCGGCTTGCAATTCGCGGCAATCCCCTGTTCAAGTCGCGCGCCCTAAAAGGTGTCGCAGATGCCGCGACCGGCCACCCGGCGCGCGCAAGTCACGAAAAAAGAGAGAGATACGTTTTATGAAGGCCCGCACATTGGCCCCGATGCTTACCCGTCTTACCCTGTCCGTTTCGGCCGCCGCGCTGGTCGCGGGAAGCGCCCTTGCCACGTCCGGAGAGAGAATGACCGAAACCGCAGCCAGCCCCGCTGTCGAAACCGCCGCCGAAATCCCCGAAGGCACGGGCTATTTCGCTTCGGATTCGACGCTCCCCTTCCTCGCGCCGGATTTCACGAAGATTTCCGAGGACGACTACATCCCCGCTTTCGAGCAGGGCATGGCGATCCAGAAAGCCGAAGTGCGCGCGATCATCGACAATCCCGCGCCCCCGACGTTCGAGAACACCATCGTCGCGCTCGAAAAGTCGGGTCGGATGCTGGGCCGGGTGAGCCGCGTCTTTTTCGCGCTTACGGGTGCGAACACGACCGACCGGCTCGATGAAATCAACACCGAGATCAGCCCCAAGCTGTCGGCCCATTCGGATTCGATCCTGCTCGACCCCGACCTCTTCGCCCGCGTGAAGGCGGTCTACGACAACCGCGCCGCCATGAGCATGACGGTCGAGGACGCGCGCCTTCTCGAAGAGACCTACAACGACATGGTCCACGCCGGCGCGCTGCTGACCGATGCCGAGCGCGAGCGGGTGAAGGCGATCAACACCGAGCTTTCGACGCTGACGACCGAATTCAGCCAGAAGGTCCGCGCGGCGACCAACGACCAGCCGCTGATCGTCGACAGCGCCGAGGAACTGGCCGGGCTGTCCGAGGCCGACATCCGCGCCGCCGCCGACCTCGCCGCGGAAAAGGGTATGCCGGGCAAGTATGCCATCGCGCTGCAGAACACGACGCAGCAGCCGCTTCTGCCGAGCCTCGAGAACCGGGCGACGCGCGAGGCGCTGTTCATGCAGAGCTACCACCGCGCCGACGGGACCGAGCAGGCCCACGACACGCGCACACTGCTTGCGAAGATCGCGCGCCTTCGCGCTGAAAAGGCAGCGCTTTTTGGGCAAGAGGACTGGGCGAGCTACACCATGTACGACCGCATGGCGAAAACCCCCGCGACCGCGCTCGGCTTCATGGAGCAGATGGTCCCCGCACTCGCCGCGACCCAGCGCCGCGAGGCGGAAATGCTGAACGAGGCGATTGCGGCCGAAGGCGGCAATTTCGAGGTCAAGCCCTGGGATTGGTATCGCTACGCCAACAAGGTCAAGGCCGACCGCTACGACCTCGATGAGGACGCGGTGATGGAATATTTCCAGATCGACCGCGTGCTCGAAGACGGCGTGTTCTACATGGCGAACCGGCTCTACGGCCTGTCGTTCGAAAAGCGCAGCGACATCCCCGTCTACCACCCCGACGTGTCGGTCTACACCGTGTTCGAGGAGGACGGGTCCGAGCTCGGCCTGTTCTATTTCGACCCCTACCAGCGCGAATCCAAGCGCGGCGGGGCGTGGATGAGCAATTTCGTCGACCAGTCGCACCTGTGGGGGACGAAGCCGGTCATATACAACGTGCTCAACATCCCCAAGGCGCCCGAAGGCGAGGTGCAGCTCGTCAGCTTCGACGATGTGAACACCATGTTCCACGAATTCGGCCATGCGCTGCACGGCCTGTTCGCGGACCAGCGCTATGAGAGCATCTCGGGCACGGCGACCGCGCGCGATTTCGTCGAATATCCGAGCCAGGTCCACGAGATGTGGGCGACCTGGCCGGAAGTGCTGCAGAACTACGCCAAGCACTACAAGACCGGCGAGACGATCCCGATGGCGATGGTCGAGAAGATCGAGGAAGCCTCGAAATTCAACCAGGGCTATGATTTCGGCGAGGTCGTCGAAGCCGCCCTGCTCGACATGAAATGGGCGGCCCTGTCGCCGCAGGAAGCCGCCGCGATCGACACGCCTCAGAAGGTATCCGCCTTCGAACGCAGGTCGCTGGAGGAACTGGGGCTCGAAATCGACCTCGTGCCGCCGCGCTACCGCTCGACCTATTTCAACCACATCTTCAGCAGCCCCGCAGGCTATTCGGCGGGCTATTACAGCTATTTGTGGACCGAAATGCTCGACCGCGACAGCCGCAAGTGGTTCCGCGAGAACGGCGGGCTGACCCGCGAAAACGGCCAGCATTACCGCGACACCGTGCTGAGCCGCGGGGGCACGATGGACTATTTCGTGATGTACGAGAACTTCGCGGGCCGAGAGCCGGACGTCCAGCCGATGCTCGAAGCGCGCGGGCTCGTCGGCGGCGACGAGGCGGCGGACAGCGAAGCCAGCGACGGCAAGCTCCCGCCGCGCAGCGTCGAGGGCTCGTAAACCGGCGGGGCGAGGGTGGCGCGCGGATCTATTCCGCGCGCCGCTCTCGCCGGCTGTCGACAACCATGCCCACCGAGAAGGCGACGGCCATGAGGGCATAGGGGAAGACACTGCCGCCGGCCGTGGAATTCAGGATCGCCGCGGCCGTGCTGCCGATGACAATGGCGATGCTCGCGACCTTCATCAGTTTGCTGCGTGGGTCCATGGCTTCGGCCTCCTCGCGGGCATCCTGTGCCATGAGCCAAGGCTCTTCGCCAGCCGGGGACCGGCGCGGCAGGGAAAACCTGCGGCCTATGCCCGCCCGCGCTCTCGCGCGGCGGAGAGCGTGACCTTTTCCTGCGCCGCGCCGGGCGCGGGGAAGGCGATGAGCTTGGGCTCGCTGCCCGCTTCCCCTCTGTCCGGCCCGCCGTCCGCCTCGCGGCCCGCGCCGCGCGCATGGGCGAGGCTTTCCTGCAGGGCGCGCAGCTTTTCGTGCAATTCGTCGTTCTCGCGCTCGGCTCTGGCGAGGCGTTCGGCCTTGCGGTTCGCCGCGCGGGCATCCTTGCGCGCCTCGGCAAGCGCGGTTTCGAGCCGCGCGTTCTCGTCCTGCGCTCCGGAGAAGCGGCGGTTCGCCTCGCCCAGCCGGTCGCCGTAGTCGCGGATCGCGCTGCGCATCGAGCCGAGTTCGAGCTTCATCTGCTCCGCCTCGCGCGCCATCGCGACCGATTGTTCCTTGAGGTTGCGGTTCTCCTCCGCGAGCGCGCGGGCATCGTCGCGCGTTTCGTCGAGCAGGCGGCGCGTGACCTCGTGGCCGCCGCGTTCCTGCGACAATTCGCCGGTCAGCGCATAGGCTTTCGTCTCGAGCGCGATGGCGAGATCGGCGCGCGCCAGCTCGAGCGTGCGGGTCTCCTCGCGCAGGGTGTCGTTCGCCTCTGCGAGCTCGTCCTCGCGGCGCTGCGCGGCGGCGAGACTGTCCGACAATTCGCCGATCCGGCGCGCCTTTTCGGCGCTGTCCCGCTGTTCCTGCGCGAGCGCCTGCGCGCCCTGCTGCGCCGCGATCCGCGCTTCGGCGAGCGCATTACGCGCTTCCTCGAGCGCCTTTTCGCGTTCGCCGAGCGCGGTGCGCAGCCCGGCGATCTCGATCTCGCTTTTCTCGCGCACGGCCTCGGCGGCCTCGCCCGCGCGGGTCAGGCGTTCGATCGTTTCGCCGAGCGCGCGGATGCGTTCGCGCCCTTCTTCCGCTTCGCGCAGGAACCCGCCGCGCTCGCGCATCGCCGCGTCGAGCCGGCTTTCGCTGCGCGCCAGTTCCTCGCGCGCACGGGCGAGGTCGCGGGCGAGTTCCTCGCCCTTCGCTTCGGCCGTGGCGAGGGCGCGTTCGCGCTCTTCCAGCTTCCGGGCGAGATCGTCGCGTTCTTCGGTGAGCGCGGGCACGCGTGCGGCGTCGGTTTCGAGTTCGGCAATCGTGCGCGCCAGCCCCCCGGCATCGGCGCGCGCGCGGGCGAGCGCACCCATCACCTCGTCGAGATCGCCGCCGAGCGCCTCGGCCCGCCCGGCCCGCGGGGCGGGCGCGGCAGGGGAGGAGGGGGCGCTCGCTTCGCTCGCGCAGGGGGAGGGTGTGCCGGGAGAGGGGCCGGGGCCGGAGGAGGAACGGCCGAGGAAGAAGGAAAGCCAGAGATTGCGCATGATCGCTCCGTTTTGCCCGTGGCCTGTGGCCGGCGCGGTCGGGGCCGCAAGGAGGCGCCCGGTCGGTGTGCAATGGATAATGCGCGATTCATCATTTCCGCGGCGTTGGGGCAGGGGCAGGGGATTCTACCTGCCTGCCGGCGCGTCGGGGGCGCTTCGGCCTCCTAGCGCGCCCGGCCATTGAAAATTAACGCTGTCCTATTCGTAAATTGTTTATCTCCGCCCGGCATCACGCGGCCAGCAAAACGAGGTCGCTCAATGGTAAAGAAAACCGGGAAACTCCTCCTTGCCGACACCGCGGGGGCGTCGGCGATGGAATACGGATTGTTCATTGCGCTGTTCGCGGCGGGCTCGGTCGGGGCGCTCGCCGTGCTCGGCGACGGGACGGCGGATACGTTTTCCGAGGTGGATTCGCACCTTGCCAACGGCAAACGCAGCGGCTCGGGCTCGGGCTCGGGCTCGGGCTCGGGCTCGGGCGGTGGCGGCGGTTCGGCTCCGGGCGGCGGCTCCGGCGGCGGGTCCGGCGGCGGCTCGGGTGACGGCGCGGGCGATGGTTCGGGCGGCGACGGTTCCGGCGATGGCGGCTCGGATTCGGGCGACGGCGATTCCGATGACGACCGTGACGACGATGACCGCGATCGCGACGACGACGACCGCGATGACGACCGCGACGACGACCGCGATGACGACCGCGATGACGATGACGACGACCGCGACGACGATGACGACGACCGCGACGACGATGACGACGATAGGGGCGCGGGCGGCGGATCGGGAGGCGGTTCCGGCGGTGGCTCGGGTGGCGGCTCCGGGGGAGGCGACGACGATGACGACGACGACGATGACGATGACGACGACGATGACGACGACGACGACGATGATGACGATGACGACGACGATGACGACGACGATGATGACGACGACGATGACGAAAAGGGCAAGGGCAAGGGCCGCAAGAAAAAGTAATCCGCGCCGTCATTGCGTCGCGTCCTTGCGCGGTCACTGCCCCCGGCCCGGTCCGGCGCATCGCGCGCCGTCGCGGCCTCGGCCAGCGATCCGCTACGCGCCCCCCGTGCCGCCGGGAGGCTCCCTCGTCACCCGCCGATCTCGCGGCATTTCAGCCGGATCGCGTGCCATGCGAGGCGGCTCGGGCGGCCGCCTTCGCGGCGGACCTCCATGGCGATGCATTGCTCTTCATGGGTCGTGACCGGCTTCCGGTCGTCCCTCAGAATGCGCTCGAGTTCGATCACGTCGCGCAAGTCCTGCCGCGTCAGCTCGCCGAGCGAGAGGCGTCCCTGCTCGATCGCAAGCAGGTTCGCGCGTGCCCTCTCGAAGCGCGATGTCCGCGCCTTTCGCGCGGGCGAGGCGGCGGGCGGCGGCGCGTCGCTTTCGGTCGGAGCGGGCGTCACGATCACGCGCGTCGGCGGCGGGTCGGCCGCAAGCGGGCCTGCCATGGCGAGCGCGGCGAGCGGGGCCAGGCCAAGCCGAGCGGGGCGTTGAATGCAGGACATGGCGGTCATCCCTCCTTCGCCTGGCTGCGCGGGCTTTCGCTCCCCTGCGCGTCAGGATTGCCTAGGCGCGATGAATGCCGCCTGCACCCGATGCCTTCCCGCCCGGAGAGCGCGCGGCGGGCCTATCCGCGCGATGCCTTCGCCGCGGCTCCGGCAGCGAGAAGGCCGAAGATGAGGCCGAGCGCGAGGTTGTCGAACACCAGCCAGACGAAAAGCCACACGAGCACAAACGCAGCCGGGGGGGAGAGGTGTTTCATCCCTGCGCCTCAGCCCGCCCGCAATTCTTCGGCCAGCAGGCGGAAATCGGCCTCGCGCGGCGAATTGCGCCGCCACACCAGCGCGATTTCGCGCTTGGCGCTGTCGCCCTCGACGGGGCGCGCGACGACGTCGGTTCCGCGCAGGATGCCCGCCTCGATTGCCATTTCGGGAAGCAGGGTGAGGCCAAGGTCGTTGTCGACCATCTGCACCAGCGTGTGCAGGCTGGTGCCGATCATGCTCGCGCTCGCGCGCAATTCGCTGCGGTTGCACGCGGCGAGCGCGTGTTCGCGCAGGCAGTGCCCGTCCTCGAGCAGCAGCAGGCGTCCGGAGGAGATCATCGGGTCGATCATCTCCGGCGGGATTTCCTGCGGGGGATCGCGCGGGTCGTCCTTGGGAAAGGCGACATAGAGCCGGTCGTCGGCGATGTGCTCGACCTCGACCTCGCCGGTGTCGAAGGGGAGCGCAAGCAGCACGCAATCGACCCGCCCGTGCTGGAGGCTGAGCAGCGCGTCCTGGCTGGTCTCCTCGCGCAGCATCAGTTCGAGTTCGGGCCGTTCGCGCTTGAGCCGTGGGAGCAGGCGCGGGAGGATGAAGGGGGCGATCGTCGGGATGACGCTCATGCGAAGCTGGCCCGACAGGGGCTTGCCCGCGGCCTGGACGAGATCTGAGAGTTCCTCCGCCTCGCGCAGCAGGCGCTGGGCCTTGGCCACCACCTGCTCGCCCAGCGCGGTGAAGCGCACCACCCGGCGCGAGCGTTCGACCAGCGTCACGCCGAGCAGCGATTCGAGCTCGCGCACCCCCGCCGACAGGGTCGATTGCGAGACGAAGCAGCTTTCCGCCGCGCGCCCGAAATGGCCCTGTTCGTGCAGCGCGACGAGATATTGCAGCTGCTTGATCGTGGGCAGATAGGTGCTCATCGATGCAGCGCGCTCATTCGGCGGCCAGCGCGTCTTCCATGGCGCCGCGCATCTCGTCGATATGGGTCATCTTGAGCTTGCCCTTTTCGACCGCGAAGGCGAGCTTGCCTTCGACGAGGTCGAGCGCGTCCTTGCCGAACACCTCGTAGCGCCAGCCCTTCAGCACATTGAGATCGCGCACGCCCGCCGCCAGCGCTTCCATCTCGTCGGCACGGGTCAGCAGGCGCGCGGCGACGTCGATTTCGCGCGCGCGGATTTTCAGGAGCAGCTTCAGAAGGTCCGCCACCAGCGCGCCCTCGCGCCCCAGCGGCGCGCCGCGCTTCATCTTTTCGGGCATTTCCTCTTTCGGCAGCGGCTCTGCCTCGGCGATCACCTTCATCATGCGCTTGCCGATGTCGTTGTCCTTCCACGCCGCCGACAGCCCTCGCACCTTGGCGAGATCGGCCTGTTTCTTGGGCGGATGCGAGGCGATGTCGGCGAGCGTTTCGTCGCGCATGATCCGCCCGCGCGGGATGTTCTTGTGCTGCGCCTCGCCCTCGCGCCACGCGGCGAGCGCCTTCAGGCGACCCAGCACCTGCGGATTGCGCCCCGGAGAGCGGATGCGCTTCCACGCGGCGTCGGGGTCGATCAGGTAGTTGGAAGGATCGGAGAGTTTCTCCATCTCCGCATCGAGCCACACGCCGCGCTCGGTCTTGATCAGCTTCTTGAGGATCTTGGGGAAGATCTTGGAGAGGTGCGTCACGTCCCCGATGGCGTATTCGATCTGGCGGTCGGTCAGCGGGCGGCGGGACCAGTCGGTGAAGCGCGCGCCCTTGTCGATCTGGATATTGAGCCAGGTCTCGACGAGATTGGCATAGCCGATCTGTTCGGACTGGCTGATCGCCATCATCGCGACCTGCGTGTCGAAAATGGGATGCGGGGTCTTTCCGGTGAGGTTGACGATGATCTCGACATCCTGCCCGCCGGCGTGGAAGACCTTGAGCACGTCCTCGTTGTCGCACATCAGGTCGAGCAGGGGGGAAAGGTCGATGCCGGGCGCGAGCGGGTCGATCGCGGCGGCTTCTTCGGTGTTGGCGATCTGCACCAGGCACAATTCCGGCCAATAGGTGTTCTCGCGCATGAATTCGGTATCGACCGCGACGAAATCGGATTTCGCAAGCCGCTCGCACAATTCGGTGAGGGCTTCGGTCGTGGTGATGAGGTCGTGTATCTTCATGTCGCTCGATTATGTTGGTTGGGCGGAGTACCGCCCTCGGGGCCTTGCCGGTCCCTTGTGGAGAGGCTGCGTGCGACTTGACAAAGAGCCGGGCTTCGCCTGTTAGCGCGCGCATATCCGCTTGGGGCCTTTCGACCCTGCGCGCCATATGCTGGCCGCGCCCTTAGCGCCTTACTCTCGAACAGGACAAGAGTTTAGATGCACGCCTATCGTTCCCACACTTGCGCACAGCTTTCTGCCGAAAACGTCGGCGAGACGGTCCGCCTGTCGGGCTGGGTCCACCGCAAGCGCGACCATGGCGGCGTGCTGTTCGTGGACCTGCGCGACCATTACGGCATCACCCAGATCGTCGCCGACGAGGACAGCCCCGCGCTCCCCGTGCTCGAACGCCTGCGCGCCGAATCGGTCGTGACCATTGACGGCGAGGTGAAGGCGCGGACGCCCGCGACGGTGAACGCGAACCTGCCGACCGGCGAGATCGAGGTCTTCGCCCGCTCCATCACGGTGCAGAGCGCGGCCGAGGAACTGCCGCTGCCCGTCTTCGAGGAGCCGGATTACCCCGAGGAAATCCGCCTGCGCTACCGCTTCCTCGACCTGCGGCGCGAGACGATGCACCGCAACATCATGCTGCGTTCGCAAGTGATCGCCAGCATCCGGCGGCGCATGGTCGAACAGGGCTTCACCGAGTTCCAGACGCCGATCCTGACCGCGTCGAGCCCCGAAGGCGCGCGCGACTTCCTCGTGCCGAGCCGGATGCATCCGGGCAAGTTCTACGCGCTCCCGCAGGCGCCGCAGATGTTCAAGCAGATGATGATGGTGGCGGGCTTCGACCGCTATTTCCAGATCGCGCCCTGCTTCCGCGACGAGGACCTGCGCGCCGACCGCAGCCTCGAGTTTTACCAGCTCGATTTCGAGATGAGCTTCGTCACGCAGGAGGACGTGTTCCAGGCATTGGAGCCGGTGCTCGCGGGCACGTTCGAGGAATTCGCGGACGGCAAGGCGGTGACCCCGGCGGGCAGCTTCCCGCGCATCCCCTATGCCGAGGCGATGCTGAAATACGGGACCGACAAGCCGGACCTCAGGAACCCGCTCGTAATTTCCGATGTGACCAGCCATTTCGAGCAGTCGGGCTTCGGCCTGTTCGAGAAGATCGTCGGCTCCGGCGGCGTTGTGCGCGTCGTGCCTGCCCCGAACACGGCGGACAAGAGCCGCAAGTTCTTCGACGACATGAACAACTGGGCGCGCTCCGAAGGCTATGCGGGCCTTGGCTACGTCACCCGCAAGGGCGGCGAATTCGGCGGACCGATCGCCAAGAACCATGGGCCCGACCGGATGGAGGCGCTCTACGACGAGCTCGGCCTCGGCCCGGACGACGGGCTGTTCTTCGCCGCGGGCAAGGAGGCCGAGGCCGCCAAGCTTGCAGGCGCCGCGCGCACGCAGGTGGGTGAACAGCTCGGCCTGATCGAGCAAGACTGCTTCAAGTTCTGCTGGATCGTCGATTTTCCGATGTACGAATGGGACGAGGACGCGAAGAAAATCGACTTTTCGCACAACCCCTTCTCGATGCCGCAGGGCGAGATGGAGGCGCTGGAAACGCAAGACCCGCTTTCGATCCTCGCGTGGCAATACGACATCGTGTGCAACGGCTACGAGCTGTCCTCGGGCGCGATCCGGAACCACAAGCCGGAGATCATGTACAAGGCGTTCGAGATCGCGGGCTACAGCCGCGCGGATGTGGACGCGAATTTCGGCGGCATGATCGAGGCGTTCAAGCTGGGCGCGCCGCCGCACGGCGGCTCCGCGCCGGGGATCGACCGGATCGTGATGTTGCTCGCGGGCGAGGAAGCGATCCGCGAAGTCATCGCCTTCCCGATGAACCAGAAGGGCGAGGACCTGATGATGGGCGCGCCTTCGCTGGCCGAGCCGAAGCAGCTGCGCGAACTCTCGATCCGCGTGGTCGAGCCGCCGAAAAAGCCCGGCGCGGGCGACTGAGGCCGAGGAAAAAAGGGGCACCCGGCTTGCTGCCGGATGCCCCGCATGAAGGCGTTTCGCTTTATCGTTCTTCTTGTCCCGGGACGGCTGGCCGTGCCTCATCAAGGGCCTTGGCCCCGCTGCTTGGTTGCCTTTGTCCTCAGCCGAATTGCCGTTCGAGCACGTGGCTGAAGCTTTCGCCTTCGCGCACCTCGCGCGCGGCGGCTTCGATCGTGTGGCGGGTCGATGTTTCGAGCGTGTCGTCGGCCAGCGCCTTTTCGTAGCGTTCGCATAGATCGGTTTCGGCTTTCTCGATCCGGTGAGCGGCCGCCTCGTCGCCGTCCTGAAAGGCATCGCCGATCGCCTGGACGAGATAGCCCGCCTGGGCCGAGGCGCTCGCATCGTCGACCCGCTCGCCGCCCTGTTTTTCGAGCGCGTCGTTGAGCAGGTTCACGGTGCGCGTGCGTTCGGAAATCCGCCGCTCGAGCGTGCGTTCGAGCGCGCCCGTATGGGCCGTCTCATGCGCGCGGCGATAGGCTTCGAGCGTGTCGTAAGTGGCCTGCGTGAGGCCCTGCAGCGTTTCCCGGTTCGCCATCGGCGTCCTCTCGTCCTTTTCGCTGGGGCAGGGTTTTGCCCGCGTTTTCGGGGATTTAACGGCGAGCGTGCGATAGCTTTCCGGCCACGCGCCGGCTTTCGGGCCAGTCCGGACGCGACGCGCGGCGAAACGTTGCCATCCTGCAGCGGGAAGGGGAGGGCCGGGGCGCGAGGGCGAGGCCGCTATCACCACTTGCGCTTGCCAGCGGCGTTGACTAGGGCCGAGGGCGAATTTTTTGCAAAACCCCAGACAAGAGGGACACACATGAGCGATACTGCCGACCGCGTGCAGAAGATTGTCGTCGAGCATCTCGGCGTCGAGGCCGACAAGGTCACCCAGGACGCGAGCTTCATCGACGATCTCGGCGCCGACAGCCTCGACATCGTCGAACTGGTCATGGCCTTCGAAGAGGAATTCGGTGTCGAAATCCCCGACGACGCGGCGGAGAAGATCTCGACCGTCGGCGATGCGACCAAGTATATCGAGGAAAACAAGGGTTAATTCCCGGGGCTGATTGCCCTCGGCTGGACCTGCGCGGGGCGCTTCCTCGCGCGCGCCAAGCTGATCGACAGGCCCTCAGCCCCTCTTGCGTGGGCTGCGGGCCTGTAGCTTTTAGGCCCCGCGAAACGGGGCCGCACGCGGGTCTTCGGGCCGCGTGCGGGAGACGAAAGGGATTGCAATGCGCCGTGTGGTTGTAACCGGGCTCGGTCTTGTCACCCCGCTGGGCGGGGACGTGGAAACGAGCTGGCGGAACCTCGTCGCAGGCGAAAGCGGGGCGGGGCCGATCACCCGCTTCGACGCCTCGAACCAGAAGTGCACCATCGCCTGCGAGGTGAAGGGCAAGGACCACGAATGGGGCTTCGACCCCGACAAGCGCGTGGACGGCAAGATTCAGCGCCAGGTCGATCCCTTCATCGTCTACGGGCTGGACGCCGCCGGGCAGGCGCTCGAGGATGCGGGCCTGACCGACATGAGCGAGGAAGAAAAGCTGCGCACCGGCTGTTCGATCGGGGCAGGGATCGGCGGCCTGCCGGGGATCGAGCTTGAAAGCGTCAACCTCCACGAACGCGGCCCCGGCCGGGTTAGCCCGCACTTCGTCCATGGCCGCCTCATCAACCTCGTCACCGGGCAGGTGCAGATCAAGTACGGCTTCATGGGCCCGAACCACGCGGTCGTCACGGCGTGCTCGACCGGCGCGCATTCGATCGGCGACGCTGCGCGCATGATCGCGATGGACGATGCCGACGTCATGCTCGCAGGCGGTTCGGAAAGCACGATCAACCCGCTAGGCATCGCGGGCTTCGCCCAGGCGCGCGCGCTCAACACCAGCTTCAACGACCGCCCGACCGAGGCCAGCCGCCCCTACGACAAGGCGCGCGAAGGCTTCGTCATGGGCGAGGGCGCGGGCATCGTCGTGCTCGAGGAATACGAGCGCGCCAAGGCGCGCGGCGCGCATATCTATGGCGAGGTCACGGGCTACGGCCTGTCGGGCGATGCCTACCACGTCACCGCGCCGCATCCGGAAGGCAAGGGCGCCGAACTCGCCATGCGCATGGCGCTCAGGAAGGCCGGCCTCGGCCCGGGCGACATCGACTATGTCAACGCGCACGGCACCAGCACCATGGCCGACACGATCGAACTCGCCGCGGTCAAGCGCGTGCTGGGCGAAGACCTCGGCGGCGCGTCGATGAGCTCGACCAAGAGCGCGATCGGCCACCTATTGGGCGGTGCGGGCGCGGTCGAGGCGGTGTTCTGCCTGCTCGCCATGCGCGATCAGGTCGTGCCCCCCACGCTCAACCTCATCGACCCGGACGAGGGCACGGAAGGCATCGACCTCGTGCCCTTGAAGGCGCGGGAGCGCGAGGTGCGCGCCGTGCTCAACAACTCCTTCGGCTTCGGCGGGACCAATGCCTCGCTGATCATGCAGAAGGTCGATTGACCCGGTGAGGCGGCTCGGCCTCGTCCTCCTTCTTGTGGTCGCACTCATCGGGGCCGGGGCGTGGCTGGCCTACGCCCAGCTCGGCGAGGCGACGATCGATGAGGAAACGGCCTTCATCATCCCCTCCGGCGCATCGGTCAGCGCGGTGGCGGACAAGCTCGAGGCGGAGGGGCTGATCTCGTCGGCCGACGGCTTCGTGCTGCGCGCCCGCCTGTTCGGCTCCGACGAACCGATCCAGGCGGGCGAATTCCGCCTCACGCCCGGCATGAGCCAGGCGCAGATCCTTTCCGCCTTCCAGTCGGGCGACGTCATACGCCGCTTCGTCACGATCCCCGAAGGGATGCCCTCGATCATGGTGTGGGAGCGGCTGATGGCCGAGGAACTCCTCACCGGCGAGATCGACGTGCCGAGCGAAGGCTCGATTCTGCCCGACACCTATTCCTTCGAACGCGGGCAGAGCCGCGCCGAACTGGTCGAGCGGATGCAGGCGGCGATGGACCGCTATCTTGCCGAGGCGTGGGCGGAGCGCGCCCCCGACATCGCCGTCGACACGATGCGCGAAGCGCTGATCCTCGCCTCGATCGTCGAGAAGGAGACCGGCAAGCCCGAAGAACGGCGCATGGTCGCGGGGCTCTACTCCAACCGGCTGAAGGCGGGGATGCTGCTGCAGGCCGACCCGACGATCATCTATCCGATCACCAGGGGCAAGCCGCTGGGCCGCCGCATCCGCCAGTCCGAGATCGCGGCGGTGAACGGCTACAACACCTACACCCGCGTCGGCCTGCCCGAAGGCCCGATCACCAATCCGGGGCGCGAAAGCATTGCCGCGGTGCTGAACCCGGCGAAGACCAGCGCGCTGTTCATGGTCGCGGACGGGACCGGCGGCCATGTCTTCGCCGACACGCTGGAAGAGCACAACGCCAACGTCGCCGAATGGTACGCCTTGCGGCGCGAGCGCGGGGAGATGTAGCGCAAGCGGTGGAACCGATGCCGCGCCGCGTGCTAGCCCGCGTCCCATGGCCCGTCCTTTCATCGTCACCGCCGTCCTGCCGCCCGATATTCAGGGCTGGGCCGAGGGTCTGCGCCGCGAACACTTTCCGCCCGAGCGAAACCATCTCCACGCCCACGTCACCCTGTTCCACGCCTTCGCGCCCTCGTTGCTCGAGGAACTGAAGGACTTCCTCCCCGAAATCGCGCGCGAATTCGCCCCGCCGCAGGGCCGCGTCACGGGCCTGATGGACCTTGGCAAGGGCACGGCGATCGCGCTCGAAAGCGAGGAGCTACTCTCCTTGCGCGCGCTTATCGCCGAGCATTTCCACGGCAGCCTGACCGACCAGGACCTGCACGAGCCGCGCCCTCACATCACGATCCAGAACAAGGTGACGAAAGAGGAGGCGCGCGCCCTGCAGGCGTCTCTCGCACCGACGATCGAGCCGCGCGCCTTCGCCTTCCCCGCGCTCGATTTGCACCGCTACGAAGGCGGCCCGTGGAGCCACGTCAAGCGCATGGCCTTCCGCGGCCGCGAGCGCCCCTGAAGCGCCCCACGCACTAGTGCTTGACCGGGGCGAGACCCCGCCCTAAATGCGCCGCTCGCCCGGCGAGCCGCCGGTGCGAATCCCGAACGGGGCGGAGTAGCTCAGGTGGTTAGAGCAGCGGAATCATAATCCGCGTGTCGGGGGTTCGAGTCCCTCCTCCGCTACCATTCTCGAATCCGCATGGGTTCGCATTCTTCCGTATAAATCCGAAAAAAACAATGAAATCAAAACCATGTCGCTGATTCGCGTCCGCTTGCGTTCGCTTGCATGCGCTTGAAGCCGGATTTGGAGTGGGGGTATTTTGGGGGTACTTTCGGGGGGTACCGAAAAGGAGCGATACCCCCAATGGCTTTGAGTGAGATTCAGATCAAGAATGCGAAGGCGGCAGAACGACCCTACAAGCTTGCCGACGGTGAAGGGCTATTC
The DNA here is from genome assembly GCF_011765465.1 of Erythrobacter sp. Lineage (NCBI taxonomy): Bacteria > Pseudomonadati > Pseudomonadota > Alphaproteobacteria > Sphingomonadales > Erythrobacteraceae > Erythrobacter > Erythrobacter sp. Next base: position 1,499,700 of record NZ_CP050265.1, on the reverse strand, counting down.
CTCCTCGTAAAAGCGAACGGTTCGAAGCTCTGGCGCATGAAATACCGCTATCGCGGAAAGGAGAAGCTGCTTTCCTTTGGTGCTTATCCTGACGTCGGAATAGCGGCTGCGCGTGAGTTGAAGACGCTTGCAAGGGCTGCCTTGGCCGAAGGCAAGGATCCGATGGTCCACAAGCCTGGTCGAGATTTCGAGCCAGAGAAAACCTTCAAGGCTGTTGCTGAGATGTGGCACAAGAATCGAAAGAGCAGCCTTGATCCAGCTCATGCGAAGCGTGTCTGGTCTCGGATGGAACGGGACGTGTTTCCGGTATTGGGCGAAAGGATGATGCACGAGATCACCCCCCCTGAAGTTTTAGGCGTGATCCGCAATATTGAAGAACGGGGGGCTCTGGATATCAGTCGGCGTGCGAAGCAGAGCATTGGCCAAGTTTTCCAGTTCGCCATCGCGAGTGGGCTTTGCGATGCGGACCCCACGGCTCATCTTCGCGGCGCTCTGAAGCCGCGACCTCGCGTAAAGCATATGGCCAAACTGCCGCTCGCTCTGTTGCCAGAGCTCATAAACAAGCTGGATCAATACAATGAAGAAGGGGAGCGACGCTCCGAGATTACTCGCGCAGCGCTCACCTTCGCGCTTCTGACATGGGTCAGAACGAAGGAACTTCGTTTTGCCAAGAAGCACGAGTTCGAGGATCTAGAAGGAAACTCTCCGCTTTGGCGCATCGGGCCTGATCGAATGAAGATGCACCGTGAGCATATCGTACCATTGTCAATGCAAGCCGCTTCGCTCGCCAAGGACATGATCGCATGTTCTCAAAGTGACTATGTCTTTCCCGGCCAGAAGCGTGGAGTGCCGCTATCCGAAAACACCATGATCTATGGTTTGTATCGTCTGGGCTATCACGGTCGGCAGACTGTTCATGGCTTCAGAGGTCTTGCGAGCACATGGGCCAATGAACAGCTTGTCGAAGTCGGCCAACCGCCAATGTGGATCCGAAAGTACCATGAAGACTGGGTCGAGCTTCAACTGGCTCATAGCGAGGAGAACGAAGTTCGCGGGGCCTATAATGCCGCAGAGTATCTGGCGCCCCGTCGCGCGATGCTTCAAGATTGGGCGAACTTCCTCGATGCGATGCGCGGAAAAACAGGCAATGTTGCGATCTTGAGAGCTGCGTGATTTAGCGTGCTATGCCGGGACTTGGCCCAGCCACTCAACTCGAAGGCGGTCAAAGCCCACAACGACACCCTCGGCGGTGACCTCGAAACCGAAGTCATCGTTCGATGGTTCGTAGCCTTCCAGAACCCAGTGGTCGCCTGCATCTGTCACGATAGCTGCCCCACGCGGGAGATGCTCGAGCCGTCCGCTGATCCTTTTCCGATTCGTGTTCATAGTGCTCCGTATGCCATCCATCTTTGGATAACGCTCCTCACATATCCCGGCGTTTCCCGATTTCTTGGAATTCCACCAGCACGGGATACCGCGCCGGGTCCCGCATTGTAGGCCGCCAATGCGAGATGGATCGCACCAAACCGGTCGAGCATCTGCCTTAGATATCGCGCGCCACCGTCGATATTCTGAGCTGGGTCGTGCCGATTGGTTACGCCGAGTTCTCGTGCGGTTGCAGGCATAAGTTGCGCAAGTCCGGCAGCACCAGCCGGACTGATCGCCATTGGATTAAACCGGGATTCTTGCCAGACCAATGCTTGGAGCAAGCGAGGCGGCAATCGATACCTTGCTTCAGCTTGGCGGATGAGGGGTTCGTAGAGCGTCTCCTTGAAACTTCGGTTGGCGGCCGATGGGTACCCTCCTTCGGTCCCAATGACCGCCAGAGAAGGATCGTACATAACTTCATTGTCTACCGGCTTTTCGACCCTGCTCAGTCGATGATCAAAGACCCGGAACTCCTGCGCCTGAGCGATGGCGGGGATCGCAATTGCGAGCCCGCAACACACGCCAGTTACCCATTTTCGTCTCATTGCGTTCTCTCTTGTCTTGCCTGGACAGGTGGCAGAACATAAATGGAACATAAGGGTGTAGGAAAGCGCCATACGCGTCCGGTAAGAGGAAAGGGGGCAGTCTGCAGGGGCAATTGTGCGGCGATGGAGCCAGTATGTCCGTTTCGAACTCAACCCTATCCCGCCCCTCGCTAGAGGACACCGCTCGCAAGCTCTGCGAGAGCCGCGGCGGCAAGTGGTCAGGCACCAAGGGCATGGCCCGTTGTCCCGCGCATGGTGACCGCAACCCTTCGCTCGGCGTTACGCTTGGCCGGAGGGCTATCCTACTGCATTGTTTCGCCGGATGCGATCAGGCGAGCGTGCTCGCTGCCCTCGCTCGAGAAGGGATCGAGACCTCTGCGCTATTCTCAGGCTCCTCCGACGAGTTTCCGATCCAGCCGCGCTATTCCAGCCAGCCATCGGCTGCAGCACTCCGCATCTGGCGCGATGCTCGACCGTTGCACCGAAGTCCTGCCAAGGCCTACCTCGAAGGGCGCGGCATCCTCGCCACGTCCCATGCGCTGAAATTTCATCCGCGCACGCCGCTTGGACCGAAGGGTCGCGCACGCTTCCTGCCAGCGATGATCGCTGCGGTCAGCCTCGACGAGGGGCCGATTGCCGTTCACCGGACTTTCCTGTCGCAATGCGGCAATACGCAGGCATTGTTTGCGAAGCCGAAACGCGCACTGGGGTCTCTCGGCGAGGCGGCGGTACGTCTGTTCGAACCTGCCGAGGGAAGGCTCGGTCTCGCCGAAGGCATTGAAAGCGCGATGTCGGCCTATGCGCTCACTGGTATCCCGACGTGGGCAACGCTGGGCAATGGACGCTTCGGGCTGGTTGCCATTCCGGAGAGCGTGAGCGACCTTCATCTCTTCGTGGATCACGATTCTGGCGGCGACCTTGCAGCCGAGCGCGGGCTAGGTGCCTATCTCCGTGAAGGGCGGCAAATCCAAGTTCGACGGCCTAAGTTGCGCGGTACCGACTGGAACGACGAGCTCCAGTCATGGCTGCGCCGAAAGGCGTGTCGCTAAGAGGAGAGAGAGCTTCTCGAATTCCTGACCCGGCAGAGGGCGCATGTCCCGATGCCTCAACCAGGAGGACGACAAGCCATGTTTCAGTCAGACTTTTTTCCAGACCGCGAGACATCGAGCACAATTCCGCTCGCTTTCGCAATCGGTGAACGAATTTCCCGGCGACTTGCGGATGGATGCCATCTCACCCGACCTGACATTTCCGAGTTTTTCGCCGCTCAAACCGACGTGCAGGACTGGGGCAGTGCGTGGACCATCGACGACTACAACAACGCGGTCGAGATTGGCGCCTTGCTCTGGCTCCGCGAGTTCTCACGCATCGACCTCGATACAGGTTTCCACGAGGCTGCAGCACGGTTCGATTGGCTCGATGCAGCCTTACCGCCTCGCCACGTGCGCAGCGACTGCCAAGTCGAGCTACAGCAGTTTTCGACGCCGCCGATCCTTGGATGGCTGATGGCCAAAGCCGCTTGCCTCGCCCCGCGCGATCGCGTTCTCGAACCGTCAGCCGGGAATGGCGCTCTTGCGCTTTGGGGCGACGTTCGAGGGTGCTCGCTGACGCTGAACGAGATCGATCGCGCGCGCGGCGATGCGCTGGCGCATATCTTCCCAGATGCCCGGCTATCCGCACATGATGGCGAGTTGGTTGCAGAACTGACCGATGGCCATAGTTCCAGCCTCAACCCCAGCGTCATCCTGATGAATCCTCCCTTTGCTCGAAGCCGCGAGCGGGGCGTCGATGGCCGCACGGCAATGCGCCACTTGCGCAGCGCGCTTCGGATTTGCGCGGTAGGAGGTCGCCTCGTGGCCATTCTCCCGGACAGCTTTGACGCCGCGACCTTTGTCGAAGACCAGGAACAGGCGTCGCTGCTGCTCGACGTCCGGCTGTCGGGCGCATTCTCGCGAAGCGGAACCGGGATCGCGGTCAGAATGGTCGTCATCGACAAGGAGCCTCTTCAGGACGCTTCCACGATCACGGGGGAGTTCGCCGACCTCACCGAACTGAATTCCTGCCTAGCGCATTTGCCTGATCGTGCGCCTTTGCAGGCCAACGTTCATCGCCTTCCGGTACGCTCGGTTGCGACCTCGGTAAGCGGCGCTGCTTCGCGCAAGCCGGTTGCTCCTTTCCTGACTGCAGCCGCCCAGAAAAGCGCGGCAGTCGCGCTCAACTATGAAGCCCTGGCAGAGCCTGCACCCGTTCCCGAGCAGGCGGGCATCTACCTGCCTTACCGACCGAGCCGCGTCATCATGGACGATGCACCTGTTCACCCGACGCCGCTCGTAGAATCGGTCGCGATGGGCTCGGTCGCGGCACCGGTAGCGAAAGCGCGCCCTTTGCTTCCCGTGAACTGGCAGGAGGGCAAACTGCTCTCGGCCGCACAGTGCGAAACACTGATCTACGCTTGCGAGGCATTCACCCGCGACCTTCCCGGGCAATTCCGTCCAAGCCAAAAAGGAACGACGGTCGAACTCGCGGAGGACGGTCACTCCTACCGGCAAGGCTTTTTCCTCGGTGATGGTACGGGCGCAGGCAAGGGTCGCCAAATCGCGGGCGTCATGATGGATCGCTGGCTCTCGGGCCAACGCCGTCACATCTGGATCACCAAGAACGAGGCACTGCTCGAAGACGCGCGCCGCGACTGGGAGGCGCTTGGCGGGCTCCCGCTCGACATCCAGCCGCTCTCCCGATGGAATCTCGGAAGTCCTGTGACAATGGCGGAGGGTATCCTGTTTGTAACCTATCCAACGCTTCGCTCGGGACGCGCCGAGGACACAAGGCTCGATCAGATCCTCGACTGGGCCGCCGAGCAATTCGAGGGCGTGATTGCCTTCGACGAAGCGCATTCCATGGCTAATGCGCTCGGCTCTTCCTCGACCCGCGGCAATGTCAAAGGATCGGAGCAAGGGATGGCAGGTCTCAGGCTTCAGAACCATCTGCCGCGAGCACGTGTTCTGTACGCTTCCGCTACCGGCGCGTCTGACATTGCCAACCTCGGCTACACAGCCCGCCTTGGACTGTGGGGGCCAGAAACCGCGTTCCCAACGCATCAGGCATTCATGACCGAGATCCGCGCCGGCGGCGTCGCGGCGATGGAACTCGTCGCCCGCGATCTCAAGGCACAGGGGCTCTACCTTGCCCGTGCGTTGTCCTTTGCCGGGGTCGAATACGAGATCCTCGAACATCAGCTCACGCAGGCGCAGGTGCGGATCTACGATGCCTACGCCGATGCCTGGGCGATCATCCACCGCAATCTCGACCAAGCACTCGAAGCCACAAGGGTGGTCGATGAGGACAGCGGCGATACGCTCAATCGCAACGCCAAGGCAGCGGCGCTCTCGATATTCGAAGGCACCAAGCAGCGCTTCTTTGGGCAGCTTCTGCTCTCGATGAAACTGCCGAGCCTGATCCCGGCAATGGAAGAGGCGCTCGGCGATGATCATTCGGTGGTGGTGCAGCTGGTCTCGACCGCTGAGGCCATGCTTGACCGACGCCTGGCCGATCTCTCGGACGAGGAGCGAGAAGCGCTCGATATCGATCTCTCTCCGCGCGAATATGTCATCGACTATCTCGCGAAGAGCTTCCCGGTGCGCCTGATGCAGGTCTTCACTGACGAGGAAGGCAATTTGCGATCCGAAGCGATGAGCGACGATCACGGCAATCCCGTTCTCTGCTCGCGTGCCATCGCTGCGCGCGACGCGCTGATCGAACAGCTTTGCGCCCTTCCGCCAATCGCCACTGCACTCGATGCCATCATCGAGCACTTCGGGACCGAGGCTGTGGCCGAGGTCACAGGCCGCACGCGCAGGTTGGTCTTGGGACGCGACGGTCAGCAGCGGCTTGAACGTCGAAGCGCAAGCGCCAACGTCGCTGAAGCACAGTGCTTCATGGACGGGACGAAGCGTATTCTGATTTTCTCGGACGCGGGGGGTACGGGCCGATCCTATCACGCCGATCTCGATGCGCAGAACCAGCAGCGCCGCGTCCATTTTCTCCTCGAACCGGGCTGGCGCGCGGACAATGCAATCCAGGGTCTTGGCCGGACAAACCGTACTAACCAGGCTTCTGCGCCGCTGTTCCGCCCGGTCACGACCGATGTGAAGGGCGAACGCCGCTTCATCTCGACAATCGCGCGAAGGCTCGACGCATTGGGCGCTCTCACACGCGGCCAGCGTCAGACAGGGGGACAGAACCTGTTCGACCCTGCCGACAATCTCGAAAGCGATTATGCGAAGGACGCGCTCTCGCGCTGGTTCCACCTGCTTTACGATGGAAAACTCGAGGCGGTTGGTTTCGGGGACTTCGTCGAGCTAACAGGCCTCAAGCTCGAGAACCCCGATGGCGGCCTGAGCGATAACCTTCCCACGATCCAACGCTGGCTCAATCGCATACTTGCGCTCCCGATCGCACTGCAGAACGCCATCTTCGAGGAATATCTCGGACTTGTGGAAGCGCGCATCGAGGCCGCACGCGAGGCTGGCACGCTCGATCTGGGTTTGGAGACGGTCCGCGCCGACAGCTTTACGGTGCTGTCTGATGAAGTTCTCCGCACAGATCCTGTTTCGGGCGCCGAAACCCGCCTGGTTTCGCTCGAAGTGAAACGCCAATTGCGCCCGCTGCGCTTCAAACGTCTCGTCAGGATGCACGAGATCGGATCCCCCCAGGCCATTCCCCTGCGCAATGCGCGCTCGGGCAAGGTGGCCCTGTCAGTTCCGGCGCGGCGCCTCATTGCCGATGACGGCGCGGTGATCGAACGCCGTCGCCTTCTCCGACCGCTTAAATCCGCCAACTGGACGCTCGACGCGCTCGGTGAAAGCCTGTGGGAAGAGGTCGGCGTAACCGAGTTCTCCAAGCTCTGGACACAAGAAGAAAGCGCCGCAGCGGCCTCGCCGGTGACCGAACGAGCGCATCTGGCGACGGGGCTATTACTCCCGGTCTGGAAGCGGCTGCCTGGCGAGCATGTCCGGGTGACGCGACTTGTCGCCGAGGATGGCAGATCGATCATCGGGCGCGAAGTCCTCGATATCGACTTGGCCAAGATTGCCGAGACGTTCGGCTTGAAGGGTGTGTCCGGCCCGGCTCCAGCCGAACTCGGGAAACTTGTCCTCTCGAGCGGAACGCCCCAGCCGCTTGCCAGTCATGATGCACTGACCGTTAAGCGCTCTTTGGTCGGCGGCGAGCAACGACTTGAGCTCACTGGGTATGCGCCTGAGCGCCTCGACTGGTATAAGACCAAGGGCTGTTTCACCGAGATCATCCGCTACCGCACGCGCCTTTTCGTCCCCGTGTCGAAGGCATCCTCTGTTCTCCCAGCCATTGCGGCCTGAAGGGCAAATCCATGACCAAGCGTGAGAGAGGGGAGGGAGCCGGTGGCTTGTCGGGCCATGCACCGTCGCGTGGCTTTTCAATCCATCAGGAGACAATCCATGATCCAGTCTATTCCTTTGAAAAAGCTCGTCCCAAGCCCGCGGAATGTTCGCAAGTCGAGCGACGTACTTGCCGACCTGCAGCTGCGGGCGGACATTGCCGCCCGCGGACTCTTGCAGAACCTCGTCGTGCGAAAAGCAAAGCGCGGCAAGTTCGAAGTCGAGGCCGGTGGTCGCCGTCTGGCTCAGCTCCAGGCGCTGGCCGAGGAGGGCTCTCTTCCCAAGAATCACGAAGTCACTTGTCTCGTCATCGAAGGCGAGGAAAGCGAAGTACGCGAAGCAAGCCTCGCCGAGAACTTCCAGCGCCTCGCAATGAACCCGGCCGACGAGGCACAGGCTTTTGCTGCGATCATCGAGGCGGGAGCCAGTACCGAAGACGTTGCCCGCCGGTTCGGTCTCACGGCCCGCTTTGTCGAGGGTCGTCTGCGTCTGGCAGGCCTCGCACCTTGTGTCTTTGAAGCGCTCGCCGAAGGCGCAATCACGCTCGACATGGCCAAGGCCTATGGGGCAATCTCAGACATCGATCGTCAGGCGCACGTCTTTGCCGAACTGAAGGATGCCTGGTACCAGGTCACGCCAGACACAATCCGGCGCATGGTGCTTGATGCCACTGTTCGTGGCTCCGATCCGCGCGCGGTTCTGGTCGGGCGCGATGCCTACCTTGCTGCAGGCGGCCGGATCGAACGCGAACTGTTCGACGACGAAGCCAGCGAGAGCTGGATCGATGTCGCGCTTCTCGAAGACCTTGCCCAGAAAGCGATGGATGATGCTGCGAAGAAGGTCGCGGAAGAACACGGTCTTGCCTGGGTGCGACCCACGCTTGGCAACTATGTCAGCCACGATCTCATCGAGGGCCTCAATCGGCTCCCATGCGAACCGGCTCCGCTAACCGAAGACGAGGCTCGTGAGCTCAGCGACCTTGAAGCCGACTACGATCGGACGGCCGCCATCCTTGAGGATGAGGACAGCGACGAAAGCGAGATCGCCAAGGCGGAAGAGGAACTGGTCTCGATCGACCGCGCGATGCGCGATCTCAACGATCGTCCGCCGGTGCTTGCCGACGAGCTGAAGTCGGAGGCTGGAGCGTTCCTCGTGCTCTCTCGCAATGGCGAACCGGCATTGGTGCCGCAATTCTACACCGAAGTTGAAGTCGTCAACGCTGACGACGGAGCAGTCGAACCGGTGGATGCTGGCGCTGATACCAAGCGCAAGAGCGGTGCGCTTTCGCAGCGACTGCTCGACGAGCTCGCGATGCAGCGCCGCGATATCCTGGCGATCCACTTGGCCAATGATCCTGCGCTTGCGCTCGACTTCATGGTCTTCACGCTCGCCGATGCCGATGGGCATGACTGGCGCGCGAAGAAGGCATCGACGCTGGTCGGCTCGGTAGCATCGGGACCGGTGGTCGGCTTCGAGGCGAAGGACGCCCCAGCAAGCGCTGCGCTCGCCGAATTTGTCGCTTCGCTCGACGAAAGCTGGCGCGCCGGCGAGACCGATGTCGAACGGTTCGAACGCTTCCGCGCATTGAGCGATGAAGCACGTTCGGCCTGGCTCGGTCATGTCGTATCCCGCACGCTGGTCGCGAGCCTTGCGTGTGAAGGCGATCGCTCGGCGCCGCTGCATGAAATCCTCGGGTCGCTGCTCGAGATCGAGACCGCGCACTGGTGGCGGCCGACGGCGGCGAACTTATTCGATCGTGTGGCCAAGGCGCGTACACTCGAAGCGCTCGATGCAGCAGGCGGCCCCGAACTCGTCAGTCGCTATGCAGGTTCGAAGAAAGCAGAGTTGGCGAGCGCAGCCGAGCGCATCTTCTCCGGCAATTTCATCGGCGAGGCGGATGTGAAAACGCGAGCGGGAGCGTGGGTGCCCGAGATCATGCGCTTCGGTCCGCCTGAGGAGCCGGTCGAGGATGAAACAGTGGACCCGGCCGAGGACGAGACCGCGAACGAAATTGCCGAGCCGGCTGCCTGACCCCTCCTGACAGGTCCAGGTTACTCGGCGGGCGGTCCGTCCCTCTCGGGACGGGCCGCCTTTTTCATGTCCAGGTCTGGGCCGGTTGCTGACAGTCCGCTCCCAGGCGACTGCGCAGCAGAAGCAGACGGCAGTCTGCTTGATCGAGACCACCCGCTCGTGTTCGCTTTGAAAAGGTTCTTGGTGGAGAGGATCTCGTTTCTATTTCGCTGTGAACAGAAACCTGAGCTTACGCCGGTCTTCGCCAATACTTCCCTGCTATGCGTTCGGCGATAAAGCTGCCAGCAACTACCCCAAACGTGACCCAGATGATGACGCTTGGACCGTGTTTCCCGAAATCAGCCAAGCCGAATGCCACCATGGCAAGAAGCGCAGCACCAATCAAAAATGCTGGCCCTGCGATCATGCAGTGAAGCCGACGGCAACGCAAAGCGTTTAACGAGCACGCCGCCCCCATCCATAGGAACAGCACCGCCGCGATTTCCACCCTCTCGTTCGGTTGTAGAAGTTCTGCGGTAAAGTTTAGGCCGATTAGCGCCGCAAACGGCACGCCCCAGATTAGGATGCGGTGCAGACGGTTGGCGGCCAAGTCACGCTTGTTGGTGGCTTCCGCGTTGCTCATCCCAACATATACCCTGCATCGGAGGCCGCCGTCGGATAAGCGAACATGGTAGATTTGATGTCGTCCGCGTTTAGCCCATGGCGCATGGCCAAGCCGAAGATATTGACGAGCTCGTCGGTGTCAGGGCCGACCAAGTGGGCTCCAAGGATGCGTCCCGTTCCGTTCTCGACCAGCAGCTTGTGGCCGTAGATCTCTTCGTTCAGCCGCCTCGCCGAGAACCAACCAGGGTGCGAGCCAGCATGCACCGTGAAATCCAGCCCTGCCTCACGCGCCTCGCTTTCCAGCATTCCGACCCTGGCCGCCGGCGGCTCCGTGAAAAGTGCACTTGGCACCCCTCGATAGTTCGGAGTTCGACCGGTATCATCGAGTATGTTTTCTACCACGACCTTGGCATCGTTACTGGAGACTGGAGTCAGTGGCGGGCCATTTGCAGCAGCGTCACCTGCCGCGAAGACCTTGGGGTTACTTTGGCTCCGTAGCTGGGCGGTAAGTGCCAAGCGACCCGCGTCACAGGCGACGTCTCCCGCCTCCAGATCGAGCGAGCCGATCGCAGGGATTCTTCCGGCAGCGTGCACCACCAGGCTCCCTTCGATCCTGCGGTCGCCAGCATGGACGGTCAGCACGTTGCCTTTCTTCGTTACGCGGTCCACTTCAGCGTCCACAATTTCGATGCCGAGATCATCGAAACTTGGCATGAGCCAATCGACCGTGTCAGGGTCGAAGGCTTTCAGAATGCGGCCTCGTTGGAAGATTGTGACCTTTGCACCGGCGCGCGCGGCGAGGTGGGCAAATTCTGCGGCAATGTATCCGCCGCCGACGAATACGATCCGATCTGGAAGGGTTTTGTGTTCTAGGAATGCATCGCTGTGAATCAGCAATTCCTCACCTTCGATCCCAAGCGGCCGAGGCTCTGCTCCCGTTGCGATAAGAGCGTGCGAGAAACTCAGTTCCCGGTCGCCTATCACGATCCTGTCGGGGCCGGCAAAGCGTGCCGCGCCGTGAAAAGTCGCGACGCCCTTACGCTCGTAGCGAGCTTCCTGCTTTTCAGGGACGGGGTCGGTAAAGCTGCGCTTGAATGCCTGGAGGTCGGCCCAATCAATTGAAACCGAGCCCTTGATGCCCTTCCCCTTCATTCGCCTGTATGCCGCGAGCGCTTCCTCTCCGCTCACCATCATCTTTTTCGGGTCGCACCCTCGAAGCGCACATGTGCCACCGTAAGGCCGATAATCGATAACCGCGCAGCGCTTCCCGGCGTTGGCCATCTGGTGGACCGCGACCTGCGCAGCAGTTCCCGATCCGATGGCGACGAAATCGAAAGCCTCAGCCATGGCAGCAATCCCCTTCCTGTATTGGGGGGCAGGGAACGGTGCCGTACGAGCAGAACACGCAGCAATCGCCTTGGAGCGGCTGAAGGCGAACGCCGCAACCCGCGCAGTTATGGAAGAACAGGCAAGCGTTGGTCGGCATTTCCATGTCCTCCTCATGACCGCATTCGGGACAGCGCAAGCGCGAGATCAGGATCGGATCAGCCATAGAGGAAGGCACCTGTCAGCAGCGCCGCACCGATGGCAATTCCTATGGCGGTCAGCGCTCGATAAGTCGATGATCCGCATGCACTGTCCGCCGGGCATGTTCGTGCCTGCCGAAACTGCCAGAGCAAACGGAGGGTCGCAGCGAGAAGAAGAGCCGACGCCAGGGTCAGCAACGGGACGCGATAGGGGGCCAGGACCGGCGAGATGCTGCCAAGCCACGCCGAGCCCACACCCACCGACGCGAGCATCAAGGGCAGTGCACAGCATGCAGCTGCCCCGAAGGCTGCAAAGATACCCCCGCCCGTCGCCAATCCGTTCCACCATGTGCTGATGCCGCGCATCGATCGTCCTTTTGCAAACCTCGATTCGCATACCTATTTACAGTCTGTAGCAACTACAGACTCAAGAGGTTGGCTTTGAAAATTGGCGAAGTGGCGAAGCGGACCGGGTGTAACATCGAGACAATCCGGTATTACGAACGGATAGGCGTTATCGATGCTCCGCCGAGAAGGGGCGCCTACCGCGACTATGGTCCTCACGACACGGAGCGCCTCCGCTTCATTCGGCGCGCGCGCGAACTCGGATTTTCCCTCGAAGAGGTGCGGGCATTGCTTGACTTAACGCCAGGTCAGGAAGTGCGTTGCGATGAGGTGCAATCGATCGCCGAACAGCACCTCGCAAACATCCGTGCGAAGCGGGCCGACCTTGAGCGTATGGAGAACGCTCTCGCTAAACTGATCGAGCAATGTGGCACCACGAGCAATGATCGGTGCCCGGTATTGGAAAGCCTCGCGGGCGAAGGCTAGCCCAGCGAATTCAAGCTACAGACCAACGGGTTTCCACCCAGCACTCAAAATTGGCGCAGCCTGCCGGATCAGAAAAGCAATCGGTCCGCTTTCGGGCACCTTGCAATGTGCGGCCTACGACCAGAATTGGGGCGCAAAGCCGACATCGAAGCTAAGAGGAGAGTGAGCTTCCTGATTCCTGAACCCGGACACGTCCGTTCCGGTGATCAGGAGACGATCGATGACCAAGTCCCGCCGCACCGCTTCAGTTTCTCCAGCCGGACGCATCACTGCCGCCATCATTGAAAAGCTCGAAGAGGGCACCAAGCCCTGGGTCAAGCCGTGGCGTGGCTTGCCGGTTTCGCGCCCCTTGCGTTGCTGCGGGACGCCCTATCGCGGCATGAACACCTTTTGGTTGTGTATGGTGGCCGATGCCTGCGGATACACCTCTCCCTACTGGATGACATACCGCCAGAGTCAGAAGCTCGGTGGTCAGGTCCGCAAAGGCGAGAAGTCGACCATCGCGATCTTCTACAAGAGCTACACAAAGGAAGTTGAAACCGCTGACGGCGGGCAGGACACGGAGAACCGTCGCGTGCTGAAGGCCTATTCGGTATTCAACGCCGACCAGTGCGATGGCCTTTCCGAATTCTACCATCCCAAGCCTCTGGTTGCCGCGCTTGAGCCCGAAGGCCGCGAAGAGCGGCTCGATGCCTTCTTCGCCCGGATCGAGGCAAACCTGCGGCATCACGGCGCGCAAGCATACTACGAGCCGCTGCGCGACCGCGTCACCATGCCGCCTGTTGAACTCTTCGAAGCCTATGACCACTACTATGCGACACTCGCGCATGAGCTGTCGCACTGGACGGGGCATTCCTCGCGGCTCGATCGCGATCTCAAGAACCGCTTCGGTAGCGATGCCTATGCCGCTGAAGAACTGATCGCCGAGCTATCGTCTGCCATTCTTGGCGCTGAACTGGGCCTTCCGGTCACCCACCTCGACCATCATGCGAGCTATATCGCGTCTTGGCTCAAGATCCTCAAATCGGACGAGCGCGCGATCCTGACCGCGGCAGCAAAGGCCGAGGAGGCAGCCACCTTGCTGCTCGAACTGGGTGAATTCCAATCAACTGAAGGCGAGACCGACGTCGATTTGGCTAGTGCAGCCTAAGGAGCGGTGAGATGGGACGTTCCGTCAGCTATCCGACCGGCTCATTGGTAGCCTTTCGCCTGCTCGATGACGGCGAAGACGACGATGCGGACTGGGTCTATGAGTGCCTCGTCGACGAGATCATCGATACCACAAAGGCAGCCTTTCCATCCTTCGAGACCTTCGATGGATGGCGCGGTCGCGAGGACCGTATCCTTCTGCGCAACGCCTTCGCCGATTGCGGGATATCGACCTATTGCGGGCTTGCCGCGATCTGGCTCGCCCCTCGCGATGATGCTCGCTTTTGGGAAGCTGACTTCTCTCACCCGCGCGCGGCCCGTGCGCGCCACTGGATCGCCCAAGTGGCGCCGCGTTTCGAACGAATGTTCGGCGAACTCAAAATGGTCGGGCGTTTCTCGAACGGAGAGGCGATCTTCGAACGCCAGAAATCTTGCATTTGAGGGACAATTGTGTATATCTTGCACATGAAAGGACAGGCTATGGCGACGAAGCCACTCGAATTGCAGCCCGACGATGGCAAGGTCCTCACCTCTGCTATCGCGCGCATCGCCGAGTTCTGGGGCCTCACCAATCCCAAGCTTGGTGCAATCCTCGGTGTATCGGAATCGACCGCCTCACGCCTGCGCTCGGGCAAGGCCCAGCTCGACCCTCAATCGAAGTCTTTCGAAGCTGCTCAGTTCCTCCTGCGACTGTTCCGCTCGCTCGACGCTCTGCTCGGGAGCGACGACATGTCTGCGCGCGCGTGGCTGACGACCGCCAATCTCGATCTCGATGCGCGTCCGATCGATCTCGTCGACAGCTTCAAGGGTCTCATCACCGTTTGCGACTATGTGGACGCCCACCGCGCTCGCGTCTGAGTTCCGCCGCTACCGCCGGACGGTATGGCGGGTAGTCGAAGCACAGCATCGCATCTCGACCAATCGATTGACCTCCGACCTTGGCGAGCAACAGCGGCTTGAAGAACTGGCAGATAGCGCCAAGCCGGACTTGCCGAAGTCCGCGCACGGGTTGCACTATCTCCTTGCTTCACCCTTTCGCTATGGCCACACGGTTGCCAGCCGTTTTCGCCGCGCAAACGAGCGACCCGGGATCTTCTACGCAAGCGAAGCCGAAGGCACCGCTATCACCGAGACCGCCTACTGGCGGCTCAAGTTCTACAGCCGCTCGCCGGGGTTCGTTCCCGGCAATCGGACCATCGAGCATCTGAGCTTTTGCGTAGCCGTATCGGTCACGCGGTTGACCGATACGACCAGACCGCCGCTCGAGGCCAATGCCAAGCGATGGCTTGACCCGGACGATTACTCGCATTGCCAGGACCTTGCTGCGTCGGTGCGCGAGGCGGACGGTCAGGCCATCCGCGCGCGCTCCGCGCGGGACCCGGACGGTATTAATCTCGCACTGCTCGATCCGGCCGGTTTCGCGAAATCGGAACCCGATCACGGGCGGGGCTGGCACTTGCGCCACGAAGGTGATCGGCTGACCGTGATCGCAGCGTTCCCCCATGCAGAAGTGCTTGCGTTTACGCCGGGACAATTCGGTCTTCTGGAGCGCTCCTGAACCGATCCGGGATTCCTCCCAAACAACTCCAGCGCCACTCCGACACTATCCCGCGCGAGCCTGTTCGCTGGTCCTTGTGCCCTGGACCGGTCAGGTCCCACCGCAACCCGCGCAAGGCTGCGGCCCGTGTGGCCCGCGCCAGCCTTGCCTTGCGGGGTTTCCCGCTGCCGCGGTGCGGCGTTCCCTTGTCCCGGTCCTTGTCGGGCACGGCGAACAGGCCCGCGCGGAAATTCCTCTGCCGGCATTCGCCGGTCTCAGGAGGACTACTCAGATGTATGACAGTTTCGCCAGCCAGCTTGCCGGTCTCGATCTATCCGGCTTCTCGATCACGCCTGCCCCTTTCAACGAGGCCGACTTCCCTTGCGAGGACGCCATGTCTCACACGCTCGGAGCGGTTTGGTCCGATCTCTTCGCATTGTTTGCCGACACCGCGCTCGAAGCTGACGCTGAGGATCTCGCCTGGGGCTTTGTCAATCTCTTCCACCGCGCCGCCAGCCGCAAGTTGGCCCAGGTGGACCGGGCCTCGGATGAAATCCGCGCCCTTCTGGCATCCGCCGACGGCTCCGAAGTGCATTCGTCGAACCTCGAAGAGCAGACCCTGCGCGCCCAGTCGGCTGAAGCCAGCATGTTTGCGTTCGAGCAGATGCGTGAGGTTGCAGCTGGTCTCTATCGCGACGAAACCGGTTCCTCGTGGAAGCCCGTATCGGGATCGCGTGCGCGCCATTTGAAGAACATGACTTCGGCTGTGATCGATGCCCGCGATTTCCTGCGCGTGCGCAAGGAACGTCGTCAGGCTGCACTTGCACCCGAGGGTACTCCGGTCGTGTTTGCCGGTGGTCGCAACCGCTTCGAAAGCGAGGCCGACGCCAAGACTTACGCGGCCAACATCTGGGCTACGCTAGACAAGGTGCGCGAGGTCGTTCCAGATCTCTTTCTCGTACACGGAGGCGACGGTAAGGGAGCCGACAGACTGGCTGCATCCTGGGCCGAGCGTAACGAAGTGCAGCAGCTGACATTCGGGCTTGAACGCCGTCTCGGGGCTTGCGCAGGATTCAAGCGCAACGAGCAAATGCTCGGTCTTAACCCTCGCTACGTGGTGGCATTTCCGGGCAATGGCGTGACCGAACGCTTGGTGATCGAGGCCAAGAAGCAGCGCATCACGGTTGTTGATCGTCGCGGGCCGTTGGGTAGCTGTCCTGGGTGAACGCGCGGGAGTTCTCTGGCCGTTCTCGCCAATGAACTCCCGTTCAACAGAAAAAAGGGCGGCCCATCTCGAGGCCGCCCACAAGGAGAGAACTCATTGCATTGCTGCTCCGAGCCCTTCGGGTCGCGAAGCTTTCAAAGCACTTGATGTCTCTGAGTCGATTGTAGGGTTACGACAGGCCCGCATAGGTACGCTTTGGAACAACTTCGTTGCTCATCGCGGGATAGCTGAGCGTCTCTGAAGCCACCCCCTTGTGGATGGATACGCTTGTTTATTGCAGCGGTGCGGCACTTATCGTTCCCGCATCTGATTTACCAAGCTACAAGAATGCCAATGCAACTCGATGATCTTCTCCTTCGCTACTTTGCCTCGACCAATATAGCTGAGATATCACCCGACACTTTAGCAGCCGGGATTGAGCATTGCCGGGTCGACCTCGGCCTCGAAGAGGACAGGGGCAAGCGCTTTGCACTGTGGTCGTTCCTGCACATGTTCGGGTCCGCCCCCGACCTCGATGTGGCGTTCGAGAACGAGGAAGACCGGGAAGCAGCCCGCAACTTCATGGATATCCTGGCGGCATCGGAAAGGGACGGCGAAAGCTGATTGCAGCGGGATCATATGACCCTTCAGACCCGCACCCGATACCCATCCGGCTTTCTTCGCGAACAGTCCTGAACCAAGTCAGCTGAGGAGCCGCAACCCGTTCCTTTGACGGCCGTGTTGTCGCGCTTCGCGCGCCTGCCCGCACCACCCGTCATGAACAGGTTTCCCTTCGGCCTTTCAGGCCTGCGGTGCAGTCCTCCCATGCCCTGCTTCTTTCAGATGTTCGCAAGCCGGAGATGGTCTCCGGTTTGAGGAACTGAAGGAATACAACCATGACCAATATCGCAATCCTCACCGGCCGCATCGCCCGCGATCCGGAAACTCGCGAGACCAAGGGCGGTGACGTGACCCCCAGCTTTCCCCCAGCTGGGATTAGAGCCGGGCGGTTGTTTTGCGCATCAGCGCGGTTGAAGCAATGGGCTGCGTAGCGGAGCCCGTAGGGCGTAGCGAAGCAGGCCATTGCTTATCCAGTTCGGCGGCGAACGCCGCCGGGGTTGCGTAGCCAAGGGACGAGTGTGGCCTCTCCCGGTTGTAATCCTCGACCCAAGCAGCGATCTCGACCCGTGCGTGGGCCATGCTGAGGAACAGGGTCTCGTTCAGCAGTTCGTCGCGCATGCGGCCGTTAAAGCTCTCGACGTAGCCGTTCTGCATCGGCTTGCCCGGAGCGATGTAATGCCACTCCACCCCGATCTCGCCGCACCATGCGAGCACGGCATTGCTGGTGAGTTCGGTGCCATTGTCGCTAACGATCATGCCCGGCTTGCCGCGCTGGGCGATTAGCTGGGTCAGCTCGCGCACGACGCGGTGCCCCGAGATCGAGGTATCCGGCACCGCCGCCAGGCACTCCCTGGTCATGTCATCGACCACATTGAGCACCCGGAACCGTCTGCCAGAAGCGATCTGGTCATGGACAAAGTCCAGGCTCCAGCGCTGGTTCGGCAGTGCCAGCACCGGAGCTGGCGCTCTGGTGCCGACAGCGCGCTTGCGGCTGCGTCGTCGCCTCACTGCAAGCCCTCCCTCCCGATACAGCCGCTGGGTCTTCTTGCGGTTGATCATCACGCCCTCCCGGCGCAGCAGGATATGCAAACGGCGATAGCCGAACCGGCGCCGCTGGTTGGCCAGCTCACGCAGCTTCTCACGCAGCGCGCCGTCATCATCCCGGATGGAACGATAGCGCACGCTCTTGCGATCGGCATCGATGACACGGCACGCCCGCCGCTCGCTCATCCCATGACATGCCTGGAGATGTGCGGCAGCTTCTCGCTTCGCGGCGGGCGTCACCACTTTTTTGAGAGCAGATCCTTCAACGCCACGTTGTCCAGCATCGCATCGGCCAGCAGCCGCTTGAGCTTCGCGTTCTCGCTCTCGAGCTCCCGCAGCCGCCGGGCCTCGGACACCTCCAGCCCGCCATACTTGGCCTTCCAGTTGTAGATCGTCGCTTCAGACACCCCGTGCCGCCGGGCCAGATCGGCGGTCTTCGCGCCCGCCTCCGCTTCCTTCAGCACCCCAATGATCTGCTCCTCTGAGAACCTCTTCCGCTTCATCGTCTGTCCTTCCTTCAGGCCAGACTCTAATCGCTCGTGGAGGAAAATCAGGGGGTCACGTCAGCGGCACCAATGTCACCGGGATCACCGTCGTCACCGATCGCCCTGCACGGGACAAAGACGGCAAGACCTACAAGGACGAGAATGGCTACACCGCCAAGGAAAGCGAGTTCCACCGGGTGACCTGCTTCAACGGCCTCGCCAAGACCGTCGGGCAGTACTGCACCAAGGGCCAGCTGGTCAGCGTCCAGGGCCGCATCCACTACACCCAGTGGGAAGACAAGGACGGGGTCACGCGCTACGGCACCGAGATCCTCGCCGACAAGGTCGACTTCCTCTCGCGCGGCAACGGCTCCGGCGAGAACGACGACAACAAGGATGCTCCCGAGATCGACTGAACTCTCTCGTCGATCTCTCTCCCGAAGGGGTCCTGTCCAAGCCGGACAGGACCCCTTTCATCGTTCTACTTCACAGGCGTTTGTTGAGAGCGAGGAGAAGATATAGAAGCACCCAGCCGCTTCAACGCCTCATCCTCCCCCAGCTTTGCGAGCTCCACGGCCGCTTTAGCCAGGCCTTTCTTCGAGAACGTTTCGAGGCCCGTTCCGAGGATCACATGGCCCAGTTCAAGAGCCGCCTGTTGTTCGAGTTCTTTCTGACGCTGGTCGAGTGCCAGCCGGTCAGCCTCCAGCTTCTGGAGTGCGGCTACAGCGCTTCGTTTCGATGGCATTGGAGTCCGTCCTTACTCCCCTTTCGCGTTCCTCCCACGGGCTCCAATGGAACAGGCCAGACCCTGTAGGAAAGTCCTTTTGCAGATGACTGGCACGGGCGCTTTTATCGGGCGGGGGAGGGGCCTGGCTCACGGACTTTCAAGGATGACGGGCCTGGCACCGACGCGTCAAGGACGGCGGGGCCCCACCATTTTGACTTCCCTTCGCTTGCGCTGCGGTCCAACAAAATCGTTGCCCCCACCGCCGCTTCGCGGTCGCCCCTATGGGCGATCCCTGACCCGCCGGCACCGTGCCCATCCGCCTTCCTCCTGTCGTCTCACCGACAGACATCAGGAGGTAATCATGACTACACTTGGCAATATTGAATCGAATTCGAACAGCTACTTTGAAGCACTCGCCACTGCCGAACAGCGGGCCTTGCACAGTTTCTTCGACCAGCACGTCGTCGAGGATGACGACCTTGGATACTTCGCTCTCGACGAAGGTGACTACAACGCCTTGCCAGCACATCTGGCCAGCCGTGTGGTGCACACGGTGCATGGCGCAATGCTCGACGAGTTCTGAGCGTCCACTAGGGCGGGAGCCGGTGACGGTTCCTGCCCTTTTTTCGTGTTCGCTGGTGGAAGAGGAGGGCGGGATGTGGAGCGGGGCTGGTGACGCGCTCGGTCCCGCACCACCTGCGGCGGTGCTCCTGCGGGCGCGGTGTCTTTGTTCCGGGCCCCGCACGCACTTGCGCACCGCGACCGGGTCGGACCAGCGCGCGCGGCAGGACCGACAGGTCCCGTTCCCGCCGCTTCACACTTGGTCCTTTGCCGGTCCCTCTTGCGCAGGTGCTGCCTCTTGTTGAGGGTGTAGCTTCGACATGACCGCTCGCAGGCACCGGTTCGTGCGAAAGGTTGCTCACGCTCCTTTGGCAAGGATTGCCAAGCCCCACGATCAGAGAGCCGCAATCATTTCTGGGTCGGCCCGCGCAATTGTAGAGGGATGGCACACCGTACGCATCGCTGATGCAGAAAGATATTGTTTACCAGTATCTTGCTCGAATTTGATCCTCAAAAACGAGGAGCAAATCGATGGACCGAAATGGCCATATGTTACCGCAACAATCAAACCCGAATCATGCCCTTTCCGCAGTGCCACGCGAGCGCGAGGATAAGGGTGAGCAGAGCATCCAGCATGCAAGGCTGAACGGCAATATCGTTCGGCGCAGACCTGGCAAACGGATGATTGAATATTGGGATAGCGATCTGCCCGGTTTTGGGCTGCGGGTGCATCCCTCGGGGCGCCGAAGCTGGTTCGTGATGTTCCGCCAGCGTGGCAAGCAGCGCCGCGTCTCGCTTGGAACGACTAAGCAGAATACCGCAAGTGAAGCGCGGCGACTTGCGCGAGAAAAGCTGGCGGAAGTGGCGCTCGATGGCCTGCCTTCGCGCAAGACAAATAGGTCGCGCGCAAAGCAAGCGCCGCTAATGCGCGAATACGCTGAGCGTTTCTGGGCTGACTATGCCCACCATTGGAAACCAAGCACGCGCAAGCGGAACCGAACCGGGATTGATCGGGACATCATCCCAACCTTCGGTGATCGCCGCGTCGATGAAATCACCAAGGCCGATATTGCGTTCTGGCGTGACGGCTTCGCCGAGAGGACAGGTGCTTTCAATCGAACCATCCCGATCCTCTCGGTGATGATGGGCTATGCCGAGAAACTCGGATATCGCCGCCGTGGATCGAACCCTTGCAGAGGGACACCTCGTTACAAGCGCAAGCGGATGGAGCGTTTCCTCTCTCCCCGTGAGTACGGTCAACTCGCGACCGCGTTAAGCCACTTTGAAACCGAACGCTCGACTGTCGTCGCTGCGATACGTTTGCTGATCTACACAGGTGCGCGCTGCGGGGAGATCGAGATACTGCGCTGGGAATGGGTGCAAGAGCCGCGTCTGATGCTGCCGGACAGCAAGACTGGCGCGAAAATCATCTACCTCAACCGACAAGCTATCGAAGTGATCGCATCGATCCCGGATCGCAAGCCGACGGGGTTGGTCTTTCCATCGGTTCGCAACGCAAGCAAGCCTGCCAAGTTGAGCATGTTTTGGCCGGAAATCCGGAACCGTGCTGCGCTGCCTGATGTTCGCCTCCACGATCTTCGCCACAGCTTCGCCTCGACCGCCATCCGCGATAATCTCTCGCTGATGGTGATCGGCAAGCTGCTCGGTCACGCTTTGGCTGAGACGACTTCGCGCTATGCGCATTTGTCCGATGAGGTCATCGCCGATGCTGCCGAGCGCGTGTCGGGATCGATCGCGAACCTGATCGGAGTAGGCCAATGAACGCGCTGACCCTCCAGACCATCGTCACCGAAGAACTTGGAACTGCGCGTATCGGCGTGGTCGGCAAAACTAAAGGCGACAGCAAACTGCGCCGAATAGTCTGGTCGAGGCGCTTGCCGGGTTTCGGGACGCGCTACTATGCGAGTGGACGCACCATCTACATGGTTCAGGCGGCAATGCAGGGGCGTACGCGGACCGTTACGATTGGCAACGCCAAGATACTGAGCGAAGCACAGGCGATGGATGTTGCGCGGCGCGTACTTCTGCGCGCTCAGGTAGGTCAGAACCCGGCAGAGAGGCGCAAGAAGCGCCGCAAGGTGCCGCTCTTTACTGATTTTCTCGATAACTACTGGCGCAAGGTCTCGCCAAGCTGGAAGACATCGACCCTGCACACGCATGGGCTGTATCGTCAGAATTATCTCCAATCGGCGTTTACGGGGATGTTCCTCGATGAGATTGAGCAGTCCCATGTGCAGGAGTGGTTTAACCGTGTGACTGAAGTTGGAGGCCCGGGCGCGGCAAACCGTTCGTGCGAGATCCTGCGGGCGATGTTCAACAAAGCCGAGGAGTGGGGCGTCAAGCCAGAAGGCTCGAACCCGTGCTCGTCGATACGGATGAACAGGCGGCGCAAGTGTGAACGGTTTCTGTCCGATCAGGAGTTTCGGCGCCTTGGTGCGGCGATAGACAAACACCGTAGATCGAGACCGGTTCATTGCGCAGCATTACAGCTCTTGATCCTGACCGGATGCCGCCGATCGGAAATCACCGGGCTGACATGGAGCGAGGTCAAAAGCCGCCGCTTGCTCTTGACCGACAGCAAAACCGGACCGCGCACAGTTTGGCTGGGCGAAGCCGCCTGGACCATCATCAAATGCCTTCCACGTCACAAGCGCCGTCCGGAAGTGTTCTTTAACCCGAAAACTGGCAGAAAAGTCGATATCGATTGTCTATGGAAAGACGTCCGCGAAGAGGCGGGGCTACATGGGGTGCGGCTGCACGATCTTCGCCATAGCTTCGCCAGCCACGCCGCCGCCCGCTCCGAAACTCTCCCGATGATCGGCAAGCTGTTGGGACACAGACATGTGACCACCACGGCTCGCTACGCCCATCTGGACGATGGGCCGGTGATCGAGGCCGGGCAGCGCATCGGCGACCTGATCGAAGAAATGATGGGTTCGAACCGTTCATTGAACCATCATACTATGTGTGATAGATCGGCGCTGCTGTATGACTAGAGACCGGCGCACACGCATTTACGCAAACCGCTGGTTCGCCAAGTTTGCAGCAAAGGAAAAGATCAGCGATGCAACGCTTGCTGATGCCGTACGTCGGGCCGAGAGCGGCCTGATCGATGCTGATCTCGGCAGTGGCCTCATCAAGCAACGCATCGCGCGCCAGGGCGGAGGCAAGTCGGGCGGCTATCGCTCGATCCTGTTCTTCCGCTCGGGCGAGAGGGCCGTATTCGTGTTTGCCTTCGCTAAGAGCGCCAAGGCAAATTTGAGCGCGGCGGAATTGAAGGTCTATCGCAAGGCCGCCAGCATCATGCTGGAGCTTGGTGATGACGAGATCGAAACGGAAGTTGAAGCAGGCCGATTGGTCGAGGTGATAGACGATGAGCAAGGCTAAGGCAAAGACCTACAAAAGCGAAGCGATGGCGGCTGTCCATGAAATGATGGAAGGCCTCCACGAGGCGGGCAGCATCGACAAACGCACCATGCGCGAATTCGATGAGGCCTGCCTTGCGCCTGCGCCTGCGCTGTCGCCCGACGAGATCAAGGCGATCCGTGAGGCGGAGCATGTCTCGCAGCCGGTATTTGCGCGTTACCTCAACGTGTCGAAGAACCTTGTGTCCGACTGGGAGCGCGGAGCGAAGAAACCGGGCGGTCCGGCGCTGCGGTTGCTGTCGATTATTCGGCGCAACGGGTTGGACGCGGTGGCATAGCTAGGCTTACTGCGAGACGATCCATAGACGCGGATGTCCGCTTCGCGCCCCAATTTCGGACCTTCGAGCCTCCCAAAGGAGTTCCTTAAAGCCGACCGTCTGGTTCTCTGGCCTCGCAGCTTCGGCGAATGACCGAGATTGGGGTGGAAAGCTGGCAATATCTGTTCGACCGCGCGCAGATCACAAAAACTGGTACCGACGAATCCAGCGCGCCTTCCTACGACGGTCTCTGCACAAACGGGGGTCGGAATTTGGTCACGACACTTCGTAGGTCCGAGGCCGCCGCGTAGGCTGCCGGGACGACCAGCAGAGTCAGGAAAGTCGAAGTGGTCAGCCCGCCGATGATGATGAAGCCCATAGCATTGCGCCACTCGGCTGCATCTGACTGCGCCAGCGCTACTGGTAGCATCCCGAATACGGCGGCAAGCGCGGTCATAAGGACGGGTCGTAAGCGTTCTGGCGCGGCGTCGCGCATTGCCGAAGCCGCATCCTTTCCAGCTTCGCAATACCGATTGGCGAGATCGACCAGCAAGATACCGTTTTTCATCACAATCCCCATCAGAGCGATCATGCCGATTTGCGCGAACAGGCTCATTTCCTGGCCCGATGCCCACATCAGGAAGTAGGCACCAGAGAACGACAGTGGTGCCGTAAGCATGATGATAATGGGTTGCCCGAAGCTGTTGAACTGGCTGGCGAGCACAATGTAGAGCGCGACGATTGCAAGCGCGAATGCAAAGATAATCGCCTCGCTGGTTTCGGCGAGGCGACGGGCAGTGCCTTCCATTCGCGTCGCCAGCCCGGCAGGTGGCGGATTGGCGGTAAGCAACTCCTCCACGTCAGCCACGGCAACGCTAAGCGCCACACCGGGAGCGGTATTGGCGAGCACTGAAATCTGACGCGATCGATCGATGCGCTCGATTTCCGCAGCGCTCAACGCAACGTCAACATCGGCAATGGCAGCCAGATCGACCAGTGTGCCCTGTCCAGTCCTGAGCGGAAGTGCCTCGACATCGCCAAGCCCCTGTCGTCCACTTTCCTCCAGGCGCACGCGAATGTCATAGCGACGTCCATCAGCTTCGAACGTGCCTGCATCGCTTCCGCCAACCAGCGTTCGCGATGCGGCGGCAAGGCTGCGCGCCGAAATCCCGAGATCGGCGGCTCGGTCGCGGTCGAGAACGATTTGCAGTTCCGGCCTGCCACCTTCGTAAGACGAGCGTACGTCGACAAATTCGGATCGTGCGGCAAGCTCGCCCTCCAGCCACCGCGCGTATTCGTTGATGGCTGTGATGTCCGGTCCGGTTATGATCAATTCAATTGCAGTCTGTCCGACCCCGGCACCCGATACCCATGGAACCTCCTCCACGGTCACCTCCCGTGCTGCCGGAACATCTCCTAGTATCTCGTTCCGCGCGAAGGTCATCACGTCGTCCTGCGTCGCCTCGCGCGACCGCTTGGGCGTCAGTCCGACATATATGTCCAGTTCGTTGATCTTCGGATTGGTTCCGCTGCCTGCACTCACGAAAACGAGTTCGACTTCCGAATTCTGGCGCAGCGAGGAATCGACCTGCTCTGCCGCCTTCTTCGCTTCGGAAACCCCTGTGCCCTGAGGGAGCTTCACCGTCGCAAGGAATTCGGATCGGTCCGTGGTGGACATGAAGGTGCTTGGAACGAGCGCAGCAAAAAATCCGCCGATCAGCACGCTAGCGAGCGCGCCCCCAAGCACCAGATAACGGCGGTTTATCGCCCAGGACACGAGCCATTCGTAGCGTTGACGCATCCCGATATGGAACCGTTCAATGCGTCCGAGCCAGCCACTTTCCGCATGTTCGGGGCGCAGCAACCTTGCCGATAGTGCCGGTGTGAGCGTGAAGGCGACCAGCATCGACACGCTGACCGAAAAGACGATTGCCAGACCGTATTGAAAGAAGAAACGACCAACAATTCCTTCCATGAAGGCGATCGGCACAAACACCGCCAGCGTTGCGAATGTGCCTGCCAGTACGGCCAAGGCCACTCGTCTGGTTGCGGTGTGGGCGGCTTCGGTAGCATCTTTCCCTTCATCAACGTCGTTCTGGACCGCCTCAACCACAACGATGGCATCGTCGACCAACAGGCCGATAGCGACTGTCAGCGCCAGCAACGTGACCATGTTAACGGTAAAATCGAAAGCCGCGAAGGCAACAAAGGTTGCGACAATCGAGGTCGGAATGGCGAGCAGCACGATGACCGTTGCGCGCCAGCTAAGGAGAAACAGGAATGTCACCGCCACCACCAGCACCACGGCAATGAACAGGTCGAACAGCACGTCGCCAATGGCCTGCTCAATGAAGCGAGATGTGTCGCGAGCGATGATGAAATTGACACCCTTGGGAGCGGTGGTCCGGATGCTTTCGATTTCTGCGCGGATCTGTTCTGCCACCGCGACCGTGTTCTCGCCGCTTTGCTTGCGGACTTCGAGAACAACGCCCGGTTCCCCATCGAGCTGGGCATAGCTCTCCTCGTCTTCAATGGAGTCCTCGACGCGCCCTACATCGCCGATCCGAACAGTCTGTCCATTGGGCCGGTAAAGGATCGGTATTGCGGCAAATTCCGCCGCCGTTCGTGCTTCGGCAAGGGTGCGGATGCCGAACTGGCGCGTGCGCCCCTCGGTAACCAGGCGACCACCGGGCAGTTCGGCATTCTCGCGTTGGATCGCGCCGAGCACATCGTCTGCCGTTACTCCGCGCGCGCGCATCGCAGCCGCATCGAGCCATATGCGCATTTCGCGTTCTCGCCCGCCAACCAGCTCGACCGAACCGACGCCGGGCACGCGCTGCAATCGCTCTTTCACCTCCTCATCAGCAAAAGTGGTCAGGTTGCGGATGGGCATGTCGCCTGACAGGAGAACCGACAGGATCGGCGCGGCATCGGGATCAACCTTCTCGATCACCGGCGGTTCGGAATCGTCCGGCAGATCGGCCGCCAGCCGCGACATCTTGTCGCGTACTTCCTGCGCCTTGAGGTCGGCATCCTCCTCCAGCTCGAACTCGAGATTGACGATGCTTACACCCTCGGCGCTAATCGATCGCATCTGGCGCAAGCCGGCGATCGTGTTGAGCTGTTCCTCTATGACGTCGGTGACTTCGGTTTCCATGGTGCCCGGAGAAGCGCCCGGCAGAGCGGTTGTTACAGAGACGTATGGAAACTCTACCTCAGGAAAGAGGTCGACCCCGAGGCGGTTGAACGAGACCAAGCCAAGTACGACGAGCGAAGCGATCAGCATCGTCGCGAATACCGGTCGCCGGATCGAAACGTCTGCAAGCCACATATCAGCTTGCGCCGCGGGTTCTGCTTGATTTGACCGGCTCGTCATTCCGCAATGTGGCCGGAGGATTGAGAATAACCTCTTCGCCCGGTTCCAGCCCTGAGCGGATACGCACCCGATCGAGGTCGATACTTTCGAACGCCACTTCCCGGCGCTGTGCCTTTCCGTTTACGACCACGAAGACGTAGGCTGCAGCACTGTCGCCGAGTATTGCCGGGCGGGGCAAAACGATCGCTTGCACTGGCGGCACCGAGATCTCGGCTCTGACTGCCAGCCCTGAACTGATGCGGTAATCGGGATTACGGATCGGCAGCCGCAGTTCGACCATCCGGCTTTCAGGATCAACCCGGTCGTTGATGATGTACACGGTACTGTCGAATGGCTGCTCGAAGCCTTCAATGTAGACCCGCGCTGGCATGTTACGCCGAAACGCGTCGACATATTCCTGCGGCGCGTTGACGATGGCGGCAACGATCCCGAGCTCTTGCAATTCCAGCGCGGCTGATTGACCTCCCATCGAAAAGCGATTGTTCAGGTATACACCTTCATCGACCATCCGCGCGGTTACTACGCCATCGTATGGCGCACGCGTGATTGTGTCGGCCAATGCCTGCTGTGCGGTGCCGAGGGCTGCCTGAGCCTGTGCCTTCTGCGCTCGCGCTACAGCCAGGTCCGTCTCGGCTGCGTCAACTTGGGCTTTCGAAACGAAACCCCTTGGGGCAAGGGCCATAACGCGTTCGTAACGCCTCTCGGCCTCAATCGCTTGCGCACTTGTCAGATCGACTGCTGCCTGTGCTTCAACTACGCGTCGCTGATAATCGGCCTGGCGGATACGAAAAAGCGGTTGTCCGCGAGATACCCTGTCACCGACCTTGACGAAAATTCGTTCTACCGGCCCTTCGGTAAGCGCACCAATCGCACTGCGCTGTTTGGCTGCAATCGTGCCGAATGCCTTAACTGGTTCAGCGAACGGTTGGGATTCGACCATCGCCGTCGTAACTTCGCGCGGCTCTGCCTGAGCTTCTGGCGCAGTCTCGTCCCCCTCAGTTTCGCCTGAACAGCCAGCAAGCGTCAGCGCAAACACAGCCAACCCACCAAGAGCAAGGCGCGCTAGCATATGTAGGCACCTCTGCCACTGGCGAGCAGCTTACCATCGGGCCCTGTGACATTGGTCTCGGCAACCGAGAATTGTCTCCCGGCCTTTACCACCTGACCAGTCGCGATCAGCGGTCCAGAGGTCGCCGGTCGATGATAGTCGACCCTCAGATCAGCGGTCGCCTTCGCAGCCACACCGTGGGCAAGCAGGGTATAAAGCCCTGTGAGGTCGATCAATGACGCTAGAACCCCTCCATGGGCCGAACCAATCATCGGGTTGGAAACAATCTCGTCACGCCAGGGCATTTCGATCACGAGTTGATCACGCGAACCGGACCGAACCTTTAGGTCAAGCCATCGGTGAAACGGGGCAATCCGCAACATCTCATCGAGGCGCTCACGATCAATCGGGGAATGATTCTGATTCATGAAACCGGCCCTTCGGGGCTGTGCTGGCGCATCAGGAAATTGACGATAGCAATTGAGAAGGCATCGTTCGCATCACCCACGACCATATGGGTCGCATCGGCGATGTCGGTGTATTCCATGTGCGGAACCAGACCGCGCAGATGCGTCACTGCGTCTTCGGAAACCAGATCACTCGATCCGCCGCGAATGAGGTGAAGCGGCAAGGAAAGCCGACTTGCCGCATCGCTCAGCATATCGAACTGCCGTTCCTGATGGGTCGGATCGCTTCGCTTCGCGGTCATGATGTTGCGGATGAACGCAGGGTCCCAATGCCAATAGTAGCGGCCATCTCCCTTCTGCCTTAAATAGCGGCGCAGTCCTTCGCCTGCACCGCGTTTCTGGCGATGGGGCATGTAGCGGGCGATAATTTCTGCCGCCTCTTCAGGTGAAGAAAATCCCCGGTCCACATGTTCTTCCATGAAGCCCACAACCCGCATCACACCGCCCGCCTCCATGCGCGGAGCAATGTCAACAAGGGTTAGCGATGCAAAGCTTTCGGGGGCGAGGTATCCTTCGGCAATAATCCCGGAAAGCCCGCCAAGAGAGGCACCCACGAGGGCTGGCTTGCGATCCAGCTTCGAAGCGATAGCCACGAGATCGGAGGCGAAGTCACGCATTTCGTATGCTCCGCTAGGAGACCAATCGCTATCGCCATGACCGCGCATATCAATGGCAATCGCGCGGTACCCAGCCGTGGCCAGATCACCAGTTACCCGCTTCCAAGCGCGGCGTGTCTGTCCACCGCCGTGGGCGAGCAGGACAGGCATCGCGCTGTCGTCACCGACCACTTCTGCGGCAAGGGAAAGTCCTCCCGATCCCTCGATTTTGGTGGTCACGCTTTGCATATCGCAAACCACTATATTGTAAATTGCCTTACAGTAAATGACTTTATCTAAATCGGTGCTGTGTTAAGGTGCTCTGCATGGCAACCAAGCTCGAGAATGATGCCGACGAAAAGGCAGCAGCCTTCCTGACCGATCAAGACCGATTGGTTTTTCTCTTGGAAGAGCTGACAAGACGATTGCGTCGCACCTTCGACACGTCAGTCGAACAGTTTGGCCTCACCCGTACCCAGTGGCGTGCATTGGCCTATCTCTACCGCACACCCGGCATGACCCAGACGGAACTGGCCGGACAACTTGAACTGGAGCGGGCAAGCATCGGGCAAGCAATCGACCGGCTAGAACATCTGGGCTTGGTCGAGCGGCGCAGCGCCAAAAACGACCGGCGCGTGTGGCAAGTGCACCTCCAGCCCGCTGCAATCGACTTGCTTCCAAAAATGCGAGTCGAGGCGGATCAGATCTATGCGCGCTTGCTTGAGGGAATAAAGGGTGAGGACTTGGAGGCTTTCAAGTCTACCTTGGACACAATGCAGCACAATTTGGGCGATGCCTAGCGGGAGGGATGGTCGCCCGAAGGGAAGGTCACATGGCCAGCTGGATTTGACGCCATCCCCGAGAAGCGGTGGCAATTTTGCTGCTTGCCCAGTTATGTCCGCAATTGAGTCGGTAGCGGAGCGGCAGCTTCTGAGGCTCCGCTGCTCGAAAGCGGACAATCTCCTCCCGGCCCAACAACTTCCATTCGGAAGTGCTGACGCTTGGCTTCCAATTCCAGGTCACTCGATTATCTTGGTGAAGTCAGAGACGTAGCATCGCCCACCTCGCAGCGTCGGAAAGTTTTGCACCAGCTTTGCCGGGACAGAGGCAAGAACCAACAAACAACGTTAAATTGGTTCTCGCCTGTTCAAAGGCTGGAGGTTCACCTCCTCGCCAAATCAGCCGCGACACATTTACTGGAGGTTGGCGAGGTTTGAATTTCAGGAAGCCACCGACGAACTGTATGGCGGCCTGGAAACGGTCTGCGGCAAGATCAGACTGTTTGCAGCATTCGGCGTACCGACCAGCATCAGGCCGACAACCGCACCACTCGTTGTCCTTCAATTCTGTAAGGCGCTCATAGACGAACTCTGCCGTCTGCCTTCCTGGCCACCAACCGATGATTTCGAGGTGTAGCTGGCAAAAGGCCCACATTGTATATTGGTCAATCAGCGCGACGAGATCGCCACCGATCTTCCACGTTCCCTCGGATGGGTTAAAGGCGCAGATTGAGCCATCGACTGCGTTAGTGTGGCGGGGACCGATCCAGGTTCGGCTGACTTCAGTTGTCCAAAAAGCCCACGCTCGAATGGGCTGAAAATGTTGAAACGGGACAGCAATCAGGAATGTGGCTTTGCGATCAAGCCCAGCCAGAACTGCGCTATCGACAGCAAGCCACATTCCCTCATTGCTCGTCCAGACAGCGGTACGCGGGTATGCCGCAAATACCGCATCTAGCTGACCGAGATAGTTTTCACATAGTCGCCCGCTGCCGGACGGCTTGGCGTCACCGGACGTCCGGGATCGACAGGACGACCCTTGCCATCCGGCGGCCCTTTGCCACGATCCGGCTGCGGATCGACACGGTCCTTGTTGTTCATCATACTTCTCCGCGCCCAGTGTTTCTCGATCAACGATAGAGCCTTTGGGCGCTATGACCCCATCGTTGAATACATTCGGATAGTCCTCCGAATCGACCTGCGATCCAATGGCTTGAAGCTGCCGATGGACCGCCGGAATCATCACTTTGGAAGCCCCTCAAATTCTGCGCGCTCCTGTGAATAAGGGGCACCCACCTGAAAAAATTCCTTGTGCTCTTGGCTGAGCTGTGATTCACAACTGCACCAGTTTCGTGGACACCTACCGCTTCGACGCGCAGGTGTCCACCATATTGTTACAGTAATATCAAATCTGTGGACAGGAGGAGGAATGCAACTCGAAGACCTAGGACGGCTTGTCCTCCAAAAACGTGGGAGCATGGGAGTCAGAGCTGCTGCGCGTGAGATCGGAATTAGTCCCACAACGCTTTCAAAGATCGAGAACGGCCATATTCCCGATCAGGTGACATTGAAGAAGGTCTGCGATTGGATCGGTGAAGAGGTCACCAAGTTCACTGCGATGGGTGGTCTCCAGATCGCCTTCAAGAAAGACCAGACCCTCGCCCCGAATACCGCCCAGTCGCTTGCCCGGCTCATTGAGAGGGCGGAAGAACAATTCAAAGCCCAGGTGCGCGACGTAGCAGGACACTGATATGCTCAAGCGGGGCTTCAAGGCACAGAGCGAACGACGATCTGTCGAGATTCGGAAGAAGTTCGGCCTCCATCAGGACGCTCCCTTGAGTGCGCGCAAGGTCGCTGCTGCGTATGATATTCTTGTTTGGACCGAAGCTGACATCGCGGGAGTGAGTGATGACGACTTGGTGCAGCTAACCGTCAGAGACCCAGACAGTTGGTCAGCCTTCACAATGCGTGTTGGTGAGAAGCATCTGATAGTGGTCAATTCGAGCCAGTCGGAACCCCGCCAAAATAGTGTAATCATGCACGAGCTTTCCCACATCTTGCTCGGACATGAGCTTACCTCAGCGGGACTGACTGCGGATGGTCATTTCGTTCCCACCTCATACAATCAAGACCAGGAGGATGAGGCGGATTGGCTAGCAGGAACATTGCTTCTCCCACGCCCCGCGCTTCTGAAAATTCGCCGGTCGGGACTTACAGACCATCAAGCACAAAATAGCTATCAGGTCAGCAGCCAGATGCTAACATGGCGAATCCGCATGACCGGGGTTGATTACCAGCTTTCGAATGCGCGAAAGCGCAGGGCCAGAGGCTGACAAGTTTGCGCGTCGAGGCTCGCTGCCCAATTCCAGAAAATCGAGCCGAAGTCTCAATGTCAGGTCTACGAGCGACAAACCGGAAAGCGGACTGTCCGCTTCCGGTCCAATTCCCGACGTTTCCGCAACCAAACCGCAATGGCTGACTGTGGGCCGTTTGCGGACTGTCGGATTTTAGTGGATCAACTGCACAAAGCTGGCGTTCCGCAAACTTGGCTTTCATGTCTCTTGCCGTTGCAGACGGAAGAAACCAACCGAAGTTCACGAGCCGCCTCACACTATTTGTCAGCATGGGCAGATCTTACATTGGCCTTCGTGCAAATTTGCTTATCTACGATTGAAGCCGCAGGGTTTCGGAAGATGTCCGTGTTGGAAGGTAATTTCGAAGCGAAGTTTTGATTGGGGGCATGTTGTTTTCGAGGATTTGGGACCCCATAGGGCTCTCGGGTAGCATAGCGAAGCAGGCACGGTCCGAAGTTCGCGCGCACTTGAAGCGCAATAAGGTTGCACGCCGCGCTCGCTATGGCCGCGCCCATCGGTTCGTGCGGTTTTTGCTAACAGCAACGTTCGGTATTCTTCTCGCTCGTTACCTGCTGCTCGACCTCGCTGTGATCAACCTTGAGGGCTACCGAACACATTTTCCGAGCGGGCTGTTTGCACTGTCTGAGGAAAGCGATGTAGGAGCTCGCTCGCTTATCGAAAAGCTGCCCGCTCTGTTTTTGGCAGTGCAGGTCGGTCTGCTTACGATCATCTCGCTTGCGCTCGCACTTGTCACGTTGATCGCTCAGCGCGAGGATGCGACTACTGACATCAAAGTTTACTACCATGAGTCGATGTTTTTCGGCATGGCCGCGAGCGGATTGGCGTTGGTCGTCGTACTTGTCGTTCAGCTCTTCTGGCCGCTCCAATCTCTCTTCCGATTGCTGGCTGGCACTTCGCCATCGGCGATTTTCGATTTCTTGCTGCTAGCGGCGCATGCCCTGTGGCTCGTTGTTAATCTGATTGGTGCCGCGCACTTCGTGGCCGTCACATTTGAATTCGTTCAGCCAAGCGCGCGTAAGCGCCTTCGCGAGCGCTACACTGCTAACGCAGCCATGCCGGAACAGCTGGCAGCGACGCTGCGTCACCACATCTATCTGGGCGCCGATAGCGGTTTCGATAAAACCGAGCCCCACGCCGTATTTGGCAGCATGTTTCGGCCAACCGGCGCGATCGAAATCGAACAAGATTTCGGCGATGGCTCTAACCTAGTCGATGTGCATTTGCGATTGGTTCGGTGGGTCATCAACCGTTGGGCGATCCGGTGCAAGTGCGCGTCAGAAACACCGAGCGGAAATGTTGGACCACGGCTGATCTTTACCTCGATCCCAGGGCGGAAATTGAGCGGCGAAGTGGCTTGGTGTTTGCGCGACGGCGGTGTGCCACTCTCATCATTTGAAAAATGGATTTTGTGGTGGGCGTTCCGGTTTGAGGAGGATGTTCGCGATGCGTAGCGCAGCCACTCCAGAGCAGATCATGGAAGAACTCGCCGATCGGGTGATCGCGCAGATCGACCGGCGTGCGCCGACCGGCTTTGAAAACGCGCTCGACGAGCTGACGGAATATCACTCATTCTTGCTTGAGCTATACGCGACACGCTCTGACAGCGGCGCGCCGCTCAGCTATGCAGAACTGGGCGACGACACCTGGCACCAACCTCATGATCGGTGGATCAGACAATACCGGCGCTTGTTCGATCGCGCAGCGGAACGGATTCCGGACGGTCATCGCTTCATTGAAACCCTGTGCTACGTGCAGGGCCGCCTTCTAGGCAGCAAATGGGGCGACCGATTGTCGCCCAACGTTATTGCGTCGATACTCGATATGCAGCCCATCCTCATGCACGCCGTTGAAGCATGGGTAACGCGCCGGTCTATCCTCGAAGCCGACGAGCATGGAGCCGCGAAGCGCTTCAAACTGACCGGCTCGGACGCGACGTCCCTAGCGTCAGCGATGCATGGTGTCGTAGGAGCGTGGGAAAGCCATCTCACGATCGTCTCCTCGTCCTATGGCTGGAGCAAGGTAGCGGGGATGGAGCCGGCTGAGCTTTGGTCACGCTATGCGCTTGCATGGCCTTTCCTGCGTCAGCACGTCGCTCACACCGCTTACAGCCTCGCGGTAGCCGTGTGGAATGGCGATGCGATCAGCGCAAACCTTTTCCGCGAAGCGCTGGTGCGCTGGCCGGGATCGGCGCTGATCGATTTGCAGCGCGACGGACTTGCTCAGCACCCTTGGTTACTGATGCCGTCGTTAATCGAGATGCCCTGGGCCGAGGTCAGCGCTCGTCCCGAAGCCGATGGTGCGCAATTCCTGGACGGTCCTTTTCCTGACTCCACTTTCGCAGAGCTGGTGGACGGCCTGCGAAACGACGTGGTTCTTGTGATCGCATCGTTGATGTTGGCCTGGTCACGCGAGGAAGGCCCTGTGGGCGGGCTCGCTTCGGATGTCGCTCGCGCCTTGGTATCCGGTCGCGGTTCCGATCTGACTGAAGCTCAGCATAATGGCTTCGACTTTGATCGCATCGTGCGAGGGCTCATCCGACTTCAACTCGTGGGTGAGCGATTTGAAGATGCCTCGCATGGCGGATGGCTTGATGGCCTCGTTCGCCGCTTGGATACTATGCGCGAGAAGGCTGTTGTCCCCGGCCGCGTCTACAGCCCAACCACCATGCACGATCGCGAGCAGCTGCTCTTTGGCGATATGGCAATGTTGGCTGCCTTTGCGCCAAAGGAATTGCCTCACTCAGTTAGCCGAGCCATTGAAGCTATCGCCGACGACCCCACTCTTCTCCCCTCTGACGATCGATCCTTGCGTGCTATTCTGGCGGAACTCGATCGATACAGAAACACGATCGATCAGGATATCGAAGCGTTTTCCGCTGCTATCACAGCAGTCAGTCCGGAAGCAGACCCGAACGATGCGATCGAAAATTTCCGATCTGTCGTCGAGGGAATGCGGACTGCAATCCAGGACCGCCGACTTCAAAGGCTTCGCGATGCGCCTGTCGACGAAGAGGCTATTGAGGCGTTGCGCTCGAAAGCCGAAGAGGAGCTTTTGAAAAGCCCGGCCGACGTACCGATCTTCGACGATGTCGAGGTTTTCCTCCTTGACGGTCATGAAGGAGAACCGGGCCAAGTTCGCATCAACGGGGTCCAGAAGGGCCGATTCGTTCGACCGCCAATGGAACAAGAAAGCCTGAATTTTTCGGAAGTGATGGCTCGGCATGTTCGCGAGGGCGCGGGAAAGTACGTGCTCAATGCCTTTTCCCACATTCCAAAAGAAGAGATCTGGATCTACGCTCAGCTCTCCAATCCGCAATTCTGGATCGAGTTGTCAGACGCCGCAAAGGCTGTCGGAGATCGGCCGGTCCTGGTAGTCTCGCATCAGGACTCAATCGAGCATCTTGGATGGCGGACGCTCAGAGGCGATGGCCCACTTGCGAAGCTCGACGTGAAATCCGATCAAGGATCGCGCGAGCGCGGTCGTTACGTGGCCACGATTGAGTCGGTCGAGGTTTTCGCAATGAACATCGAACCAGGAACCGCTTGGCTGACGTCCGCTCGGCTCCTCAAACGGCTCGGCTATGCGCCTACAGATGGTGGACGTGTCAGCCTGAAGTATGAGGGCGACGATGGTGAGCAGGCCATTTCAGGTTCGCTCGTCTTTGAGTTTTCACAGCAAATGGAGTGGGGCTTAGAGCCGACCTTCATAGTGCGTTTCGGATAGAATGTTCTCGATAAAGAACACTCAGCACTTTCTTAATCGCAGCTCGATTGCTGGCATAGAAAATAGGCTAATTTGGAACCGACGTCGGCATTCACCTCCAATTGCGGCCGTTAGACGTACATGATCGGATGCCCGCTTTCGGATGACGTGACCCCCAGCTTTCCCCCAGCTGGGATTAGAGCCGGGCGGTTGTTTTGCGCATCAGCGCGGTTGAAGCAATGGGCTGCGTAGCGGAGCCCGTAGGGCGTAGCGAAGCAGGCCATTGCTTATCCAGTTCGGCGGCGAACGCCGCCGGGGTTGCGTAGCCAAGGGACGAGTGTGGCCTCTCCCGGTTGTAATCCTCGACCCAAGCAGCGATCTCGACCCGTGCGTGGGCCATGCTGAGGAACAGGGTCTCGTTCAGCAGTTCGTCGCGCATGCGGCCGTTAAAGCTCTCGACGTAGCCGTTCTGCATCGGCTTGCCCGGAGCGATGTAATGCCACTCCACCCCGATCTCGCCGCACCATGCGAGCACGGCATTGCTGGT
This sequence comes from Erythrobacter sp., assembly GCF_011765465.1. Taxonomy (NCBI): domain Bacteria; kingdom Pseudomonadati; phylum Pseudomonadota; class Alphaproteobacteria; order Sphingomonadales; family Erythrobacteraceae; genus Erythrobacter; species Erythrobacter sp. The sequence goes on along the minus strand of NZ_CP050265.1, from coordinate 1,463,401 downwards.
GAGTTCGGTGCCATTGTCGCTAACGATCATGCCCGGCTTGCCGCGCTGGGCGATTAGCTGGGTCAGCTCGCGCACGACGCGGTGCCCCGAGATCGAGGTATCCGGCACCGCCGCCAGGCACTCCCTGGTCATGTCATCGACCACATTGAGCACCCGGAACCGTCTGCCAGAAGCGATCTGGTCATGGACAAAGTCCAGGCTCCAGCGCTGGTTCGGCAGTGCCAGCACCGGAGCTGGCGCTCTGGTGCCGACAGCGCGCTTGCGGCTGCGTCGTCGCCTCACTGCAAGCCCTTCCTCCCGATACAGCCGCTGGGTCTTCTTGCGGTTGATCATCACGCCCTCCCGGCGCAGCAGGATATGCAAACGGCGATAGCCGAACCGGCGCCGCTGGTTGGCCAGCTCACGCAGCTTCTCACGCAGCGCGCCGTCATCATCCCGGATGGAACGATAGCGCACGCTCTTGCGATCGGCATCGATGACACGGCACGCCCGCCGCTCGCTCATCCCATGACATGCCTGGAGATGTGCGGCAGCTTCTCGCTTCGCGGCGGGCGTCACCACTTTTTTGAGAGCAGATCCTTCAACGCCACGTTGTCCAGCATCGCATCGGCCAGCAGCCGCTTGAGCTTCGCGTTCTCGCTCTCGAGCTCCCGCAGCCGCCGGGCCTCGGACACCTCCAGCCCGCCATACTTGGCCTTCCAGTTGTAGATCGTCGCTTCAGACACCCCGTGCCGCCGGGCCAGATCGGCGGTCTTCGCGCCCGCCTCCGCTTCCTTCAGCACCCCAATGATCTGCTCCTCTGAGAACCTCTTCCGCTTCATCGTCTGTCCTTCCTTCAGGCCAGACTCTAATCGCTCGTGGAGGAAAATCAGGGGGTCACGTCACGATCATTTGACGAGATTTGTTATTGGCTCATTTTGGAAGAAGCGCCCAACAAAGCTGGCTGTAATCCCGCACTCTGCTAGCACCGACTGCGGCGATTTTCTCCGAGTCAGCGAACGCGACATAGGAAGGCTCTTTTCAACAGACTTTCTAGCAGCTGGTTTCCGGGCGCCGACAATGTTGTGCATTGAGCGCCATCAGATGATACGCCATACTTCACTGAAATGCAGTCAAGAGAGAAGCGTGATGGCTAAGCTACCAAAATACCATCTTACCAATGATAAAAAGGCTGGCAACTGGAGGCTTGAAAAAGAAGGCTCTGATCGGGCCACAAAGATCTTTGACAACAAGGGCGACGCAACCAAAGGTGGAGCGCTCTCCAAGGCTATCGGTAAGAGCGGAGGGTCGGTCCGTATCCACAAGACTGACGGAAAGATCCAAGAGGAACGGACTTTCCCACGCTCAAAAGATCCCAAAGGATCGCCGGGTTGACGCGGCGGGCTCCGTTTTTGAACGCTTGAGCCGCAAATCCAACATCTATCGTCAGATGCCGCCTGCCTTGCCATAATCACGCGTTAGCCATCGAGCATCAGTAAGCGTCCGTTCAACGCCAACAGACATTCGAGAGCGGACCGTCCGGTTTCGGCCCAAGGCCATGCCGTCAAAGAGCCCTCCCAAACCAGATCACTCGCCCAACAACATGGACATCTGCCCGGTCCATATCGTGCCATGTGGGGTAGGCGGGGTTGTCGCTGGCGATCGTGACCTGTTTGCCGCCAGGCTTGATGGCAATACGCTTTACCACCAGAGCTTCGTCTGCACGCAGCACGTAAATTCCATCACGGAGCTTTGAACCGTGGTCGGATGCATCCACAAGGACCTCGTCGCCATCGCTGAGTGTCGGCTCCATCGAATCACCCATAACTCCGACGATCGACAGGCTTGCGCTTTTTGCCGCCGTCAATCTTCGTAGCCAACGTTCATCGAAACCGAACCGCGTCTGCGCGCTTTCGCTCTCGGCAATGGCGCCAAATCCGGCTGAAGCTTCAACTTCGAGAACAGGGATCTCAACCATCCCGTCTGAGACCGGGTTCGCCGGCCCTCCCAGGGTCTGCTCATCAACCCCGAAGAAGCAAGCCAATGTCTTACGATCATCGTCGTCGAGGATCTTCGGTGAGCCACGCTTGATGAATTGCTGGATGTAACTCGGGTTGCGGCCGAGGAGCCTTGAAATCGACGCGTAGCCGTATCCACCCTGAATGATGAGGCGGTCGAGCTCTTCTCTGACATTTACCATCAGCTTGGTCCTTTGGATGCAGTCATAGGATTTTTTCCTAGACTCGCGGAAATCATCCTAGTAGGAACATAACAAGAACACAAGCGAAATGCGAGTCGGAGCAGTTTGGAAATGAGTTTGCTTGAGCGGATCGAGAAGCATCTGAAAGAAAACCACATTTCTGCAACTCGCTTTGGTAGGCGTGCTGTCGGTGACCCCAGATTTGTCCTCGACCTGCGAATGGGGCGCAGACCGCGTCGCAGAACGGTCGAACGGCTGGATGCTTATCTCGCGTCATGCGAAAAGGCAGCTGCCAAATCATGCGACCGCGACCACAAGGGTCCCCATCGCTCCGGGATGCGACAGCCGTAGTCAGACGGCTCATCGCCCTGCTATTGTGATGATCAGCCAGTTGATGCATTTTCAGGCTGATAGAGCAGAGGGGGCTTCGGTTTCCGGGAAAGGACACTGACCTATGAGCAATACCGATAAAACCCCGCCAGAGAGCAAAGGCGATTGGGAGGGCTTTCGCGAAATCGATCGCGCCATCGCTGAGAATCGCCTGACATCGTACACGTGGAAGAAGACTTGGGCTGATCCGTGGGGAAAGGCCGGCTTGGTCCTTTTTGGAGTTCTGTTCACGGCCTTTGTCATTTTCGTCATTGTCTATGATGATTTGATCTGACTTACCATTCCTTCACATCGTCGGCTGCTTCGGCGGATGCTCCTCGTGCATCCCGTGTTGTCCGATCAAGTGTTCTCCTTCTTTGTTCGATGCTTCGAGAGCCCTGATTTTGCCTGCGATTAACATCCTGTGCCATTTCTTCTCGGCCACTTGATGGATCTGCGAGAGAGCTCGGCACGCCGCCAAGGCGAACAGAACCGCGCACCCCGCTTGCGCTCCCGACATTGGGTCGAGCCACTGGCGCTGCATCAGGCAACACCAATTCGCTCGCAATCTCATCATTGAGGCCCTCAGCGAAGCTTTCCACAAACCGCGCCTGCAGTTGTTGCCCTTGCGCGCTCATCTGGAAGTTGGTGTCATCAAAGCGGGCTTGGCCATAGTAGTCGCGGTTGGCGTCGATCTCCGCCATGCCCCATTCGCGGTAGGCTTGGCTGAGGTTAAGAGTTCCCGCAGCATTGGCGCTTTCATACCAACTGGCCTGGCTCTCGAGCCGATTGGCGATCTCTTCCGCGCGCCGTGCTTCGATTGTGTAGCTATTCGCTTCTGTGAGCGAAGTTGTGACACCCGCTGCGCTACTCGAGACGAGCGCTTCGGAGCTTGAGCTGGTTTCTCGGAAGAAGCCTTCTCTCGAACTTGACCAATTCTGGCTTTCGGAAATCTGGCTGAGCGCATTCTCGATACGCGAGCGATCTTCTGAGGCGATTCCGATATCGCTGTCGGTCCAGCTCTGATTGCGCCCGCCCTTGAGTCCGAGGTTCCCTGCAACCGACCCGCGCTCTCCTTTGACGCCCAAACCGCCATCGCCATTCAGGAACCACGAAACCGTGATGTCGTCGGATGCACGGCGAGACAGGCCAAACTGCCGCTGCAAAGTGTTGGACGCGTTGTTGAGCTCACTGAAGGTTCTTCCAATGCTGTCATTGGTCGACGTTCCGCTGACCGTCTCGTTCGAGCGAGATCGGGTGTATGCATCGCGAAGCTCGCTGAACCGCGTGACCGCCGAACTGGTCGATTGCTGGGCGAGATTGGAGAAAGTCTCGCTCTGGCTGCGGCTCTCGCTCGCCATTGTCGACAGCCTGCTCGAGAAATCCTGGCCAAGCGTTGGCGTGAACGGATAACTCGACGTCGGCACCGTCGCGAATTCTGCCTGCGGAAAGCCGGTTGTCTGCGTGCCGCTCTCGCCGATTCCTCTTGTCTGTGCCGCTCCATAAGCGATGTTCGGTGCAAGGCTGCCTTGGGCGAATTGCCGCGAGAACACGCTCGAGTTCTCGAGATTGGTGTTGCCGAGCGAGACGTTGCCCGTGCTCGCTTCGCGTGCGGCTTCTTCGGCGGCATTCTGGCTCGGATTGAGGTAGCTCGTCGCCTGGCCCGAGATCGCCATGGCTCCGCGCGCAACGCCGCCTGCTAGGAAGGGGATCGAGGCGACGAGATAGCCTGCGAGGATACCGATATCGTTGTTGACGTCGGTCATGCCGGAGAACGTGGCGAGCGTGAGGCCGCTCGCGCCGCCAGCTGCCGCCACATCGCCTGCGCCTTTGAGCATCAAGATCATGTGGAGGATGACGAAAAGCGGTCCCCAAGCGGCGAGATAGAAGAATCCCGTGACATAACCTCTCAGCGCAATCGGTCCGGTCCTTGGCATGAGGAACAGCGGGAAAAGCACCGGGAAGAGCGCATAGAAGACCACCGTCAACACGACATTGAGGATCGGCACCCATTTCATCGCATTGTGCGCGATCGAAGAATAGGTTCGCTCGGTCTGGATGTCGGCGCGGGTCTGCGCGAACACATCGACGCTCGATGCGCCGCTTGCTCCGGCAAATCCGTGCATCGCCTGGTTCATCGCGTTGATCGTCAGCACCTGGCGAAAGATGCTGCTCGCATCCTTCGAGATGCCGGTGAGATATTGGTAGGCCACCGGCAGATCGGCGATGAGCTTGGCCTTGGCGAGCGCTTGGGTCTGCTTGGGATAGAGCTGGCGGCCGGCAATGAGCGTCATGTCGTCGATCATGCCCGCCCACTGGTTGGAGAGCGCGGTGTAGGCCTCCCGGCAGGTGACGATCGATGCAGTAACACTGTCATCGGCCTCGCGGGTCAGGAATTTCTGCGCACGCGCCGCGCTCCCGGGCGCAATGGTCGCCCAGATGTCATTGCTCTCTGACAGTTCCTTCATCGAGTAGTGACCCAGCAGCAGGTCGTAGAATACGCATTGGCGGACATGCTCGTCGAAATTGGCGGCGAACTCGGGATCGGCGATCCGCAAGCTCCGGGTCGCTTCGAGCAGGCGGGCTCCGTAGATCATGCCGTTCTTCGAATAGTTGAGATCGTCCGGCAGCCCGAACACGGTCTCGGCCGAACGCGTGAGGTAATCGCCCGCCTGGCTGGTGAAGCTCGCCATGAGCGCAAGGCCAAGCGGGACATTGGCAACCGTGGCCGGAGCAAGGCTTGGATTGACCCGGTCGGTGACCTGCACATCCATCCGTGGGACCATCAAGCACATGTAGATGAGCGTCGCGCCGAGGAACCAGTTGAGCCAGGCACGCCAGTTCTGGTTGAACGCGACGACGATCACCGCGAGCGCAAACCCCATCACCAGCGCAACCTGAATGAGGCTCTTATAGCCGCCTGCGCCGGTCCAAGCGGCAACAGCGTTGAGGACATTGACGATATATTCGCCGCCCCCGGTGGTGAAGATCTCGACCATCTATGCGCCTCAGGGGATGATCGAGCGCGATTGCAGGCCTCGCGACCAGTCGAGCGCCGCGGACATGGACGGCGACATCGAGGCGGCAAGCGCGTTCTCGATCATCGCGGTCTTCTCGATGATCTGCATGATCGCCGAGACTTTGGCCTGTCCGGTCGCCTGCCGCTGGACGAGGCCCGAGCGCACTTCGGCGACCTGGCCGCGCCATATGGCGAGCTTGGCTTCGTCGGCAGCGATGAAGCTCGCCATCGAGCGACCGGCTTCCGATACGATGCGGTCGAGGATCGCATAGAGAAGGTCGATACTGGCGATCTCGGCGAGCGTGTCGCGGTCGTCGGTCGGCATGCCGCGACCATAGGCGGCCTGGACGGTGAGAATCTTGTACAAGGGGACCGAGGCGACCTGCAGCAGTTCCTTCTCGGCATTGCCGATCGCGGTGTCGGTGCGGATGGCGTCGACCATGTTGCCGATGAGGAGCGCGACGCGCGGGCGGATCGCCTTGGCATTGGAAAGGCTCATTTGCTCGAAGGTGGGATTGAGGCAAAGATCGATCTCGTCGCAGCGGAAGACGCGCACCGTCTGGCCCTGCGTCCCGTCGAGCAGCGCGCTCACAAGCGTCGAGGAGGCATCGCCGGCGAAAGGCACAAACTTGCCTGGCTCGTCGTCCTTGGGCGGCACATAGATCACGGTGCCAATGAGCGTCATCGCGTATTCCGCAAGCTCGCGGTCGAAACTGCCGCCGGGGTTGAAGAACGCACTCTTTTTCAGGACGTGCCAGGTATAGTTGCGCGCCACGCCCGGATTGACGTCGGCATAGTCAGTGCCCGCGCCTTCATTGGTCGAGGCGCGCTGGCCGCGCGTGCCGCATCCGTGCTTGGCGGCGGCATAGTCGGAGAAAATACCTTCGGAGTTGCCGATCGCTTCGCAGATTGCCTTGTCGGCGAGATCGCCCTTGGGCCACAGGCCTCCGACCAGCCCCTGCGCCATTTCGCAGGAGTTGATCGAGAGGTTATTCATGAGCTGCGCCTTTTGGCTGAACTCCTGCATGATCTTGTTGCACTCGGGGCAAACGGTGTCGATCGCGAGGCTAAAAGCAAAGCCGACCGCGTTATTCGCCACGGCCTTCAGGAGCGCGACCATCTCGCTTGCATTGATGAAGGAAAAAGAGCCGGCGAAGATATCGATCCCGCCGCAGCCGGCGCGGGCTCGAGGGAGTTGAAGATTGGCGATATTGGTCGTCTTCTGCGGGAAGCGCGTCCAGACATTGCCGAGGCTGTAATAGCCCGCCGACTGGCCTTCGAAGGCGGTCGGGCCGGTTACATTGGCCGCAGCACCCATGTCGTCCATGAACCGGTCCATGCTGTCACCGACATTGGCTGCAACTGGGGACGCGACCAGGCTGGCAGCGGCGAGGGTCAGCGCTACATTTCGAATGCTAGTAATCATGTCCGGCTTCCTTCGAGGTGAGGAGGTAGATGCGGTCCTGGAGCTCGTCGGCAGAGAGCACGCCGTACCCGATCGGGATCGGTCGCTTGGTCACGCTGTCCCACAGCACAAGCGCCGGTGTGGCCTTGCCTTCGAGACCGAGTCTGGCGCGCTGGTTTGTTTCGACGCGGTAGTCGGGAAAGTGTCGCGAGGGACCGCCATCGGTCGAGATAGCGCGCACGGTGATGTGCCAGCGGTCGGCAATGCCTTTGACGATCGGGCTCATCACTTCGCACGGGCCGCAGGTGGCGCTGAAGAAATAGAACAGTCCGTAACGTTGCGAGAGCCGTGCCATGACGCTGTCGCGCTCGGCGCTGCGCGCATCTTGCCACTGCTTTTTGGCGACCGCTCCGACGGGGCGTTCGAGCGTGTAGTCGAGCTCGGGGTCCTGCCAGATCGCGCGTTGCCAGACGTCGGAGAACAGCGAGGCGCGGTCGAGCTGCGCGCGCTGGAAGCGGATATAGGCGGCGACGTTCGCTTCGGTCGGATAGAGGATCGCGCGCGCCTTCAACTCGCGCAGTTCGGAGGTAATCGCGTCGAGTTCTAGGCTGGCCGGGACCGGTTGGGTTTCGGGCTGTTGCGGCTCTTCTGCGGGAGAGGGTCTGACGCAGTAGAACCAATAGCCGAGCCTGCGCTCTTTGCAGTAAAGCGCATCGGCCGAGGTGGTCGATGGAGTGGCTTGCCGATCCTGGGCTTGGGCCGAGGTCGTGGGAAGAACGCTCAGGCTCAGGGCCAGCGCCGCCATGCGATAGATATGGGTCATTGGCCGCCCCTTGCGTAATAATCGTCGATCTTCTGCTGGATGAGGATGCTCGTTTCGAGTTCGTCGGGAAGTCGGGCAGCCTCGGTGAACTCGGCATAGACTTCGCTGAAATCCATGCGGGATAGATCGAGCTGCGCGAACTCGTCGAGCGTGAAACCCTCGCATTGTTCTTCCTTGGGCTTGTCCCAGGGTTTGGGAAGCTGTTTGCGGCCCTGTTCCTGGAGGATGCGCGAGAGCTTGCTCTCAAAGCAGCAATAGGCCTTCTTCTTGGTCAGGCAGACGCCGAGAAACTTGTCCGAGCAATAGGTCCCCACATATGCGCACAGCCCCTGCGCATCGCGCTGGTGGAGCAGCACTTCCTCGCGGTCGCAGCCGAGCGCGACCAAGAGGCTGATCCCCGGAATGAGCGGGAAACCCTTGCCCTTGCAGCAGTTGAGCACGCCGAAGACCTTGGACGAGCAGGTGTTGCGCGTTCCCCGGAACAGCGTCAGCGTGTTCGGATCGAACTGACCGCGCGCTTCGTCCATCGCATGGAGCGCGGTGACCGCATCCTTGAACTCGTCATTGGCCCTGCGCTCGATCGTCTCGCAACTGCCGTCGATGCAATAGACATCGCCATCGCAAACATACTGCGCCCCATTCTCGGTATCGGGGAGCGGGCATTCGTATATGCGCTCCCAGGTCTCGCAAGGCGTCTCTTCGGTGAGGCATTCCTCGCGGACAAACCGGCAGGTGCCCTGGCTTTCGATATCCGAGCAATCGGTTGCCGCTTCGCGCGAGGTGCAGGTGTAGCTGCGCTGCCATTCCCAGCAGGGCCGGGTGACCGAGACGCCATCGACCACGCGGGTTTGTGGATCTGAATCGGTGCAAATCTCTGCGTCGAGCGTGCAGTCGCCATTGTCGGCAAAGCCCGTGCACTGGCTCTCGTCTGGAACGGTGTCGACCGTGCTGTCGGTGGTTACCGCATAGGGCGTGTAACGGGCATCGGGCGCATCGCAGGAGATTTCGGCGATCGGATCGCCAGGCTCGGTGCAGTAGCGGGTAAACTGGTCCTGCCACCATTGCAGACATGGACCTGGGCGATAGCCGGTTATGCGGCACGAGCCGCCATCGAATGCGGAGCACCATGGAAGTCCCTGATAGATGCCGGTGTCGTTGCAGAGGTAATGCCATTGCTGGCGCTGGGTCACCTTGGCAGCGAGTGGAACCGCGCATTGGCCCGCCGACTGGTCGATCCGCGTGCCGGTGTTGCAGGTCGCGGTGTACGTTCCCGCCGAGCCCGAGCCGGGCGGCAGGGCAACGCATTTGCCCTGGCTGCCCGAGATCTCCATGCCGCTGGTGTAGTCGAGCGGCGTCTCGTTGATCGCGAGGCTTCGCGCGATCACGTCTTCAATGTCTTGCCTGTCGAAACGCGCGCGGTTGGCGATGCTGTCGCGCATCGCGCGATAGCCCTGGTGTCCGGTGGCCGCCGCCCCGGCATTGCTCTCGATCCGGTCGGGATTATCGGCGAGCGTTTCAAGGTCGCGCACTGCGTTGCGATCATAATTGGGGAGGGTGGATGCGTTGGGCTGCGACCTGGCGGCTGCCTGCGCTTCGCTGCGCAGGCTTTCGCCAAAGGCCTTTCCCTCGGCCCGCGCGTCCTGTTGCTGCGCGGAGAGGGGCGCGGCGACGGCCAGAAAGGCAAGCAGTCCAAGGCGAAGCGATTGGGTGGGTCTCATGGCCGCTCTCCTTCGAGGCGGCGGAGATGCATGCGTGCGAGCTGCGCGCCCGGACCGCGTCCCGAAGCAAAGGTATCGAGCACTTCGGCAACGCTGATATTGCCTGCAATGCGGTCGTGCGGCGGGATGATATCGCTGCAGTTGAACCCGTCGCAGGGGGCGAAGTCGCTCGCGATCATAACGAAGCTCGGCGCGACCTCGATATCGAAGGCGCGGAACAGGCGCGGGTCTATCCCGAGCGCACCGGCCTCGCTACCATCGCTCCAGATCGCAGCGATGCGCTTCTTGAAGCGCGCGCTGTCGCCTTGCGGGAATCCGCGCAGCACGGTGACGCCGCCGGCTCTCGAGACATCGCGCACCAGTGCCTTGAGCGATGGTTCGGGCATTCCCAGCGAAGCGAAGGCAATGAACCGGGGCGTCTCGCCCATCGCTGCCAATTCCGCATCGGCCTGAGCGCGGATCATGCCATCAAGATCGAGCGGGCCGGTATCCGCAGTCGCTTGCGCCGTTTCTGCATAGGCTGTGCGGTTATCATAGGCCGTTTGCTGAGCGGCGCGCGCGTCTTCTGCCAGCGCATCGGCCTTGGTCCTTACCGACGTGGCGAGCGCTTCGGCATCGGCAGTATGCTCACTGGCGCGAGCGCGGATTTCAGCAAGATCGAGTTCGGGCGAACTCTCCTGCGCAGACGCGGCGGCAAAGGCGGCGGCGGTTGCAAGGCTGATAGTGACGAGCAGGGGGAAGGCGTTTCTCATAGCGCGCAGCAATTCCTCTTGCGCCAGACGAGGTATCCCATGTCTTCGCCGATGGCGGGAATGACCTGTCCGGGGGACTGGAAGGTGGTGGAGGCACCGATGGGCGGGCAGGCGTAACGGCCCTTGGTTGCCGGATTGGGATTGGTGGCCTGGAAGCGGTATTGCTGCTTGCGCATCACCGGCATCAGATATTTTCCGCAAAGACCTTTGGAGCCCATCGTGCCCCACGAGACGAGTTCGCGGTGGAGCTTGTAGGCAAAGCGCGAGAGCACGAGCCGCGAGGCCTGGACGTGTCCGATCGAGGCCGAGACATTGCCGTTCATCGGATACATCGAACCCTGGCAGCCTGCGCACCAGAACATTTCGTCGAGCGGCAGGTTAGCGGTCGATGCAGCGCAATCCGCCGCGCAGGCGGCGAGCGCCAGCGGGTTGGCGAAGAGAACCGCTTCGGGGTTGATGATCGCGGTAAGCTCGCTGTCCTGCCACAACGGATCGATCTCGGAGATATAGAGGATGTCGATCGAACCCGGCTCGAGGCACAGGAAATCGGCAACGATCTCCATCCAGTAGATCAGCGGATAGGCGTACCAGTGGACGTGCCAGCTCGAATAATACTGACTCGCGCCGCCCACCGCCGAGGGACCCGAGATTGAGCGGAAGCCGATATCGAAGCCGGGATCGAGCTTCATCCCGCCCAAATTGACGAAGCACCACGGCTTCATGCTGACATCGGCAAGCCGCACCGGCTCCCAGAACCCCATCGCGATGCCGGGCCGGAGCCCGCACAGACACACGGGCAGGTCGGGGTTGTCGGGATCGGGACGGTTGCTCGGCCAGATCTCGAGCCCGCCGACAGATATCGGGAACAGGCACGACCAGCAGATGTCGGTGATCGGATTGACGAACTGCCCGGTGCATTTGCCCGGACCGGCATCGGCTGAGGCCGGTGAGGAAAGAGCGAGCGACAATGCCGCTGTAACGAGGATGAGGAAGGCGCGGATGCTGCTCATGGCTGGGCCTTTCGGGGCGGCAGCGCGATCTCGCTCACTTCGAGGACGCGCCCGTTCTGGCGCACGCGCGCGGGGACGGCCTTGATGCCAAATTTCTCGGTGAGCTTTCCGCGCTGGTCGAAATAGAAGCGGCGCTGGCGGGCCTTCATCAGCTCGAGCGGTGCGCCTTTCACGAGGATCAGCTTGGCATTGGCGTCCTGTCTCAGTGCCCAGCGGATCTGCGCCGGATCATCGCCGTCGAGGAACAGGAGGTCGGAACGTAGCTTGACGCTGTCGAGCGGATTGACCTGCGTTCCGGCAGCATGGATCAGTTCGCCTTTGGCGCCGCGGATATCGGCGGCAAGCGTGATCGTCGGATCGAACGGCCAGCTGCGATTTTCGCTCGCGCGGATCAGGCCGCCGACTGGGTCAGGCCGGTTGACCCGCGCGATGGTGCGTCGCTTCAATTCCTGGTTGAGCCGGGCAGTCTCGCCCGAGGCTTCCATTGCGGTGAGGCGCGAATGTATTTGTTCCAAGAGGTCGCGCTCGATGACCGGGAAGACCGCGCCGCGTTGACCATAGTCGCGTGCCTGAAGGCTTGCCGGGAGTGCAGCGAGGAGAAGTGCACCCAGCGGAAGGAGGGAACGCATCACAGGATCGCCCTCCCGCTGCCGAGGATTTGCCCGCGACACACGAGCCCGATCTCTGCGTAGCGGCTGTCGAGGCCGCGCGGATGGCCCGTTCCGGTGTAGTAGCAATTGTCCGGTATCGCGCCTTCGGGACCGCGCGTGAGCGGAATGCCAAGGCGGGTGACCTCAAGCCGCGTCGCGACCTTCTTGCCATTGATGAACACTCCATCGTCCTCGTGGCGCACGATATCGCCGGGCATGCCCAGCACGCGCTTGCCGAACATTTGCGGTGCTTGACCGAAATGTGTCTCGACGAGTTCGCTTCGCGGCGGCTCGAAGAATATCAGGCTACCGCGCGCGATTGGTGCCTTTTTATCGAGCCAGAAAGCCCAGTTGGGGAGGCTCGGGCTGGCATTGATGAGGAAGGCGTGGTCCTTGCTGAAAGCATCGAGCGGTGCCCAAGCAAAAGGCAGCAGGACGAGGCCGGACAGAAGCAAGGGGCGGCGCAAGCGGAGTCGCAGTCTCATGGCTGCTCTCCATCTTCGAGTGTCTTGGGATCAAGCTTTTGGGCGATACGGCGCTCGAGTTCGGGGGTCGCATCTTCGGCGGCCCCTGCAAGAACCGCTTCTGCCATCAGCAGCACGCGGCCATCGTTCCCCATCTCGGCAACCGCGTTTTCCGCAGCCTGGAGGTAGGCAAGGCTTGCGGCCTGAACCGCTGCCGGATCGGCATCGGCGCGCGCGGCCTCCTCGACGAAGCTTCCGATGGTTTCGGCGAGGCGGACGGTGACGATGCGCTGCTCAGGAGAGCTGGCGATCTCGCGCGTCACCCAGGCGCCCCAGAGCAGCGCCGCAACCAGGGCTGCGGTGGCTACCAGTTTGAGAGCGAGCGAATGCGAAGTGTGGACCTGATCAGACATGGGCAGGGTCTCCTTCATTGAGGCGGCGATCGAGACGGCGCAGGAAGGCGGGCATGCGCAGCAAGGCAAGGCCTCCGGCGGCAATGAGGAATGCGATCTGGAGGTCCTGCGCAAAGAAGCGGCGCGCGATCGGTTCGGCGGTGTGGTAATGGTCGGCGAGGTTGCCGAGCTGAGCGAAAAGCAATCCCAGGTCCCAGCCTGCTACAGCCAAAAACACGAACAGCGGCAGGCCGAGGACCAGAAGAAGCGTGGTAACTGCGAAGCCTGTAGTTTCGATCAGAACGAGACAGGTGCCCTGAAACAGCTCCAGCCAGTCGATGGGTTGACGATCAGGCCTTGCCGTCATTGGTGTCGGGAGCGGGACGCGGTCTACGAGCGTGGTGGTTTCGAGCGTCATTATGCAGCTCCTTCCACACCTGCGACCAGCGCGACCGCGCGCTCCAGTGGCATCCCGCTTTCGACATGGCGGTGGATCTCGGCATAGGTGTCGGGATCGGAGGAGAAGATGGTTGCCGAGAGCGGATCGAGCACGAGCCGTCCGACGGCCTCCATCTCCGGACCTTTCAGATAGATCTCGCTGTATTCGGTGCCCGAGCGCTTCAGGCTGCGGATCAGCGTCTCGGTCCGGTCGTCCATGTCGAGCCGCGCTTCCTTGCGGAAATCGGCAATGGTCTCGGGCTTCTGCTGGAGCACCAGCATCCAGTCGCTGTTTTCAAGCGCGGCGCGCGCGCCATCGGACTTGTAATAGTCGTTCAAGGACTGAGTGGCGGTCGCAAGCGCGCCGCCATATTTGCGCGCGGTGCGGGCGTAGGTCTCGACGAACTCTCCCATCGAGCCGCCCTTGAGCATGGCCCAGGCTTCATCGATCAGCAGCAGTTTCTTGGTCGCGCGCGAGCTGCGCGTCATCGCCTGGCCGGTCATGAACATGATCGCCGATAGGACGACGCTTCTGAGTTCCTCGCGGCTCGCAAGGTCGCTCATCTCGAACACGGTAAAATCGTCTTCGAGCGCGAAACTTGCTTTTCCCGAGAAGAACCCGGCATAGCTCCCACCGCGGCAGAAGGGCGCGATCGCGGTGGCGAGATCTTTGCCCGCCTCGTTGTCGCTAGAATGGAGGGCATGCGCGACATCGTCGATCGCGCCGCCGCTGCCGAGCGCTTCCCACACCTGCGTCACCGCCCGGTCGATGAGGCCGCGTTCGGTGTCCGAGGGTGCTGCACTCGGCCGTGCCATCTGGCCGACGATCGCCTTGATCATCGCAAAGCAATCGAGCCGGTAATCCTCGTCCTCATGCGCGCGGGCATCATCGACCATCGAGAAGGGGTTCAATGAGAAGCCCGAGGCAAGCGTGAACTCGACGAAGCGGCCACCCTGCAATTTGACCGAATGCTCAAAGCTGCGCCCGTCATCGATCACGACAACCTTGGCGCCGGCACCGCGCAAGGCAGTGCACAGCTCCTGCAGCAGCACCGACTTACCCGAGCCAGACTTCCCGCAGATCGCGATGTTGTGATTGCCTGCCTTGTTTTCGAAGGGTGACCAGAAGAAAGGCTGGCCGCGTCGTCCAAGAAGCAGCAGATGCGGTATCTCGCCTCCGAGATACTCGCCCTGCATCGGCGCGATGTTAGCCGCCGTGGTCGAAAGCATCGTGCGGAAACGCTTGAGACGCGCCATGTCGTGGACGAGCCCGTCGGCAAGGCTCAAGGGAAAGGCGGCGACGAGACCTTGCAACTGCAGGAAACGTTCGTCGGCAAGATCCCATCCGGCCGCCTTGTAGATCGCCTTGACCGTGCGCTCGTGCGCATCGCCATCGCCCAATGGCGAGATTGTCGTGAGCCCGTAGAACAGCTTGACCAGTTTCTTGCCAGCCTGGAGCTCGGCCTGGACGTGCTTCCATTCGGCCGATTGCTCGGAAAGCTTTGGGAGGAAGCGCGCGCTCTTGGTCTCTGAAAGACTGGTGGTGCGCATGAACTTGTAGCCCGCGCGCGCGGCTGCGGCTTCCTGGTCTGGATAGTGCAGACACAGCATGGTCGCGGCGGGGCAGGGAAAGCGCAGCTTGTCGGTGAACATGTCGCCGATCAGCCGTGCGCATTCCCACGGTGCCCAGCGCTCGGGCGTCGAACGCACGCCGTAATGGCGCACATCGAAGCGGTCGGGATAGCATTCGCCCATTTGCGGTACGCCATCGCGGCCACGCCCCGTTTCGCGAAAGCGCTCGGTGCGCAGGATCAGCCGGTCGTCCTCGACTTCGAGTTCGATGTCGCGCCGGATGGCCTGGGCATCGAGCGTGTCTTCCCGGTTCCAGTGTGTGCGCTCGGGTTCGCGCGCTGTTGTCGGCGAGGTCAGCTCGTCAACGAGTTCGAGGAGACCCGCCGGCTCGAGTGCGTTCGACGCGAGCCCTAAGGAATTGAGCATTCCCATAAGCCCGTCGCGGCATTCGGTCAGCTCTGCATCCGTGACATGGCCCGGAACCGGGACACCGAGCGAGACGATCAGGCGAACATGGCGCGCGTGAAACGGTGCATGCGCCGAGCCCGATTGCCAAACGAGATCGTAGAGCCGGCCCACGCGCGCTTTCGCGATGGCTTCGTAGATGCCGCCCTGTTCGTAGCGCGGTCCAAACCACGGGGCCACGATCGCCCCGATCCTGGGCGACGCAAAGTTCAGGACTTGGAGGCAGGCCCCCTGCGGCAGGCTCTCGGAAAAGAACTGGCCTAGTATTTCGCCGGTGCGCTCGTCCGCACCGATCAGCGGGGTCACTTCTAGGACGAAGCCCTTCGAGTGCGCGTTGCGATAGATTCCGGGTCCCTCGTCGAAGACTCGGTAGGCCAGCCAGTCCGACAGCATGTCGAGCGAGAAGTGGGCCTGCGGATGGTCGGCGCGCTTCGCGTCCCCGAACAGTCCGGAGAGCAGCGCATCGCGTGCAGAAGCAAGCGAGAGGTTCATCGCGTCTCTCCTTCAGACGTAACAGGGTGGGGCACCCGGCCCGGGGAGGGGGGACGGCCAGGTGCCCCTTGGTCCGGCGCCGAAGCGCCGGGCAGCTCCGGCGCACCCTGGGAGGGGATAACCAGGACGTCCGGAAGCTGCTGGGGGAGGGAAGAAGGAACGGTGTCACCGCCCGTTGCGTCACCGGTGCCGGTTGTGCCGGGCGAGTTCTGACTGGTGCGGCCGAGCGCGCGCAGGACATCGCCGGTCGAAAGCGGGGCTCGCCAGCTCGATGCAGATTTCTCTGCAAGGGGCACGTGGACCACGCGCGCTTCGTGCTCGCGCCCGTTCGCGTCACGCCAGGCTGCGAGAACGACGCGCAAGGTGCGACCATTCGTAGCTAGCGTGGAAGAAGCCTTCGTGCCCTGTGGTTGCAAGGCTTTCGTCGCCTGCTCGTCGATCGCAGAGGTAGGTGCGCAGCTACCTTCGGGTGCGCGGCAGGCGAAATCGCCTTTGACGTTGCTGCCGAGCGTCGTGCAGCCGCCGATTGTCAAAGCAAGGCTTGTCAGCGCGCCGAGTTTGATGAGGCGCGGGCTCATTGTTCAGTTCCCGGCTTGGCGCCTGCGAACTTCTTCAGCGTTGCCGCATCGCGGTAGCCGTGGAGGACTGCGCCGTCGCTCGCGCGCACAATCACCGGGGTTCCGGCAAAGCCATTGGCACGCGCGAAGGCTTCGTTGGCATCGAGCGCCTCGCCAGCGTCGCAATCGGCCTGGGCCGAAGGTGCGCGCCCGGCATAGGCAGCATGGAGCGCCCTTGCCTTGTCCTTGGCGCAGAGCACGCCTTCAGACATTCGCCGGCTCGATGCGCCGAAGATCGAGATCGGGCGCTCCTCGACCAGCACGCCGGCCTTTTCGAGCTCGCCGGTCAGCCGCTGGCAATAGCCGCATTGGAAATCGGAGAAGACAACGAGACGCGGCCCTTTGCGGTTGCCCCAGACGACCGCGCCATCCTTGGGCAGGCCTGAGAGGTCCACCCTGGTTTTCGCGGGCGAGGTTCGCGGTTCGGGAGAACGCGTCTCCGCACGGCCTGCCGCCCGCGCTGCCCCGGCAGCGAGCAGGTCCGGATTGAGCTCGAGCAGCCGAGCGGCAGTGACGTCGCGACGCTCTTCGAGGTCGTAGAGACGCCCGACGAAAAGATAGCGGGCGGCCTCGTCGATATAGAACAGGCTCTCGCCCGAGACGACTTCGCACCACGGCGCGAATGTCGTGCAGTCGAGCGCGTCGATCGGCGTCTTGGGCAGGCGCAACTTCAAGGCCTGTGCGACATCACGCGCAATAGCAGCCTGAGCCGGCATGGCGGTGACCACCGCAACGCCGCTGGTAAGCAGCGCCGCTGCGCTGGCTGCGGCAAGCGAGAGGTGGGCGAAGCGGGACTTCAGACCCGGCCGGAATTCGTTAAAGTTCATTGAGAAGTGCTCCTGACATGGACGCCGTCGAGGAAGACGATCTCGACTGCGATGCCGGTCGGCATCTCGACGACGGGTTGATACTGTTCTGCGCGTTCGATGAGGTATTTGCTGACCGTGTCGGCCGCTTCGCCCGCGCCCTGGCCGAAGCCGCCTGCAAGGATGTCGGTGGGGGACAGTGCCTCGCGCGCGCCGTCTTCGCCGACACGCCCTGCAAAGACGCCGTTGGCGTTGGCCGAGAAACCGCGTCCGAAGCCGCCGACGATCCCGGCGAGCAGAGCCTGGCTGACAAGACTGCCTTCGCGGCTGACGACGCGGCCGCGCACGCCGGACTTTCCGGCAAAAGCGATGAACCCTTTGACCTCGCTGACCGCGTAGCGACCGCCGGGCTGCGCGCAGGTCATGCGTACGAGCTTGACGTAAACCTTCTCGGACGAGAGATCGCCGCGCGCTGCGCCATTGACCAGGCAGCCGGTTAGATCGGTGGTAAGCAACCGATTGCCCTTGAGCACCGAGCGTGCAGGTCCGGTGATGCGCAGCACCACGGGAAGCGGATCGCTCTGGCTGGTGACGCCTGTCGATGCGTCGACGCCGACGATTACGGTCGCAGGCGCATAACTGTTGGGCGGCAGGTAGTCGCGGCTTGCCTCGAGCAGCAGCAGCGGCGAGCCATCGCTCGATCTCGCATGTGAAGCCTTCGCTTTCTCGCTCTCGAAGCTCAGCAGGCTCGCTTTGGGTTCGGCCAACGCTGTGGGATCGAGCGTAGAGGGCGGAAGGCCTGCCTGACGCGGATCGACAGGAGCAACCGGTGCGGTGGGCGGATTGGCCCGGACGGTCTCGAGCTCGCTGCGCAGCACCGCATTCTCCGCCGAGATTGCATCG
Source organism: Erythrobacter sp. (assembly GCF_011765465.1). Lineage (NCBI taxonomy): Bacteria > Pseudomonadati > Pseudomonadota > Alphaproteobacteria > Sphingomonadales > Erythrobacteraceae > Erythrobacter > Erythrobacter sp. The sequence goes on along the minus strand of NZ_CP050265.1, from coordinate 1,445,327 downwards.
ATCGCCGCCTGGCCATCGCTCAGCATCCGCGCGTTCTCGCCGCGCAGGGTTTCGAGCTCCTGCTCGATCGCGCTCTTGGGAAGCTGGCTTTCCTGGAGATCCTTGATCGCCTTTCCCTGCGCGTCGAGGCGGTTGCCGTAGGTGGCAACGAACTCGCGCTGTGACAGATTGCGATTGACGAGGCCGCCGGTATCGATGGTGGTTGCACCGCCCTCTTCGCCGTCCTGCGCGTCCTCGCCGCCGAAGATGAACATCGACCCGGCGATCAGAGCGACTGCACCAATTCCGCCGAGCAATAGCTTCTGTCGCTGCGCGATCGCGGAGTTGAGCTTCGCGCGCTTGGCGTTGCCCTGGTCTTTGGCGCTTTGGCCTCCTGAGCCATGCGAGCTGTTGTCGGCCATTAGTCGAGCCCTCCCTTGGCGAAGACGAGGAAGGCTTGTGTCGTCTCTCCGGGAGCAAGCGCGTCGCGGCCATAGGCAAAGGCAAGTGCGCCCGCAGGAGCCGCTCGCTCGCCGGCAAGATCGATGGGTTCGGAACCGAGGTTGCGCAGGGTGAATGCCTGGCCAGTCAGCTCGGCGCCTTCGTATTCGGCGACTTGCTGGACCTCGAGACTGCCCGTCCGGCGCGGTCGTGAAAGTGCAGCCCGTGCGCGAAACCCGGGCAGCACCGCGTCATTCGCCATGGCCTCGATCAGGCGAAGCGTGGCGTCATCGCGGCTCGGTGAGCCTTCTTCCCAGTCGGCGGCCTCGGACTTGGCAAGGGCCGGATTGGTGACGAAGAGCTGGCTCGCTTCCTCACCCTCGACGCGGCAGGCAAACTTGTACACATGGCCCGCGCTGCTGGTCGCGAAGAAGCTGACTCGGACGCTCGCATATTGCGGCGGCACCGAGACATAGATGTCACCGCGCACCGGCTCGTGGGTGACTTCGAAATCGTTGTAGGGAAAGCCGCTCGCCATCTTGGACACATTGGCGAAGCCGTCTTCGACGAGCGCGATGCGGGTGAGCGCACCGCGCGCCAGGACGCAGTCGATCGTTGCGCCATCGGCGGCCTCGAAGAACTGGTCCGCCTGGGCTGGCGTAGCAGATGCGAAAGTCAGTGCGGCGAGGGCGACGCTGGTCAGTGCGGCCGGGAAGGGACGGGCAAGGAGACTCATAGGTCTACCTCCTCGGTGGTGTTGGGAAGCTGGCGGAAACCCGAGAGGCCGAGACTGAGACCGCGGCGGTTCCAGGTGAATTCGAAGCTGCGCTCCTGGCTCGCGATGACCTGTGCTCCGACGAAGGTCTTGAGCGTGCCAGTGACAGTGGAGGTCAGCGCCTTTGTATCGACGCGCATCGAGGCGATGACGAAGGCTTGGCTGATATCCGAGCCTCGTTGTTCGTCGACAATCTTGACGAGCTCGGCCTTGAGGTGGCCGCGCGAGGCCGGATCGGCCACCTTCAGGATTTGCTCCATCCAGTAGTTGAGACTTTCCGGCGCGCGGTTGAGGAGCATCAGCGCGGTGTCGCGGGTGACGAGCTCGAGATAGTGCGTTTCGATGCCGCCGCTGCTGAGCGCGATCCGCTCGGACGTGACTGGAACAAGCACGAGCGTTTCGTCGCGCGTTGCCGCCGCGCCGACTGCGAGCACGGTGGTGAGACCGAGCACACCGGCAAGCGCCGCAAAGCGATTGCGCTGCTTCAAATGTCGCTGCGCTTCCTCGTAGGCGAATTCGTGGTTCATGGATGTCCTCCCTCAGCCTGCGAGCAGGCGGCAATGGGAGGGCGGCGTGGCTTTCAAACCGAGGAAGCTCCCCGGCAGATACCAGTAGGCAGCGTGCACCAGTTTCGACCCTGCACCTGACGCCTTCGCCTTTCGAAGGGCAAACCAGGTAATTCCAGAAAGGACCGTGCCGATGATGATGTGCTGTGCCAGGATGCCCCAGGCGAACGGGACAAGAAGTCCCGCAAACTCGTCGATGGTCCAGAAGCCGATCAGTTCTGGATCGTCGAGCCGCCGTGGAACGAGGTATGTGTTGGCCATGCCGCCCTCCTGTCGAGACCTGCGATCAGATGGTCGCGGTCACGACCGAGGTGACGATCGGAACGCCGGTGCCGACACCGATGCCGACGCCCACTGGCACGGCTACCTGTCCGAGCGCGAAACGGCCTGAAGCAAGCGCGATAAGGCCGCCGGCAAGGCTGAGGACGGTGATGATCTTGCCGCCTGAGCCTTCGAGGAAGTCGGTAAATTTCTGCAGCGCAGGGTCGAAGGTCGTATCCGCGCCGGCATAGGCTGCGCTGGCGCAGGCAAGAGCTATGGCAGCGGGAAGAAAGTAGTCGCGGGCGCGAACGCTGTTCTTGTGGTGTTGCGGAAGGGTGCTTGCTTTGGTCATCGAGGAACTCCGTTTCAAACATTGGCAGCGATGCGTTCGCTGTATGTTCTTTCCTCGATCCAAAGGGAGGGTGTAGGAAACTCCGATCGTGACTGGGCCGATCAATGACCAGGCGAAAAGCGACAATTTTCCGCGATCGGCTGCGAATTGCGCTCTCAGGTCGTGGTCCTGCATCTCGATGACCGAGATATGCGCCGCGAGTGACGGGTATTGCGCTTTGACGACCGGCTTCTGCGCGAATCAAGATTCGGCGACGATCCGCCTCATCCTATAAGTTCTATCTTTGTTCTTTTCACTTTCCTACAGTCTTCCTGCTCGGTTAGCGCGACTCTTTAGTTGAGCAATCCTTAGGAAGGTCCATTGGTCAGTCCCGACAAGTCCGCAGGCAAACAACTGCATGAAGGTCTCGCCAGCTTACTGGCTGCCACTGTCTCGAACTGCGGCAAGACTCGCATCGAGATTGCCCGTCAAACATCAATCCATAAGGATGCGCTCCGCCGCATCCTGACCGGCGAACGGGCAGCCTCACTTGCTGAAGCATCGCACATATTGAACGCCTGCGGGGTCGATCCGAAGCTGTCGCTTGCGCTTTTCATACTGACCGACGCGGACCAGGCGATCCAGTGGATCGATACCGAGGTCGGCGACTTCCTCGGCGCATTCTTTACCGGACTACCCGTCGCCTTGACCTGCGAACTCGGCTCAAGGCTGCAGGAAGTGCGGCCACGCTGGGCGAAGGGAACAGCGCAAAGGCTCGCACGCCTCCTCTCCGATCACATTGATGATCTCGAACGAAGAGACGCACTCTATATCGAGAACGTCAACGGGAGGGTCGATGACTAAACCGGAAACTCCACTCTCGGGCGGTCCGGCGAACGCCGTTGACTATGTTGCGGAGCCATCAGAGCGGCTGTTGCGCCTTCCTGAAGTCATGGAGCGCGTAGGCCTCAGGCGCACAGCTATCTACCAGAGAATGAGGGAAGGGCGGTTTCCGCAATCGAGGTCGCTCGGGTCTCGCTGCACCGTCTGGGTGGAGTCCGAAGTCAACGACTGGATCGCTCGTATCAAAAGGTCTTGAAAGCGTCTGGACTGGGCTTGCTCCTCTATCGAGCTGACGCATCAAGCCATGGCTAAGTTTAGCCTCGTATAACGCGCACATTATCCGGATAATTCCGGTTTCACAAAAATCAGGCAACATGTGCGATTGCCATATCGAGCCGCGATACGGATCTTATTTCGATCGGAATTGCGACAATCTATCCCAAACAAGCACCCTTGGCCGAGCCAGTGGTTGGTCGGCCAAGGGTGACGCTTTTCTTGTGCGAAAAGTTTCGCAGGCTTACTGCTTCGTGATCGCGGTGATCGTGTTGCCTTCATCGGTCGCCTCGACCGTGAATTTGATCGCATCGCCAACCGAGATGTCGCCGCGCACTTCCTCGCTGGCATCAAATGCCATGACCATCTGCGGCCAGCCCAGTTCTGCAACGGGTTCATGATCGACGGTGATGGTGCCTGTCTCGGCATCGATGGCGGTGACGGTTCCTACAGCGCTGGCCGTTTTTGCGCCATCAACCGCATCCATCGCCGACATGTCGTGTCCTTCCATCGCCATCCCGTCCATCGGCATGTCTTCCATGGTCTCTGTTTCCTGCGCGCTATCGCAAGCAGCGAGGGCCAGGGGCGCAGCAAGCAGCATCATAAGGGTTGAGGTACGCATTCAGTTTCTCCTTCAGATTGTGGTGACCGCTCGGGCCGGGGGCGCCGCATCAAGAGGTATGCGGCGGGAATAACGAACATGGACAGCAGCGGGGCGGTGATCATGCCGCCGACCATCGGCGCGGCTATGCGGCTCATGACCTCCGATCCCGCTCCGGTTCCAATCAGGATCGGGAAGAGACCGGCGAGTATGACGGCCACCGTCATCGCCTTGGGGCGGACGCGTAGCAGCGCGCCTTCCCTGATGGCTTCGCCCACGTCTTCCGCATCGAGTTCGCCTCGGCCCTTGGCAAGCGCAGACTTGAGATAGATCAGCATGATAACGCCGAACTCGGCCGACACGCCGGCGAGGGCAATGAAACCCACCGACGTGGCGACCGACTGGTTGTAGCCCATCAGGTAGAGCAGCCAGAACCCGCCGGTAAGGGCGAAGGGCAGCGTGCCCATGACAAGCAGCGCTTCGTCGAACCGTCGGAAGATCAAATAGAGCAGGACGAAAATGATGCCGAGCGTTGCGGGAATGACGACCTGCAACCGTTCATTGGCGCGAGTGAGATACTCAAACTGCCCCGCATAAGAGATGCTTACGCCCGCAGGCAGATCGACGCCCTCCGACACCGCTGCCTGAAGGTCGCTTACGACAGAACTGAGGTCACGTCCCCGTGTGTCGACATAGACCACGCTGATCAGACGTCCTTGCTCGTTCTTGAGCATCGGTGGGCCATCGCTGACGCTCACCTGCGCAACTGTACCCAGAGTAATCTGCTGCCCGGACGGAGTAAGCAAAGGAAGCGCGCGCAGTTCACCGATGCTGTCGCGGATCTCGCGCGGATAGCGCACATTGATCGGATATCGCGCCAGCCCTTCGACGGTCCGCCCGATATTCGCGCCGCCAATCGCACCCGACACGATCTGCTGAACATCGGCGATATTCAGCCCGAAACGCGCTGCGGCGACCCGGTCGATGTCCACATCGACATAGCGGCCTCCCGAAAGACGCTCTGCCAAGGCGGAACTGACGCCGGGAACCTGTTTCGCGACGTTCTCGACCTGCAACGCCACGCGCTCGATCTCGGCGAGGTCTTCACCGGACACTTTTACCCCGATCGGGCTCTTGATACCGGTCGCCAGCATATCGATGCGGTTACGGATCGGCGGAACCCACACATTGGCGAGGCCTGGCACCTGCACAGCCTGGTCCAGCTCTTCGACGAGCTTCTCCGGCGTCATTCCGGGCCGCCACTCTTCGCGAGGTTTGAAACGGATAGTCGTCTCGAACATCGTGAGCGGCGCCGGATCGGTCGCGGTGTCCGCACGCCCTGCCTTCCCGAACACGGTCTCGACTTCGGGAACGGATTTGATCAACCGATCGGTCCGCTGAAGCAAGGCCGAGGCCTCACCCGGTGACAGGCCGGGCAGCGCGCTCGGCATGTAGAGCAAGTCGCCCTCGTCGAGCGGTGGCAGGAATTCACCGCCAAGACGGGTGAACGGGACCAGCGTTGTAAGGAACACGAGCCCTGCCACGACCAGAGTGGTCTTGGGCCGGCTGAGCACCCAATCGAGACCCGGCCGATAGACCTTGGTCAGAGCACGGTTGAGGAGATTGGTATCCTCCTTGGGGATTTTCCCGCGAATGAGCCAGCCCATCAGGACGGGCACGAGGGTTACCGACAGGATCGCCGCCGCTGCCATGGCATAGGTCTTGGTGAACGCCAGCGGCGAAAAGAGGCGCCCCTCCTGAGCCTGCAGTGTGAACACCGGCAGGAACGAGAGGGTTATGATCAGAAGGCTGAAGAAGAGCGCTGGCCCCACCTCTTTCGAGGCTTCGGCGATCAGCTTCCAGCGCTCGTTATCGGACAGCTCTTCATCCGGGTGATCCTCTTCCCAATGCTCGATATGCTTGTGCGCGTTCTCAATCATGACGATGGCCGCATCGACCATCGCGCCAATGGCGATGGCAATCCCGCCAAGGGACATGATGTTGGCATCGACGCCTTGGAAACGCATTACAATGAAGGCGGCCAAAACCCCTAGCGGGAGCGTTACGATGGCGACAAACGCGGATCTGACGTGCCACAGGAACAGAGCGCAGACGATCGCGACGATTATGAATTCGGCGATGAGTTTGCCGGTCAAATTGTCGATCGAGGCGTCGATGAGCTTCGATCGATCATAGGTCGTGACAATCTCGACCCCTTCGGGAAGACTGGGCTTGAGTACTTCCAGCCTCTCTTCAACTGCTGCGATGGTAGCGCGTGCATCCTCGCCTTGCCTGAGGACGACGATGCCGCCTGCGACCTCGCCTTCACCGTTGAGTTCGGCAATGCCGCGCCGCATTTCTGGGCCAAGCTGGATCGTGGCGACATCGGATAAGGTGACAGGGATACCGTTCCCGACCGATTTGAGCGGGATTTGCCTGAAGTCTTCGAGGGACGTGAGATAGCCCGAGGCGCGGACCATGAATTCCGCCTCACCCATTTCGACAACCGAGCCGCCGGCCTCCTGATTGGACGCCTGGATCGCGCGCACGACATCGCTGTGGGTGACGCCGAGCGAAGCCATCCGATAGGGTTCCAGCACGACCTGGTATTGCTTGACCATACCGCCGACGCTGGCGACCTCAGCGATGCCGGGAATGGTCTGGAGCTCATAGCGAAGGAACCAGTCCTGAAGGCTGCGAAGGTCAGCCAGATCGCTGTTTCCTGTTCGGTCGACCAGAGCATACTCGTATATCCAGCCGACGCCCGTCGCGTCCGGCCCCAGCGAACTGGTTACTCCTTCGGGCAGCTCATTTTGCACCTGGTTGAGATATTCGAGTACGCGCGAACGTGCCCAGTAGAGGTCCGTCCCATCCTCGAATATCACATAGACGAAGCTGTCGCCGAACATCGAATAGCCGCGCACTGTTTCCGCGCCCGGCACCGACAGCATCGTGGTCGCAAGCGGGTACGTGACCTGATCCTCGACGATGCGCGGAGCTTGCCCCGGATAATTCGAGCGCACCACGACCTGCACGTCGGACAGGTCCGGGATTGCATCGACTGGCGTTGCCCGCACCGCCCAGAAGCCGGCCAGCGTGACTGCGATAGCTGCCAGAACGATGAAGAACCGATTGGCAATCGACGCGTCGATAATCCGCGCAATCATCGTTCGACCTTCCGAATGGACTCGATGCGCGGACCGGTGTCGGCTTGCGAGAATGTGAACTCGACATCATCGCCCGGCTCGAGACCCTCGACCAGAGAGGCGTCGGCTAGGGCGAAGGGCATGACCATGCTCGGCCACTCGAGTGCCGGCACCGGCGCGTGATTGAGAGTGATCGAAGCTCCGGCAATCTTCGTGATGCTTCCCGTGGCAGTGTAGGTTTTCATCTTTGCCGGGCCGTCGGATGCCATATCCATGCTTCCGTCGATCGACCTGACATCGATCCCGGCCAAACTCGCTTCGGAATCGATCAGGAACTGCCCGGATGTGACGACCTCTTCGCCTTCGGCAAGGCCTGCGAGGATCTCGGTCCTGCCATTCGCCTCGCGTCCGATTTCGACCTCTGCAGGCAGGAAGGCGCCTTCATCCTGTTTGAGCATCACAAGATTGCGGCGTCCGGTTCGAATGACCGCCTCCGACGGCACCAGCAGCGCACGACGCGTGTCGGGCGAAAGCGACACCTGCGCGAACATGCCCGGCTTCAGTCTGCCGCGGGGGTTCGGTAGTTCAGCCCGTACGGTGATCGTCCGGCTAGCTGCATCGGCGCTGGGCAAAATGGCGGTAATGCGCCCCGCAAATCGTTCATCGGGAAATGCTGCCAGAGTGGCGCTGACAGTCTGACCCTGCCGTACATTTGCTGCCTGTGTCTCGGGCACAGAGGCTTCCAGCCATATCGGGGAGAAGCCGGTAATCTCGGCCAGTGTCTGACCTTCCATCACCGTCATGCCTGGTCGCACGCCGAGCATGGTAACAGCGCCGCCCACAGGCGCCGCAACGGTGATTGTGGTTTGGGCACGGCGTGTTCGCTCGACAGACGCGATCATTGCATTGGTCATGCCGAGCAGGCGCATGCGTTGCCGCATGGCATCTGCGAGCGCTGCATCACCGGTATCCAGCACGGCGAGGTACTCGCGCTGCGCGCCGCCCCAGTCAGGGACCAGAATGTCGACGATGGGAGCGCCTCGACCCACCACGTCGTCCTTGGCAAGGCCGTAGGTTCGTTGGACATAACCGCCTGCTCTTGGCTGGACGATGGCCACGTCTCGGCTGTTGTAGGCCAGGACGCCCGTCACGGTGATTTCCGGCTCGAGAACTCCGAACTCGGCCGCTGCAGTGCGGATGCCGAAATTCTGGACCAGGCCGGGATCAATCCGCACGCCCGCTTCGGCCGCTTCTCCCGCGCACTTTGGAACCAGCATCATGTCCATGAAGGGCGACTTGCCGGGCTCGTCAAAGCGCTGTCCCGGCACCATCGGATCGTACCAGTAGAGCACCTCTTCGCACTCCGTCTCCGAGGAGCCCGACATCCCACCCTCGCTCTCACCTCCTAGGAGCGAGAGCGCGTATCCGACACCGAGGCTGACAAGCGCGACGGCTGTAATGATTGCATAGGTCCGTTTTGAAAGACCCGAGCTCTTGATCGCATCGCTCATGGCTGTTGCTCCCCATAGGTCAAGCGAAGCATTTCGGCCCATTCCACGGTCGCAGCTTCGCGTTCAAAGATTTCAAGATCGAGCAAAGCTAGATCCGCCTTTGCTGCAATCACGTCGATTAGGTCCGCGTTTCCGGCGGCGAAGCTCGCCGTCTCCAGTTCGACTCTCTGCCGGGCCAGAGGCAGCAATTCATCGCGCGCGCGTTCCCATTGGCGCTTCGCGCTGCGCCATGAGGCAAGATCGGACTCGAATTGGACTCGCAGCGCCCGCAATCGATCGTCGCGCTCCGCCTGTGCGGCGGCGGCCTCAGCTTCGGCGGCACGAATGCGCGGCTTTTGACGCCGATCGGTGAAGATGGGCAGGGTGACCGATCCCATGACGGAGAATGCATCACCGAAGGCAGGATCGCGCCGGCCATAATTCACACTGACTCCGAAATCGGGGCGCAAGTCAGCGCGCGCCAGGTCAGCGCTAGCCTCTGCTCGTCCGGTCGCTGCGTCGGCAAGACGGATGACGGGGTTGAAGTCCAGAGCTTGCTCAAGGCTGTCGCTGTCGACATTGGCCGCTGGCGCATTACCTGCGACCGCAGGGCTGTCCGTTCGAATGTAGCTCGAGAGCATGGCGCGTGCGGCATCTCTTTCGGCTTCAATTCTTGTGATCGCATCTTCGATGACCAGAAGCTCGCGGCGAATGGCGAGGCTTTCGGCCGGACGAGCCGATCCCGAAGCGACGGCGCTGTTCGCCACCGGCTGAAGCCTGCGCAGATCGCTGAGAGCCGTATGCGCGAAGGCGAGTTTTTCCTCCGCATAATACAGGTCGATCCAGGCAGTTGACGTGGCGATATCGATCCGCTGCTGCGCAACCCCAAATCGCATTTGCGCGAGCGCTACATCTGACTCCGCTACGTCTCGACGGGCTCTGCGCCGGGCCAGGTTCGGGATTGGTTGCTCAATGCCAACAGCAATCTGCGTTGGAAGCTGGCGATCAAACTCGAACGCTACTGGCCCTGTAATTGGCAAGTTTGCAATCCCGCCACGCAGCACAGGATCGGGCAGTTCATCTGCGGCTTCCGAGGCATCTCGCGTGCCGTCGATACGCAATTGCGCGGCCTGGAGCAGCGGCTGATCTTCGCGCGCTGCTCGCAAGGCTTCTTCATAGCCAATTGGCTGCGCAAGCACCACCTGCGCTGGCATCAGGGCGGCGGCAAGGATACCGCCTATGGACCGTTTCATGGAAAAATCTCACTTGATGTGCGTGCCGAGGTCCGGCGGCAATGACGGTGCATTGCAGCGCTGAGACCGCGCAATCAGAAGGGGCAATTCGCCTTCAGGTTATTCAATCAAGTCAGATTCGTGGAGGGGGGTAATCGGGCGCAGAAGCGCGACTGAGCAGAGGTGAGGTAATGTTCGACAAATACACAGGGCCGTCGGAAAATGGCTTAACAACATGCGAAGGCGCATCGCTCCCCACCCAAACAGCAGAAACCGCATTCATTGCCAGCAAGCAATCAACCGACATGTTCTCACACGGGGCGTCAGTATCATCGCCATGGTGATGAGCGGCCTCACCTTTTTCCGAGTGGTGCATCATCTGAGCGCAATCAGAAGCCAGCATCGGCTCTGTCTGAGGCATCGCAGCTGCTGTCGCTGACCCTTGGAAGATCAAGCCAAAACAGAGGAACAACGTCAGAAAGGTTCGATACAAAGCCATGCTTGGTCTTTACGCTAAATGCTAAGCTCTGGTTTCACAAGCCGCCCTGTCTCTTCTCTGCAAGAAAGGAGGCAGGGACCGCCTGCAGCGATCTCATGAGAGCCTGTCGCTAACGCGACATCAGGCCGCGCGATCATGATCAGCGCTCGCGGTTTCATGCACCTTCCGTCCCGCAAGTAGTATAGCCCCAGAAACCAAACTCATCAGAAGCACGAGGCGCGACGACGATCATTTCCTGCATACGGAGCCCAGCTGTGCCTTCATCATCCAGCAAGCGGGTGGTCACCCGAAGCTCGCCATTCGAATAGTTCCCTTGTTCATCTCTGGAGACCGGGATGAGCCGACCGTTGATCTTGATCGCTCCTTGCCCTTCGCTGTCATACACGAATGAGGGATAGGCGACCTCGGTGAGCCGGAATTGGCAATCGCCTTCTGCATCGAGGGCTGCCAGATCGGCATCAGTCATGGTTTCAGGAAGCATCAGCCCAGGGCTGAGATTGGCAAGCGCGGTGCTTGCATCTTCAATGGGAGCTGCTTGCACGGGCGGATCGAGATGTGCCTCGCGGTCGTTGCCGGGGGCGGTGTTTGTGTTGCACGCAGCGAGGCCAAGGGTCGCCAGGGTTAGGATAGCGGCGCTTCTCATTGCTGGATCTCCTCAGGCAAACGTTCTTCGGTCCGCGGACCGTTTTGTTCGATGTCATCGATAAGGTATTTCATCTCAGCGATCTCCCGGCGCTGCGCGACGATGATCGCTTTCGCGAGTTCGCGCACACGGGGATCTTTGAGGCTTGCTCGCTCGCTGGTCATGATCGCGATGGAGTGGTGCGGGATCATGGCCGCCATGTATTCCGTGTCGTCGACCGTCGTCTGACTGCGAACAAGCCAGAGAGCGAGTGCCATGGTGAGCGCGCCGACGCCAACGATGATGAAGTTCTTGGTGCGATCCTTGTACATGCCCCACATGAAGAGGAGCATGACGATCATCATCATGCCGCCCATCACGAACGTCATCCAAAAGCGCGTTTCGCTCCAGAACAGATCGTCGGCGTCAAAGGTGTTCGAATACATCAGGAAAAACATGATCGCGGTCGATGTCGCGACCATGGCCATGAAACGCCAGTAATTGCCTCCTCCACCCTCGTGAGAGGAGTGCGATTTATCGGTCATTGTGTTTCTCCTTGTGTCATCATCTTCCAGAACAATTGGGCCGAGCAGCTAATCAAGGCGAAGCCTGTCAGGGCCTCGATTCCAGCGATCACCCTCAGGTGATCGGTGGGATAAATGTCTCCCAATCCGAGCGTGGTCACGTTGATGAGGGAGAAATAGAAGTAGTCCATCCAGGTCATGGCGTCCGGTGTGTCGAAGCTACCCAGCCCCCACGCGGTGCCGAACCAGAACCCAAAACCGAACAAGGCCGCAACCAGGAGGTGCGAGAACAGCACCATGAGCGAAACCGCCATCTTCGCAGAGAGATCGGTTCGCCTATCGACAAGTCTGTGCGCGGCACCAAGCGTCGTTAAGTGTGAGGCAATCGCCAACAAGAAGAGGGCAACCGAGAGAAGCAGGGCGCCAATCATGCAAAGGCCTTGAAGCCCATCCAAAGGCCCATACCAATCATGAACAGGTTCTCGGTCAGCGAGACGAAACCGAGCGGCACGTTGCTCCCGCCACCAACACAGGCACATTTCAATTCACGTTTATCGATATAGACAGCCTTGAAGACACTCACTGCGCCGACCGTCCCGATGAAGAGCGCGAGCGGTGCCGAAAGCCACGTCAAGGCGCCCGCAGTCATCAAAATTCCGGCGGCTGCCTCGCCGAAGGGATAGATAAAGGAATAGGGCACCCACCTTTGGGCGAGCAGGTCGTAGTTCAGGAACATCGTGGAGAAGCTGCGAACATCCTGCAGCTTTTGAAGCGCGAGCAGCGTCATAGAAAGGCTGACGAACCACTCGGCTGCACGGACAGTGAAAGGCGTTTCGAAGAACGACCAGCTTAGGCCAAGCCCCAGCAGCAGTGCGACCGCAAAAATCGCCACTACAGGCTGATAACTTGTCTCGCCTTCTTCGGGCTGCGAGCGGCTTTTCCCGAAGTGTTCGCGCACGTCGTCATAGCCGCCGATCCGATCTCCGTTGATGAAGGTTTGCGGTGTGGTTTCGACCTGATGCTTTTCCTTGAAAGCATCGGTCTCGTCCCTGCTCGTCAAGTGATGGTCTTCGACTTCGAAGCCCTGGCGCTTGAGAAGATCGACCGTCTTGATTCCATAGGGACAGGTGTGATCGTCCATCACCATCCGGTAAACTTTTGCAGTTTTCGTGGTCATTTAGGCCTCGTTTCATTCATTCCGACGTTGTGGATTCTTACCCAAACCGTCCGAAGAAGTTTCAAAATTGATGAAACTTTCCTCATGGTCTCGGCCGCGGTTGAGTGGCCGCCACCTTTCCTCAACAGAGATCTTGGGTTAGGAATCTTGCGCCTGCGACGATCTACGCGCGAGGTAGAACCACTCGGCGATGAACACAGCGCCAATTCCAAGAACGGCATAGAGGACGATCGCCGGATCGCTTTTCAGTTTGACCCATGTGAATGCGCTTAAAACCACCGCGTCTGCTGCGAGCGCGGCCAACAGAATGGATGCGCGCGCGCCGATTTCCTCACGCAGGTTTCGAAACACCCCCCAGTGCACGAGCATGTCCATTACAAGGTAGAAGAAGGCGCCCAAGGCGGCGATGCGAGAGAGGTCGAAGAGCACCGCAAGAGCGCCTGCAACGACCACCGTATAGACAAGCATATGGCTGCGTATGCCGCCACTCATTCCGAAATGGCTATGCGGGATCATCTCCATCTCGGTCAACATGGTCAGCATTCGTGACACGGCGAAAACGCTGGCGATGACACCAGAAGCCGTAGCGGTGATCGCGATTGCGACGGTGAAGTAAAAGCCGAGGTCTCCCAACGCGGGTTCTGCAGCAGCAGCGAGCGAATAGTCACGCGCCTCCACGATCTGGGCGATCGAGAGACTTGAGCCTACAGCAACCGCGACCAGCAAATAGACAACGACGCAAACCGCGATCGAAATCATTATCGTGCGGCCGACATTGCGGTGGGGATCGACAATCTCGCCCCCGCTATTGGTTATCGTGGTGAACCCCTTAAACGCCAGGATCGAGAACGCTACCGAAGCTAACAGAGCCTCGCCGCTAGACGTCGTGGCAGGTTCGCTGAACGCGCCCGAGGCAAAGCCGCTGACCCAGATTGCAGCTATAGCAAACACGGCGATCCCGCCGATCTTGATAGCTGACATGACCAAGGAGAACCCGCTGACGGATCGATTTCCAGCGGCGTTCACAAGGTAGGCGAAGACGATCAGCCCCAGCGCCAGGACTGAAACCAGCAAACCGTTTTGTTCCAACTCGAACGGCCGCAGAGCATAAGTGGCGAAAGTGCGAGCGACGAGGCTTTCGTTGATAACCATCGACAGCGCCATCAGGAGCGAGGCCGATGCGGCAACAACGCCGGGGCCGTACGCCTTTTGGAGGATCATCGCGATGCCGCCGGATGAAGGCCAGCGGTTCGACATCTTGATGTAGCTGTATGCGGCAAGCGACGTGACAAGCGCGCCGGCGATGAATGATAGAGGGAAGAGCGGCCCGGCCAGTTCCGCGATCTGGCCCGTCAGGGCAAAGATACCGGCGCCAATCATCACGCCCGTGCCCATCGCGACACCGCCAAGAAGGCTTATTGAGCCAGTGCCGCTCGTCTGGTCGTCGTGCTCGTGCGTTTGCAAAACAGTCCCCGTGATTCGCCTCAAGGCGGGCGAAGGTTTCAAGACCCGGTACGAATATTTCGATCGCATCCCTCAAGAAATTTTCGAGCAATCAATATCTTCTGGATAAAGACTCGCTTATCAGGGCTGGATATTCACCACATTGGCCACAGGTGTGACTGCGCAATGCTGCCCCATGCTGGTCAGAGCTTTGCGCCGCGCAGGCGAAGCGAATTGACCACCACTGAGATCGAGGATGCGCTCATCGCAAAGGCCGCGAACATCGGGCTGATCAGGATGCCAAAGAAAGGATAGAGCAAACCTGCGGCGATCGGCACGCCTAAAGCATTATAAATCAATGCAAAGAACAGGTTTTGGCGAATGTTCCGCATCGTAACCTGCGCGAGCCTGCGCGCGCGCACAATGCCGTCGAGATTGCCCCTCACCAGGGTAATACCCGCACTCTCGATCGCAACATCGGCTCCGGTGCCCATCGCGATGCCGACATCGGCTTGCGCAAGCGCCGGCGCGTCGTTGACCCCGTCTCCTGCCATCGCAACCTTGGTGCCTTTCATTTGCAAATCGCGGATGAGCTTGGCCTTATCCTCGGGCAATACGCCTGCTCTTACCTCATCGATACCGAGACGGGCCGCGACCGCTTGTGCGGTGCGTTCATTGTCGCCTGTAGCCATGATGATCGTGAGACCGAGTTCATGAAGCGAACGGATCGCATCCGGGGTTGATTCCTTGATCGGATCGGCAACGGCAACGAGCCCTGCGATCTGGCCGCCAACGACCACGAACATCACGGTTTCACCGTCATCGCGCCGGACATTGGCTTGTTCGCTCAGCGATCTGCCATCAAGGCCCATATCGGTGATGAGTGCGAGGTTGCCGAGCGCAACCGATTTGTCGGCCACGCGGCCAATCACGCCCTTGCCGGTAATCGCTTCGAAATCCTCCGCGCTTGCAAGCTCGAGACCGCGCTCTTCGGCTCCGCGGACGATCGCTTCTGCAAGCGGATGCTCGGACCCGCGTTCGAGCGAGGCCGCCAAGCGCAACAGCTCCGTTTGTTCAAACCCTGGCTCGGCGGTGACAGCAACCAGTCTGGGCTTTCCTTCGGTGAGCGTACCGGTCTTGTCGACAATCAGCGTGTCGATGGTTTCGAAGCGCTCGAGCGCTTCGGCGTTCTTGATGAGCACTCCGACCTGAGCGCCTCGGCCGGTTGCAGTCATGATCGACATCGGTGTTGCAAGACCAAGAGCGCACGGGCAGGCAATGATCAGAACGGCAACAGCTGCTACCAGCGCGTAGGCCAAGGCAGGCTGCGGTCCCCAGACAGCCCAAGCGATGAAAGCGAGGATGGCAATCGCAATGACTGCCGGAACGAACAGTCCAGCGACCTTATCGGCGTATTTCTGAATTGGTGCGCGCGAGCGCTGAGCGGCGGCGACCATATCGACGATCTGTGCAAGCATCGTATCGGAGCCGACGCGCTTAGCCTCGATCACGAGACTGCCCGTACCATTGATTGTTGCACCTGTGACGCCGTCCCCTTCGACTTTCTCCACCGGAACGGGCTCGCCGGTAATCATGCTTTCATCGATTGATGAGCGCCCCTTGAGAACCACGCCATCGACCGGGACTTTGTCGCCCGGTCTCACTCTGATCCTGTCGCCGACAACGACCTCTTCGAGCGGGATTTCATCCTCGGTGCCATTGTCCCTGATCACACGGGCTGTCTTAGCAGCGAGATCGAGCAGCGCACGAATGGCTTTGCCGGTGCCTTCACGGGCACGCAGCTCCATCACCTGGCCTAGCAGGACCAGAGTTACGATGACCGCTGCCGCTTCGAAATAGACACCCACGTGGCCTTCGGCATCGCGAAAGCCGTCGGGAAAAATATCGGGGGCAACAATCGCTGCAACACTGAATATCCAAGCCGCGCTGACGCCCATCGCGATGAGCGAGAACATGTTGAGGTTCCAAGTCCTGAACGAGTTCCAACCCCGTTCAAGAAACGGCCATCCGCACCACAGAACAACAGGGGTTCCCAAGACGAATTCGGTCCACAAGGTGGCGCGCTCGCCCAGAATGTCGCGCACTCCTGGCCAGCCCAGAAATGGCCCCATTGTGAGCACCAGCAGTGGGAGTGTGAGCACCGCGCCGATCCAGAACCTTCTGGTAAAGTCGACGAGTTCGGGGTTGGGGCCCTCTTCGACCATAGCGGCCGATTCAAGTTCGAGCCCCATGCCGCAAAGCGGACACGAACCCATTTTGGGTTGGCGAACCTGGGGGTGCATCGGGCAGGTGTAAACCGGGCCTTCATAGTCCGCTGGAACGGCGTCGTATCGTCCGTCGTCAGCTGCCGCGGTGTCACCATGTTGATGCGCGCAATGAGCGTGGTCCATTATCGGCTCCGTTCGTTCATATGATGCTACCGAGCTTGCGGATAGCGAGATGCAATCAGTGCTATCGGTTGCGAGCTCGGAAGAAGCGGTAGAGCGGCACGGCCAGCCCCGCGATGTACCAACCGTAAAGAAAGCTGCCGATCGCCCCGGCGATGAAACCGGTCAGCGTGAGCCATTCAAACCCAGGGAGCCACGGCGCCCAGGCCTCGTGCATGCGGAATTGCGCAGGGGCGAGCAACCCAAAACCAATGCAGATGAGGTAGCTGGCGAGAAGGAAGACGCTCAGCGTCCATCCCCAAGTCATGATCGAGGCTCTCAAAGGCGTATCAGACATTATAAGCTCCAATTGAAATATACTATAGGGGGGTATAGTATTTGCGATGCAGGATTGCAAGCGTCTAGGATTTGGGGGATTGGTCTCGGCCAACGGAGAAACGACCATGAGCGACAAAAAAAGCAGCAAATTTGCGAACACCATAACCCGCATGCGACGTGTCGAAGGGCAGGCTCGCGGTATTGTCAAAATGATGGAGGAAGACCGCTATTGTGTGGATATTCTCCAGCAGATCATCGCGCTCGAAGCGGCGGCGCGGCAAGCGCGTATCAAGGTCCTCGACATTCACGCCCGACATTGCATCGAAGAAGCGATCGCTTCGGACGATAAGGCCGATCAGTCGGAGAAAGTCGCCGAACTTGTCGCATTGGTCGAAAAGATGGCCAAATAGATATCGGTTACGCCGCCAAGGCATGGGGATTTGGAGGGGAAGGACCTTGGCGGCGTTTCGCATCAGTGATGATCGTGACCCGCTCGCGGCTTGTCCTCCTCCGCCGTCTCTCGTGCTCGTCATTTTTATCGCCGTAAGATATCTCGTCGTGTTTCTCCGATAGGGTTTGAGTTTCAGGGGTAGGATGCGAACACGCTTTGGCCGCTAGGTCGAAAGGCGATCACATCGAATGGCTGAATCCGGTTTTCGAATTCCATGCCGGGCGAGCCGACGGGCATGCCGGGAACGGCCAGCCCGGTGACGCCCTCCGGCCGTTCGCGCAGCAATCGTTCGATCGCATCTGCCGGTACATGGCCCTCGATCATGTAGCCCTCGATTTCCATCGTGTGGCACGACCAGAGCTCTTGCGGCACGCCGCGCTCGGTTTTGATCCGTGCCATTTCGGTCGTATCGACCGAGGTCACCTCGGCATCCGTTTTGTGCTCGACGTGATCAGCCCATTTCAGGCAACAACCGCAATTGGGATCGCGGAACATCGTGTAGGTCGCAGCCTGGGCAGCGTTTGAGCAGGCTGCCAGCAACAACAATGCGGATGCCACAAGCGACCTTTTAGGTAGGACCAAAAACCGGATTTTCATGAGTCGGGGACCTTCTTGGTGTATCCGCGCCAAAGCGAAATCGCCCCGGTTGCGGTGGGAAAAACTCGCAGGCGTTCAGCGTCCTCGAAGATTTCTTGCAGATGTTCTTCGATGAGCCCGTCCGCATTGGGCTGGGTATCCTCGATCCCGTCGAGCTGTTGGACGGTCATTCTGAAAAGCCGACGCATCAGCGGCGGTTCCTGACGCATATAGTCGGCGATCAACACCATGCCGCCAGGCGTTAGCAACGCCGAGATTTGTTCGAGGATTGCGCGCTTCTGCTCAGGGGAGACTTGGTGAAGAACGAGGCTGCTTATGATCTTGTTCGGTTGCCAACCCCGACCGAGGTCGAGGGTGTCAAGAAAGCCATTGTGCCACTGGATCATGTGAGAGACGCTGCCGCATTTGCGCTCGGCGATTGCTAAGACGTCAGGGTCTGGTTCGACACCGAGGTATTCAGCAGGCGGGCAGCTCGACATCATCTGACGCAGAAGGGTGCCGGTTCCGCTGCCGACATCGATCACCTTGTCGAAGGGCTTGAGGTCGGCGGCGCGGACCGCGGCGTCGCGCCAGACATGCTCGCGGGTCAACAGCGCGATCGCTGCATCGTATACCGGCGTGAGCCAAACCTTGCCCAGGGCCGGAGTGAAACTGCGATCTCCCCTTGGCAGGCTCGTATCACGCATCACATGACCCCCATATGGTTGGGGCCATGAACCATTTCGCCGCCGTAATAGCCTTGGACGATGAGCGCCCCGGCGATGATGGCCAGCACCAGTCTGAGCCACCAACGGTTTTTGCCCGGTGAACTCAGCCACCAGGCTAACAGACCGGCGGCCGCAATCGCAGTGCCATTCCAACGATGGATGGCCAACGTCTCGGATCGGTCAGAAAGTCGCCAGCCCGCTGCGAACCAGCCAAAAGCGGCGGTGCCAAGTCCGCCAATTGCACCTGCGGCCACCAGAAAACGAACCGTGGTTTGAAGGCCCAGGCTGGGCCTGAGGATCAGGCCGAACTCCGTGAGCGCAGCGACCAGAAAGAGCGCGATCGGGAAATGGGCTGCAATCGGATGCAGTCTGGCCAATAGATCACTGAACGAGGTAAGGCGGTTCTCCTCGATCTTTTGTTGCATCATCTGGTCGGCCGACATGCTGTGTTCGGCGCTCGCACTATGGCTGTGTGCAATTGCTCCACCAGTGCCGTGATTGGTTTTTGCATCAGTGGAGCTGGCTTCCATCATCACCATCTCTTCATCGGACATGTTTGATTTATGACCTTCGTGCGCGCCGAGAGGCGCTGCCAAAAAGGTCGCGATCAGAAGAGCAAGGAAGGTCAGATGTCGCCGGGTTTGCATAACCTTGATACGCAGTCGCTGAGCCTAGCCCTCAAATTTCTTTAAGGGCTTGCGCGAAGTTCAGCGTATAGCTGTGTGTATCGCTACAAAGAGTATAACATGACCAAGCACCCTTCTTTCGATGCCGCGCTGGCATCGCTGGCTCAGCAAACCGGTTCGAGCGACCCCCATCAGCTCATGGATGGGGTGTGGCACCGGGCTGGAGAGTTGGGCGTAATCGCTGAGAGGCGCCGGCGCGCAGCGCTTTTCTCCGGATTGTTCGTCGTCGGTCTGGGCGCAGGGTTCGGAGCGAGTGAGGTCCCGCGCAACCTCGATGCTTCGGCAAAGCTTGCTGTCGCCAGTTTTGATTCCGGCGAAAGGCTGTCTCCGGCAGCCCTTCTGGAAGGCGGGCGCTAGAATTGAAGACGCAGCATATACTCTTCGCCATCCTGCTTGCAGCGCTCGCTGGTTGCCTCGGTGCCTTTGCATCGGATTATTGGCGCGACGGGGAACCAAGCGGCGGATTGCACCAGTTCGTTCATGATGAACTAGAGCTTAGCCCCGAGCAAAACTCACGGCTTGAAGCCTTGGAAAGCCGCTATGCCGTAGAAAAATCAGAACTGGAAGCCTCGCTGCGCGCGGCCAATGCCCGGCTCGCAAGGGCAATGGAGGCCGAACACGAATACGGCCCCGAAGTGAGCGCCGCGATCGATGACGTCCACGAGAAGATGGGCGCACTCCAGAAAGCGACCGTGCGCCATGTCTTCGATATGCGCGAACTGCTCGACCCGGACCAAAAGCTTTTGTTCGACCGTCAGGTCTCCGATGCTCTGACCAACGCTCCGCGCGACTGATCGACCGTGTCTTCGCACGGAAGCGACCACGAGCAGGAGTTGGTCCGGCAGTCTGTCGAGGGAAGCAGAGCCGCGTTCACTGCGCTGGTTGAGCCACATATTGGCCGACTGCTGACCCTCGCGACGCGTATGCTTGGAAGCCAACCACAGGGCGAAGACGCTGTCCAGGACGGCCTGGCATCGGTTTGGGTCGCGAGGCATCGCCTCGACCCTGAAAGACCAGTCGGCCCCTATCTGACTACGGTGGTCCTCAATAAGTGCCGCGACCGGCTCAGAACCAGAAAAGCGAAACGTTACTTTGGACTGGTGTCGGCAGACGATGCAGCTCTCGTCGCGGATGAAAGTCCCGATCCGGAAAACCGCGCGGCGGCCCGTCAGGAACTGAGCTTGCTTAGAGCCGAAATCGAACGGCTCCCGGTCCGGCTGCGCGAAGCCCTTGTGCTGGTGAGTATCGATGGGCGCAGCCAGGCAGAAGCGGCAAGTCTGCTAGGCGTGAGCGAGAAAGCGATCGAGACCCGCGTCTACCGGGCAAGGCAGCGCCTGCGCGAAAAATTCGAGAAGTTCTGAGGGATTAGGTCCTTCCGTTCGTAACGGAAGGAAACCCCTCAGGAGCCTTTTTAGGATGACAATCGTAAATCGCAGAAAATTCCTCGGCACAAGCGCTGGCGGCTTGGGCTTGCTTGGTCTCAGCGGCGCCATGCCCGCTTGGGCGCGCGGCGCGGATATCTCGGCGGGAAATGCCCGCAAAGGGCTGGACGAAGTGTCCGGGCCGAATATCGACCTCACCGTTGCGCGGTCGGCCTTCGCGACGGGTAACAGGCGCGGCGGTGCCATTGCCGTCAACGGCACTATCCCCGGCCCGCTGTTGCGCTTGCAGGAAGGTACGACAGTCCGGCTCAATGTGCACAACCAACTCCAGGAAGATACCTCGATCCACTGGCATGGCCTGCTCGTGCCGTTTCAGCTAGATGGCGTGCCGGGCGTGAGCTTCCCCGGCGTCAAGCCGGGAGAAACCTTCACCGCAGAATTCCCGGTTCGTCAGGCGGGCACCTATTGGTGGCACTCGCATAGCGGCCTGCAGGAACAGGCCGGACACTACGGCGCGATCGTGGTCGATCCGGAAGGGCCCGATCCGGTTCAGGCTGACCGCGAATATATCGTGGTTCTGAGCGAGTTCAGCGCCATGTCCCCGCACACGATTTTCGACAAACTGAAGAAGGGCGAAGGCTACTTCAACTACAATCAGAACACCTGGACCGACGACTACCCGCTTTCGGGTGAGGATCGCCGGATGTGGGCGAAAATGCGCATGATGCCGACCGACATCCTCGACGTGTCGAGCGCGGCTTACACCTACCTTCTCAACGGTCATGGCCCGCTCGACAATCTGGAATACCTTTTCCGGCCTGGCGAACGCGTGCGGCTGCGCTTCATCAATGCCGGCGCCATGACCTTCTTCAACATCCGTATTCCCGGCCTGCCGATGACTGTCGTGCAGGCGGACGGGAAGGATGTCGAACCGGTCGAGGTCGACGAGTTCCAGATTGGCGTTGCCGAGACATATGATGTCGTCGTTACGCCGGGCGAACAACAAGCTTACACACTGGTGGCGGAATCCATGGACCGCTCGGGCATGGGGATCGCCACGCTTGCGAGCGCACCCGGTGCGCGCGCCGCAATTCCGCCCCTGCGCGATCCGCCGCTCTTGACCATGGCAGACATGGGAATGAGCGGTATGGATCACGGCTCGGGCGGCGATGCCGGCATGTCGGGAATGGACCACGGCAATGGCGGCGACATGGCGGGGATGGATCACGGTTCCTCCGGCGATACCGAAATGGTTGGCATGGCCGGCATGTCGGGCATGAAAATGCGCGATACCTCGCGCTTGCCGCCCGATGTGAAGGTGGGGCCGGGTCTCGACATGGTGTCGATGAATCCGGTCGACCGAATGGGCGATCCCGGCATCGGTCTTGCCGATGTTCCCCATCGAACGCTCGACTACCGCAAGCTTCGCGCACTGGTGCCGAACAAGGATCCGCGAACTCCTTCACGGCGGATGGAAATACACCTCACCGGCAACATGGAGCGCTACATGTGGTCGTTCGACGGCAAGAAGTTCTCCGCCGTCTCCGACGAACCGATCCGCTTTGCCTATAACGAGCGCGTGCGCGTGAAGCTAATCAACGATACGATGATGGCGCACCCCATCCACCTCCACGGCCATTTTTTCGAATTGGTCAATGGCGCGCCTGGAGACCGCCAACCGCTCAAACACACGGTTGTCGTGCAGCCGGGCGGCAGCGCGCAGTTCGACCTGACGGCGGACGAGACGGGCGACTGGGCTTTCCACTGTCACCTACTCTACCACATGCATGCCGGTATGTTTCAAATCGTTACCGTTGCCAACCCAGATGGGAGCACAGCATGAAGACTCCTGTCTTTAGCTCGCTCGCCTCGGTTGCGGCCGTTTCAGTTGTTGCGGTGCCCGCCGCGGCGCAGGATCACAATCATTCAGCAACGGCGCAGCAGAAGGGTGCCGGGCCGCAGGCCGCTGCCAAGACAAAGTGCGAGCAAGAAGCCGAGCCCCATCGCGCGATGGGGCATCAGGTAGCCGAAGATGGATGCGGACCCGCTGCCCAGCCTGAAGCTGCCACGGACCACCCTAGCATAGATCATTCTACCATGGATCATGGTTCGATGACCGCTCAGGATGATCAGTCGAGCATGACGATGCCGATGGATGCTGCCGGTCCAAGTTCGTCCTCCGCGGGCCACGCGGAAATGGATCACGGCTCGATGCCGCAGGCGGACGCCGACAGCTCGTCGATGGATCACGGGCAGATGGATCATAGCCAGATGAACCATGGGCAGACGGGCACGCAGGACATGCAGGGCATGGACCACTCGGCGATGCAGATGGGCTCGGACGATGATATCCGGTTGCTGCCGCCTCCTCCCGAGGCAGGTAGCGGCCCCGCGCGTGCGGCAGCTTCTATCTGGGGCGAGGACGCCATGGACGAAGCGCGGCGCGAACTCATCCGCGAGACCGATGGTGGCATCCAATTCTGGTTCCAGGGCGACCGGCTAGAATTCCGCGCCCGCGAAGGGGGCGACGGTTATCTTTGGGATGTTCAGGGCTATTATGGCGGCGATATCGACAAGTTCTGGTTCAAGTCGGAAGGCGAGGGCAGCTTCGGGGAGTCCATCGAGGGTGCCGAGGTCCAGGCGCTCTGGAGCCGCGCCATTGCACCCTTCTTCGATTTTCAAGCCGGTGTCCGCCAGGATCTGACTGGCCCCGAGCGCACCCATGCAGTGATCGGTATCCAAGGGCTCGCGCCTTACCAGTTCGAAGTCGATGCCGCAGTTTTCGTCTCCACCAAAGGCGATGTGATCGCACGGATCGAGGCTGAACTCGACCAGCGCATCACGCAGCGACTGATCCTCCAACCGAGAGCCGAACTCGCGCTTTCTGCGCAGGACATTTCGGAGCTGGGCATCGGTGCCGGTCTCGACCGGATCGAGGCGGGCCTGCGTCTGCGATACGAGTTCGCACGTGAGTTCGCACCCTATGTCGGCGTTTCGCAGGAATGGCGCATCGGCGGCAGCGAGGATTTTGCGCGGGCCGTCGGAGAGGATCCAAGCGTCACCAATTATGTCGTCGGCGTAAGGTTCTGGTTCTGAATGTATAGAGAAGGAATACAAGAAAAATGAACAAGGCTGTCACACGGATCGTATCGACCGCGCTCGCACTTGCGCTGATGCCAACGGCTGCATCGGCGCAGCAGATGGATCATTCATCCCATGCAGGCCACCCGATGCAAGCCATGGACGCTTCTGTCGACGATGTTGCGGGAGCGGAAGATGTGCTGAAGGCCTATCGCACTGCCCTGGAAGCACGCGATGCCGACGCGATGTCCGCGCTCTTCGCGGAATCGTCCGCAATTTTCGAAAACGGCAAGGCAGAGGGTAGCTTCGCAAACTATATGGAGCATCATCTCGGCCCCGAGCTTCATGCGATCAAGAGCTTCACCTTTTCCGATCCGACGCTGACCGTGACGCGTATGGGGCATATGGCTTATGGCTATGAAACTTACGGGTATCGGATCGAGCTGGAGGATGGGCGCGTATTCGATCGTGATGGTGTTGCGACATCGGTACTCTCGCACGATGCTTCGGGCTGGAAAATTGTGCAGTACCATTCGTCATCGCGAGCACCGCGGAACTGAAAGTAAAAGCTGGGAGGGTAGCGAAGCTTGGTGACGCGTTCGGTAAAGCTGCGCCTGCATGTGCTGGGCAGCAAGATTCACAAGTGGCTGGCGATTTTGGTCGGTCTTCAGGTTCTATTGTGGATGGGAACCGGTGCCTTGATGTCGTTTCTCGATATCAAGGAGGTTCGCTCCGAGCACGTCGTTTCGCGTGAACCACAAGCGCTGTCTGCCGACGCCCCGCTCCCTGCCTGGGTCGCAAACAAGGGCAACCTTGCTGCTGTGACGATGCGTTCGCTCGATGGCGAAGCGGTAACAGAGATCCAACTGATCGACGGAAGCGTTAGCCTGCACGATCCGGCGACCGGGCGAAAACTCTCGCCAATCTCGGCTGAGACAGCGAAATCGGTTGCCCTGCGCGCCTGGACTGGACCTCGAACGACGATCGAGTCCGCGCGACTTGTTGACGAGCCAGTGGGGACAGAATTTCGCGGACCTTTTCCGGCTTGGCAGGTCACATACGGGGACGAGGCTTCCACACGCATCTATGTCGATGCTTCGAGTGGTACAGTCGGGGCGGCACGCAGCGATACCTGGCGCCTGTTCGATTTCATCTGGGGCTTGCACATCATGGATTGGACCCAGCGTGACCGCATCAACAGCTGGTGGCTGCTCCTGTTTGGTATAGGCGGCACGGTCATGGCCCTGTCGGGCTTTGTTCTCCTTGCAAACCGAATGCCAAGGCTGCGGGTTAGAAAGAGGTAGCCGACAAACCTGCGGCGCTCGAATGGTGGCTCAGACGGTCCTGGCTGTGGTAAAACGCACCAGAACCAGGGTCACTCCGGGAACAATCACCCACATGGCTATCGGTACGAGCGCCAAGCCTAAAACAGGGTCGATCGGCATCAATCGGCTATATCGCCACGCGAAGACACTATCGGGCGGTAACGATGTGGCGATCAGTTCTACCAACACCGCAACGGCGAGACCGAAGCCGAAATAGGTAAAATATGCAGATTTGCGCGAGCTGGCCCACCAATCAGCTCCGCCAATGAAAACGGCTAGGCGATGAGCTGCCAACAGGATGACCCCATCGCCCAGGCTGGCAATCCCACAACGGATCGTCTGTTGGTAGGAAGTCAAACTACCTGATTCAAAGAACGGCATCTGGTAGCTTTCCCAGACAAACGAAATCAGGGAGCCGAGAATCAGGAAAAGCCAAGTCGTTCGTCCCATCGCCCATTAGCGTGTCCCGAGGGCCGTTAACCGTCAACTACAAGTTGATCGGATTGGCTACTTCGGTGCTGCCCGAGCCTGTCTTTCTTTAGATAATAGACGAACAATGGTTTGGGAGATCGCGTTTTATGCCGAACGTGTCGGATCTGCCGAGCGCTCAGAGCCCCTCGACCTTCTCGTGCCGCTCGGTGTCACATTGGCTGTGATCGCCGAGAGCTTCGATAACCTTGCAATCCGCTGCGGCCCCACCGCCGCAAGCTTTGGCGATACGCTCCAGCTCTTTTTCGAGAGATGTGAGTTGCGCGATGCGCTGTCGGACAAGCGCAAGCTGCGTTTCAGCGATCTCGTTCGCCGTAGAACAATCCATCGCTGGGGTGGTTTGAAGCTGTAGCATCTCGCGAATGGCATCCAGAGAAAAGCCCAAATGGCGAGAATGCTTAATGAAGCTGATGCGCTTTACATCATCTTCGCGGTACATTCTCTGCCCGCCGGCGCTGCGCTCGGGTTTCGTCATTAGTCCCACGCGCTCGTAGTAGCGTACCGTCGTGATCTTCACGCCGGATCGCTTCGAAAGCTCCCCAATTGATATAGATTTCATAGACTTACCATTTCTCGCTTGAAGCTACAGTCACTGTAGCTTGTATCAAGCTGCCTGTCATTACGACTCGGGAAGAAAGAACAATGTCAGGCTGCTGCGAAGAGAAAGTGTTCGATGGGCTGTCACCGGCCTACAAGCGGGCCTTGATCATAGTGATCGCGATCAATGCGACCATGTTCGTTATCGAGATGTGGGCCGGTATGGCCTCCGGCTCGCAAGCTCTGAAAGCCGATGCCCTCGACTTCGCTGGGGACGCCGCGACTTATGGCCTTAGCCTGGCTGTGATCGGCGCATCCATTCGAACCAGAGCTATGGCCTCCTTGATCAAAAGCGGCTCGCTCGCGCTTATCGCCATCACAGTTCTTGGAATGACAGCGTTGCGGTTTGCAGAAGGCGTGCCGCCCGAAGCGCAGACCATGAGCTTGGTCGCACTGCTCGCGCTCGGCGCGAATGTTGCAAGCGTCATCATCCTGCTCAAATGGCGCGACGGCGACAGCAATGTCCGCTCGGTCTGGCTGTGTTCGCGTAATGACGCGATTGGCAATGTCGCCGTGATCGTCGCGGGCCTTCTTGTCGCCGCGACCGCGAGTGCTTTGCCGGATTTGCTCGTGGCAATCATGCTGGCAGGCTTGTTCCTCCGGTCGTCCATCGCCATCGCGCGGCAGGCGATGTCTGAGCTTAGGTCTGAGCGCCTTCATCTAGAAAGAGGGGAAAGCCGATGACCATCATGGCAAAGGAACAGATCCTCTCGTTGATCGAAATCGAAAGAGCCGCTTTCGAAAAGGCAAAACAGGTAGGCAATTGTGACGCGGCGTGGAGGGCACTTGAGCGCGAGCACATCCTCGGTCAGGCATTTTTCTGGCAGCATATCCGATCGCATATTGCGATGCTCAGGTTTGCTCTCACACAAGGGGAGATCGGCGAAGCTCTCGGACAGTTCGTGCGACTGGTTCTGGCGCCGCTCGGCAATATTACGGGCAGGCTGCCTTGGGGTAACACGGGACGGTCCAACGTTAATGCCTTCACGCCGATGCCGTACCCGGATGACCTTGCAGAAATATTCTCGCTACCTGACCAGGTCCATAGGCGATAACGACATGAGCAAACTCCCAAACAACCTTGCCAGAATAGTTTCTTGCACCATGCGTGCCGAAACCCTAGTAGCGGCGCCGTAATGCGACGTCTTATCTTGCCTTTTCTTGCGTTTGTCGCGCTCCTTTTCAGCAATCTGCTGATGGTGCCCGATGTGCATGCCGAACAGGGAGAGACGTTTGCGCACGCCGCCGACCATGTCTACGCGCATGGCGCAGAGCACTTCGATGCCGACGTCCCTGATGATGATCAGACCCGGCAGGACCACGCGGGTGGCCACCATCACAATTGCAGTTTCAATTTGAGCGAAGTTGGCAACCTCGTATCAAACGCTTTCTGGCATCGAGAAACGTTGAAGCGACCGCTGCGTGTAGCATCCCTGGCGTCGCGCATGCCGTCCGTACCCAAACAGCCCCCGAAGGCCTGACCGAGACCTTTTTTGTGGCGAGCGCAATCTCGCTCGCCAGGTTTCAGTCAGGAGATACGAAATGCGGTGCATTGCACTGGCCGCGGCACTTATGGCCGCGTCCATCGGCTCGCAAACATGGGCACAAAACACGATTACGCTCGACGAAGCGCTTGAACGCGCTGGCGTTGGTACAGGCGCGGAAGACGCAGCCTCTGTCAATCCGAGGGTCTACGGGCCTTTAGCGGAGGAAGAAGCAGCGCGCGCAGCCATCACGCAGGCGCGGCTGCGACCCAATCCGGAGCTGAGCTTCGAGGCGGAGAATGTCGCGGGAACCGGAGCGTTTTCCGGTCTCCAGTCCAGCGAGTATACGCTGGGCTTCGCACAGCAGATCGAGCTTGGCGGGAAGCGCCGCGCGCGCATCGGAAGCGCGGAAGCATCGGCGAGGATTGCTGGGGTTCGCCGGGATATGTCGACCGCTGAACTCGCGCTGGCCGTGAGAGAGCGCTACATTGCGGCAGTCGCCGCTGGACAACGCGTCGAACTCGCGCGTGAAATCGTCGAGCGCAATCGCGAACTTGCGCGTATCGCAACCGTGCTGGTCGAGGTCGGGCGAGAGCCTCCTTTACGGGCCATGCGAGCCCAGGCATCGCTTGCCGAAGCGGAAGCGCAATTGCAGGCTGCCGAAGCTGACGAGATTGCTTCGAGCCAGGCCCTCACTGCGCTGTGGGTGCCCACAGAAGAACCCTGGCGTGTCGCGTCTTCTTTCCCTGACATTAGCCCACCCGTCGCTCCGAATGATGCATCTGATCCGCTGCCGTTGCGGTTGGCAGGTGCTCGCACCGAACTCGCGCAGGCTGAGATCGCTCGCGAACGATCGCTTCGTGTGCCGGACCCGAGTGTCATGGCAGGAGTGCGGCGCTTCGAAGGCAGCAACGACCAGGCCTTTATTGTCGGCGTTACGATCCCGCTTCCTTTCGGCAACCGCAATCAAGGCAATATCGCTGCCGCCGAAGCGCAGGCGCGTGCTGCGCAGGCACAGGAAGCGATTGTCGAAGCCGATTATCGACTGGAATTTGAGCGCACCCTGACGCTTTATCGTTCTGCCGAGACAAGGGTTGAAACCTTGTCACGCGCGAGCCTTCCGCAAGCCGAGGAAGCGCTTCGACTGGTCGAGATTGGATACCGCAATGGGCGGTTTCCACTGATCGAAGTTCTGGCCGCCGCCGAGGCGCGGGATGCCATCCGTGAAAACTTGATACAGGCAGAAGAGACGCGAGGCGTACTTGCCGCCCGCCTCATCTGGCTCACTGCAGAGTGAGGTCCATTCCCATGAAACGTAACATTCTCATAGCCGTCGCGGTCGTTCTTCTCGCGACTGCCGCCATTTGGGCCTTCTGGCCTAATGATTCCGAGGACCATTCCGAAGACGAGCACAGCGAGGTTGCCGATGCCCCAGAAGGGATCGTGCCGATCAGCGACCAGCAGATCGAAGCCTCGTCGATCGATATCGAGACGGTCGAGGCAGGCTCCGCCACCGAGTTGGTGTTCCCGGCGACCGTTGCCGCCGCTCCGAACGCGAGCGCGCGGATCGACGCGCGTGCATCCGGAGTTGTTCGCAGCGTCAACAAGACGCTTGGCGACTATGTCCGTAAGGGCGAGACGATCGCGAGTATCGAGAGTGCCGATGCCGCCGCTCTTGCATCGCAAGTCGCGGCAGCACGAGCGCGCGTGGGTGAATTGTCAGCGCTCTATGACCGTGAGCGCCGGCTGTTCGAAGCGAATGTGACGGCGCGGCAGGATCTCGAAGCTGCGCAGGCCAACCTCCAGGTCGCGCGAGCAGAATTGTCGCGGGCGCAGGCGGCTGCCGCCGCCGCAGGCGTTGGTGGCAACGGACGCTCGCTTGCCGTGACCAGTCCGATTTCCGGCCAGGTCACAAGCGCCCAAATCGTGCTCGGAGCCTATGTCTCTGCTGGCGATGAGCTGTTTCAGGTCGTCAATGCCAGTGGGTTGCAGGTGCAAGTGGCGCTACCCGCCAATGATGCGGCAAGGATCAGTCCTGGCGATGAGGCCACGCTCGAATTGGGGCAGGGCCGCGAGATCGGAGGGCGCGTGCGTTCGGTAACACCCGCACTCGATCCGGAGAGCCGCAGCGCTACCGCTATCATTGCGCTGCGGGGAGGGGTGCCGGAACTGCGTCCGGGCGCGTTCTTGCAAGCCCGGATCCGACCGTCGGATGAGGCCGATGTTGCCGCGATTTCCGTTCCGGAAGAGGCTGTGCAGATGGTCGAAGGCCGCCAGGTCGTCTTCGTTCGCATGGCAAGCGGATTCCAGGCAATGCCGGTGACGACCGGGGCAAGGTCAGCGGGGCGTATCCAGATAAGGTCGGGCCTGCGAGAGGGTCAGAGGATCGCCACTCGGAACGCATTCCTCTTGAAGGCCGAACTCGGAAAGGAGGAAGCCGAGCATGGCCATTGATAGTCCTTCTCCGCTCGCGCCCGACCAGCAGCACCGATCAGGAATGATCGGTTCTATCCTCGATCTGTCGGTTCGCTACCGTTGGGCAGTTGTGGTTATCGCTCTCGGCGTCGCGATCTGGGGTGCATTCAACCTCGCGCGTCTGCCGATCGATGCGGTGCCCGACATCACCAATGTGCAAGTGCAGATCAACACCGAGGCTCCGGCACTCTCTCCCTCGCAAATCGAAACGCAGGTTACCTTCCCGGTCGAAACCGGCATGGCGGGTATCGAAGGGCTGGAGATGACCCGCTCGATCTCTCGCAACGGGTTCAGCCAGGTAACCGCGATTTTCGAGGAGGGCACCGACCTCTATTTCGCGCGGACGCAGGTGGAAGAAAGGCTTGCTACACTTGCCGCCTCGCTGCCTGAGGGTGCCGAACCTTCGATGGGGCCAATCTCCACCGGGCTCGGTGAAGTCCTGATGTACACCGTCGAGTTCGATGGGGCCTACGGCAACGATACGCCGAGCGGCGGACCGATGGGATGGCAACCCGATGGAAGCTTCGTCACCGATGACGGTGAGGTGCTGGATACCGAGGTGGCGAGAGCGGCATACCTGCGTACTGTTCAGGACTGGATTGTAGCTCCGCTCATGCGATCGGCCGATGGAGTTGCGGGCGTCGATACGATTGGTGGCTACGTAAAACAGTATCTTGTGCAGCCCGATCCAGATCGCCTCGCGGGCTACGACGTTTCAATCGAGCAGGTCATCACGGCGCTTGAAGCCGCGAACCAAGCCGAAGGTGCGAACTTCGTCGAGCGCGCAGGGGAGGCCTTGCTCGCCCGGGTCGATGCACGGCTGGGTACCGTTGAAGATATCAAACAGGCCGTTGTCGCGACACGCGAGGGCATTCCCATTCGCGTGGCCGATATTGCCACGGTTGAAGTGGGCGGTGATCTGCGAACAGGCGCAGGTTCGCTCAACGGTGAAGAGGCAGTCATCGGCACAGTGTTGATGCGCGCGGGCGAAAATAGCCGCACGGTCGCCGCCGGTGCCGCCGAGCGACTGGAAGAAGTGCGCGGGTCGCTGCCCTTAGGAGTGACGGTGGAAATCGTCTACAATCGCTCCACTCTGGTGGACGCGACGATCAGGACTGTGCGCAACAACCTGACCGAGGGTGCGCTGCTGGTCATCGTGATCCTGTTTCTGCTGCTCGGCAATATTCGTGCCGCGATCATAGCCGCACTGGTGATCCCGCTTTCTATGCTGATGGCAGCCATTGGCATGAACCGGCTGGGCGTATCGGGCAATCTGATGAGCCTTGGCGCGCTCGATTTCGGGCTGATCGTCGATGGCGCCGTCATCATCGTTGAGAACAGTATCGCCCGTCTTGCCGCCAGGCAGGAGCATGAGGGCCGTCTGCTAACCCTGTCGGAGCGGCTCGTCGAGACACGCCTTGCCGCACAGGAAATGATCAAACCGACGGTCTATGGGCAAGCGATCATCCTGCTTGTCTTCGCCCCCTTGCTCACCTTCAGCGGGGTCGAAGGCAAGACCTTTTCGCCCATGGCCATCACCGTGATGCTCGCGCTGGCATCGGCCTTCATCCTCTCGCTCACCTTTGTGCCGGCAATGATTGCACTTTTGCTGAATAAAAAGGTGAGCGAGACGGAAATGAAGCCGATCCGCTTGGCCAAAGAGCGCTATGGGCCCCTGCTACGCAAGGCGCTCGCTCGCCCGTGGCCGGTAATCGGGACGGGTGTAGGAGTATTTGCACTCGCGGCGCTGGTCTTCACCTTTCTGGGGAGTGAGTTCACGCCGCAGCTCGATGAGAGGGATTTGGCGGTTCAATCGCTGCGTATACCTTCAACCCCGCTCGAGCGTTCACTCGATATGCAAAAGCAGGTCGAAGGCCGTCTCAAGCAGTTTCCGCAGGTCGAACTGGTCTTCTCCCGGACCGGGACGGCCGAAGTCGCGACCGATCCGATGCCGCCGAATATCTCGGACGCCTATGTCATCCTCAAGCCGAGAAACGAGTGGCCAGACCCCTCGCTTTCCAAGGATGATCTCGTTAGCGAGATGGAAGAAGCGCTCGGCGACCTCGTCGGCAATCTCTACGAATTCAGCCAACCGATC
The DNA here is from genome assembly GCF_011765465.1 of Erythrobacter sp. Lineage (NCBI taxonomy): Bacteria > Pseudomonadati > Pseudomonadota > Alphaproteobacteria > Sphingomonadales > Erythrobacteraceae > Erythrobacter > Erythrobacter sp. The sequence continues at coordinate 1,413,026 of NZ_CP050265.1, read as the reverse complement.
GAACTGCGCTTCAACGAACTGATCGCCGGTGTGCGCGGTGATGTCGCCGTGAAACTTTATGGTGACGATCTCACCGCCATGACGTCTTCGGCCAACGAAGTTGCGGCGATCCTTAATGGTATAGAGGGCGCAGCCGACGTGAAGGTTCAGCAGGTCTCGGGTTTCCCAACGCTCGACATCGCGTTCGACCGAGCGACAATCGGCCGATACGGACTGACGGTAGAAGATGTGGCGCAGTCGGTGGCTGTGGCGCTTGGTGGCCGTGAAGCCGGACTGGTGTTCGAGGGTGACCGCCGGTTCGATATCGTGGTTCGGTTGTCCGATGCCGATCGCAACGATTTCGATCAGCTCGGAACCTTGCCGATCGCACTCCCGAATGGAGACAGCGTTCCATTGCGCGCGGTTGCAGACTTCGAGGTGGTTGACGGTCTCGCGGAAGTTCGGCGAGAGCAGGGCCGCAGATTGGTAATCGTTTCCGCCAATGTGCGCGAACGCGACCTCGGTTCCTTCGTCAACGAGGCCCAGGCGGAAGTGGCGGCAAACGTCGATCTGCCGTCGGCCTCGTTCATCGAATGGGGCGGGCAATACCAGAACCTGCAGCAGGCACAGCAACGCCTCTTCATCGTGGTTCCGCTCGCTTTCGCGGTGATCCTTTTGCTCCTCTATGCGGCAGTGGGGAGTTGGACGTCAGCCTTGGCGGTGTTCAGCGCGATCCCGCTGGCTTTGGCCGGCGGTGTGTTTTTCCTCGCGCTTCGCGGCATGCCGTTCTCGATTTCCTCAGCCGTGGGCTTCATCGCTTTGTCCGGCGTGGCCACGCTCAATGGCCTCGTGATGATCACTGCCATCAAACAACGTTTGGAGCGGGGGCTGGAGCTGAGCGATGCGATCGTCGATGGTGCCCTGGCGCGTCTTCGCCCGGTCCTGATGACAGCGCTCGTCGCGTCGCTTGGTTTCGTCCCCATGGCACTGGCCACCGGGACTGGAGCCGAAGTGCAGCGACCGCTCGCTACCGTGGTGATCGGCGGCTTGATTACCGCAACCGCGCTGACGCTGTTCGTTCTACCCGCCATTGTCAGCCTGATCTTTAGGAAGACATTGCAGCAAGCAGCCGCTCCGGATGATGGCGAGACCATCGAAGCGCCGTCTCGTCCGCTGCAAGAAACGTGACGCAAGGCGAGAAGTTGGATTGAAGGTGAAAAAAGATGAGAAAATTCAAGATAGCAGTAGCGCTCGCCGGCCCTGGCATGATGGTCGGTCCGGCCCTGGCACAAAACGATGTCACACCAGCGCCTCTCGCCGGAGTGTGGAGCCTAGGGGAAACGGCGTCGTGCGAATCCGGTCCGGCATGGGTATTCTTTGCAGATGGCTATTACGCAGAAGTGCAGCTTCCGGACGGAGCGCCTGCTGCCCTGCGTATCTGGCGGGATGAGGGCGATGCAATCGCCTATACCCACGCGCATATGCCATTCGCAGGGCACGAACGGCCGATGAGGGTTCGTCATCTCACCATCGAAGAGCGCAGTTCCGAGCGGTTGGTCACGCGCAATTATCGCGGTGTGGCGCGTATTTTCCATCGCTGCCCGGCCACGTCGCTCAAAGCGCCCAAAGGGCAGAGCGGGCATTGATTGAAAATTGCTCACCGCTACCGGCTTGCACGTGTGAGACTGAGGTTGGGGAGTACGATTTAGGAGGTTCGGAATGAGCGGCGAAGGCGAGCTGCATCTTGAAACCGCAGACAAGCGAAGAACGCTATGGGTCGTTCTCTGGCTCAATGTCGCGCTGGCCGTAGGCTTCTTTATTTTCGGCTATTTCGCCGACTCGAACGCCCTCATCGCCAATGGACTGGACAACTCCTCTGACGCCCTCGTCTACGTCCTGAGCCTCCTCGCGCTTACACGAACACGCACATGGAAAAGAAACGCCGCGCGCTTGTCAGGCATTCTTCTTCTCGTGCTCGCAGGAGGCGTGATCGCCGATGCTATCCGACGTTTTGTGGAGGGATCGGAACCGGGCGGCATCATGATGATGGCCATGGCCGCGGTTGCTGCGGTGGTGAACCTAGTTTGCCTTCGCCTGCTTCAGAAGCTGCAGCAAAAGGACGTCAACTTACGCGCTGCAACAACCTTCAGCTTTAACGACTTCGTCGCCAACGGTGGCATTATTCTGGCAGGGATCATTGTCATGCTGACAGGCTCGAACTGGCCCGATCTTGTTGTCGGTGTCGCCGTTGCGGGGATCGCTCTTTACGGCGGCATCGATATCCTGCGAGACGCGCATATGGATAAGCACGATGAAGAGGGGACGGAACATCACAGGGGTGATGCGTTCCGCGAGCCATGAGGCGCTAGCGAAGTCGGTGACCCGACAATCGAGATAAATTCCACTGCACGAAGTGCGCTTCGCGACTATCGCGGCCAGTACTTCAGTGTTCAGTGTGGTTCAGCGAGGTCACTCAAAGCACCATGGGACCAAGACAGGCATGCTCGGCGCTGGCTGAAATTGTTTAGCTCGCGGTCTGGCTTACGCGCGTGGGAAACATCGGTTCTTCTGCCGAGTTTTGACATGGTGGACGGTCCATCAAGGGGCAGGAGCCCTGCCGTAATGAAGGTGAGATGCCGGCCAATTTATACTAGGGAATCGGTTCGTCGCGGAGGATGAACTGGTTACCGCAACCACCGGTGGTTGGGGGTATCGCTGGGGGTATTTTCGGGACGGAGAAATAAAGGGTCTTTGTTTATCAGGGGCTTATGCACTCCTTCTCGTTCCCTCCTCCGCTACCAACTTGGCGGGTGGTAGGCTTCCCAAGCTCCCGACAATGGCGCGTTTCTGCGGTTTCCGGTGTAAACTCGGCAGAGAGACACACCCTTCATTTCAATGGGTTGCGGAATCGGGGTAAACCGCTCCCTTTCTTGCGAACAGGGCAGCCTAGTGGGCATTGGACCGCTGAAAGCGGTCAATCCGTTAAAGGCCCTATCCTGACATCACGCTCGGCCCAACCTTACCATTGGGTCGTTGGCCGTAAGCCCGCTCTCGGAGCGATGCTTTGGGTTGCGGACTGACTGCTTTACGCTGCTTCCTCTGAAGGATCCTACGTCACGGATTGGGTGAAGACTCGGCATGATGCCAGTGAGCGCCATCGATCGATCCGTTGCGCTCGACAGCTTGACCAACCAGAAGCTTCGGGATCGCCCTGTCCCGATATTTGCATACGGGAATCGGTAGGCCTATCGCCGCAAGGTAATCGCCAGATCGCGGCGTGTTTCATCGGGGGCTGCACTCAAATGGACTTTGCGACATGGCGCACGGCCCTGTTGGCACTGGTTTTGTGCCTGGCCGGATGGGGCGCACCGGCGCTCGCGCAGGACGCGAGCGACACGGGACCAGAAGCCCAGGATGGCGGATCAGGTTTCCAGGCCCGCGTCGAGGACTTTGCCCGCCGGATCGGCGAAGCGAACGCAGCGCTCGATCCGCGCGGCGCGTATGAACACGCGCGGGCCTACCGCGATTACGTCCTCTCCGTCCGCAAGGCGACGCACCCCGACGCGCTTCAGGCAAGGCTGGTCGATCTCAGCGCCCGGCTCGAAGCGGGATATCTCAACACGACGCAGGCCGACAGCGACGCGCTGATCAAGGACAGCATCGCCGCTTTCGGTGAGAAAGACGTGCGCACCGGCCGCGCCTTCGAGATGGCCGGCGCCGCGCAGCTCGCCCACGGCGAAGGCCAGAAGGCGATGTTCCGCTTTGCGCGCGCGATGGACATTCTCGACAGCGCCCTTGGCCTCACCCATCCCGAAGCACTGGCCGCGCGGCAACGCTATATCGAAGGACTGCTCTTCACGGGCCGCGCAGCCGAAGCGATCCCCCTGCTGCTCGAAGCGCTCGAGTTGACCATCTCGGCCCATGGCCAGCAATCGCCCCTGACGATCCCCGTCGCGGCCAATCTGGGCGTCGCTCATTTCCAGCAGGGCAATGACGAAGAGGCGCTCAGGTACACGGAGGAAGCCCTTCTGGCGCATGACGAGGCTTTCGGACGCGCCCATCTCGGCACGCTGGCCCTGTGGCACAACTACGCGAGCCTGCTTGCATCGCTGGGGCGTTACGAAGAGGCGCGCCGCCAGATAGAGTACTTCATCGGCGCGTACGAAAAGAAGGTCGGACTTCAGCACCCCGATACGATCGCCGCTGCGCAGACCTATGTCGACGTGCTGGAGAAGACCGGCGAACCCGAGCGTGCGCTGCGGATTGCGACCGGGCTCTATCGCACGGCATTCCGGACATTCGGCGACGACGACCCGGAAACCGTCAACGCGCGGATCCGGGCCTACGAGCTGGAACTGCGGCACGAGGGATCGAGCGAGGATCTGGTCAAGAGGCTGTGGAGGGCCAATTTTTCGCTCGAAAAGCTCGAGCCCGCGCATCGCCCCTTCACCCGCACGCGGGTGCGGGGCTCCGCTTCCCATCGCTTCAAGATGCTGATGCTGGGCAAGGGGGTATCCGCAAGGCGCGCCGACCAGCGCGATCTGCCCTTCTTCGAAACCAATTTCCTGCGCGCCGAGGCGATGTGGTTCAACCCGCGAAGGACTGAACCGGAAGGGTCCGATGCCTATGATCGCCCGTATCCGACCGGTCCCAAGAGCGCGCTGATCGCGCTGCAGGACGCGATGCGTAGGCCGACTTCCGGTCCGGTCGCGCTGGCGCAGGCCCGTTTGCGCGCGGCGCTCGACGGCAACGAGGCGCTCCTTGCATCCTGGGAAAAGGAATCCGCCGAGCGCCTCGACCTGGAGCGCCGGCTGTTCGAGACCTTCGGCGGGTCGGACGAAGCGATCAGGAAAAGGGCGAACCTGCATTACCGTCTGGAACTGGCAGAAGCGTTCATCCGGGAAGACCAGGCCTTGATCGAGATGACGTCGCCGGGCTTTTTCAACGTGCTGAACAAGGGCGCGGTCGAATCCTACGTGCTCGATTTCCTCCTCGAGGATGACGAAGTCGTGCTCATGATCGTGCCCGGTCCCACCGCCACGCATGTCGTGGCCTGGAGCAACGCTTCCATCGCCTGGAACCGTTCCGACATGACCGCCCGGGAAGTGCAGTCCATCGTCGAAGAGTTGCGCGCGGGGCTGAGCGTCGATGGCTCGGGTCGGCTGGGCTATTTCGACATGGCCCTTTCGCACGAGCTTTACACGCGGCTGATCGAACCGGTGGCGCACGCGATGGATGGGCAGACCCATCTCTATTACATCGCGCACGGATCGCTCTCGACGCTGCCTCCCGCGGTCCTGCTTACCGAGGCGCCGCCTGAAGGCGCGGATTACAACGATCCGGCGGTCCTGCGAGAGGCGGCGTGGCTGTCCGACGCCTTCGCGCTGATCCAGCTGCCGACGCTCGAAACCCTTGAATTGCTGCGCGGTTCGGACACATTGCGGCGCAGGCTCAAGGAAAAAGAGGGCGGCGCCGGTTCCGGCAATCCGGCCTATTCGGGCTTTGGCGATCCCCTGCTTGCAGGCGAGGCCGCTTTGCGCGGGGTCGGCGGAGCGGTGTTGCGTGCGATCGATCCGGCCGCCTTCATTCCTTCAGGCGAAGGCGTCGAGGCCCGCTCCACCATCGATCCCGAACTCGTGCGGGCGATGCCGCGCCTGCCCGGTACGCGCCGCGAAGTCGAAGCGGTGCGCAGCGGGCTCGACGCTCCGGGCGACCTGGTATTCTACGACGACTCGATGACCGAGGCCCGGATCAAGCGAACCGACTTTACCGGCGTGGAAATCCTCCATCTGGCGACCCACGGGGTGACTGCCGCGCAAAGCCAGGGCCTGGCCGAGCCAGGCCTCATCTTCACGCCGCCCGCGCAATCGAGCGAGCTTGACGACGGCTATCTTTCGGCGGCCGAGGTGATCGGGCTCGACCTTTCTTCGGTGCGCTGGGCTATCCTGTCCGCCTGCAACACCGCCGCGCCGTCCGACCGCGCGGGCGAAGGCGGGTTCTCGGGGCTGGTGCGCTCGTTCTTCATGGCGGGGGCGTCGACGCTGCTGGTGAGCCATTGGCCGGTCTACGACGACGTCGCTGCGGAACTCGCCTCGCGCGCCGTGCGGATGAACGCGCAGGGGCTCACACGCGCGCGCGCCCTGCAGGAGAGCATTCTGCAGGTTCGGACGGACCCGAAGCTGGACGCTGCGCACCCGGCGGTCTGGGCGCCCTTCGCACTGGTGGGTGAGGGACGGTAGGCCTGCCCCGGCGACGGGCTTGCCGGGTGTCGGTCTGGAAACGGTTCGCGCTGGCCAAAAACCGCTGATCCGATAACGACCCCGAGAGCCACACCAGTCGGACTCCGCTCCGCCGCCGCCCCATATTGGGCATGACCGATCTTGCACAGCCTGTGCCATCGCTCTCATTCTGAACTGGCCCGTGCATGTTTGGGAGCAGGCGCAGATGAGATCGATTGCTTTGCCGCTGGTGGTGCTTCTCGTTGGAGCCGCCGACGCCGAAGGCACGGTTCGCTACGTCTGGGAGCCCGCGGAGCCTGAGGCCGAGCGGGGGGGCGAATAGATGGGCCGTCCTTCGCCAAGACTGCGCGGGGTCGGCCGTTCCGCACTTGTCGCAAGCATCCTGTGCACCGCTTTCCCGGCAGCGGCTTCGGGATCGCCAATCGCCCCGCAGCCCCTCGATCGGGCCTTGGCCGCGACCTCGTCCTCCGGTGACGAGACGCTCGCGGCACCGTCGTCGGGGGCCGGGATCGAAGGGGCGGACGATGCCGCACCCCGGCAGGATCGCGGCAGCGTCGAAACGGCACCGCCGAAGGGCGACAAGGACCTCACCTTCATAGTGAGCCCCTATGTCTGGATACCGACAGTGACCGGCAATATCGGCACCTCGGCGCAGGGGCTCGACTTCGCGCTCGATGCGGGCGACCTGCTCGACGTGTTCGAGTTCGGCGGGCTGATCCACGGTGAGGCGCGCCACAAGTCAGGCTGGGGCATCTCGACCGATTACATCTTCGCCAATCTCGGGGCCGGGGTCGATATCGTGATCGGCGACGTGGACGCGGACATCGATGCCGAGGTGCTCGAGCTGACGCTGGTCCGCCGGATCGACGCGGGCAGCGATGCGATCGATCTTTATGCGGGTATCCGGCGCTGGGACGCGGATGTCGCGATCGCGATCGAAACCTTCTTCTTCGACGACACCATCGTCACCGGCGACGAATGGACCGATCCGATCGTCGGCGCGCGCTACCAGCACGAATTCGCGCGCGACTGGCGGCTGCTGGTGCAGGGCGATATCGGCGGTTTCGGAGCGGGATCGGAATTCAGCTGGAACGCGGTCGCGGGGGTGTCCCATTCGCTTTCCGACAAGGCCTCGCTCCAGCTGGTCTACAAGACATTGAGCGTCGACCGGCAGAGCCCGGCGATCGGCAATGGCCCGCCGATCGATCTCGACATCACGATCACCGGCCCGCTGATCGGCTTCGCCTACCGCTTCTGACCTAGAATTCGAATTCCCGGTCGAGACATCCCTCGTCCTCGGCGGCGCTGTCGCGTCCCATCTCGTAGAACTGGTTCATCCGCTCGGTATCGAAGATTTCCGCGTCCTCGGCCGCGATGTCGTCCTCGATCCCGCACAGCGCGACCCGCACGCCGTTGCGCTCGCCGAAAAGCCGCAGGCCGGTGAGGAAGGTCTGGTCATGCGAGGTCAGCGTCACATCGATCGAGCGCTGGAGGATCGAGAGGGCATCCGCCCCGACGACCTCGAACTTGGGCTGGAGCCGCCCGTTGTAGAGGATCCAGATGTTGCGCTTTCCAGCGCGGGAATGGAGCCGGCGTTCGAGTAGTTCGAGCGGCAGGACGAAGAAGCTGCTGACGACACCGCCGTCGACGTGCATTTCCTCGAAGCTGCGCGTGCCGTCGTTCGCCTCGATGAAGACCGGCGGGAAGACCCCCGGAATGCTCGCCGAGGCGAGCAGCACCTGCCGGAACAGCGCATCGCCCCGCGGCGTCCCGCGCGCGGCGATCGCGCCCATGTCCCAGATCATCCCGCGCCCGCTGTCGAGCTGCGTCGTCATCACCAGCAGGCGCCGCCCCTTGCGATGTTCCGCCGCGATGCGTTCGAGAAAATCGCGCGTGGTGTATTTCGCGATCAGCTCCTGCAGCGGCTCGGTCCGGGCGAGGGCCGACTTGCCGAACAGGATGCCGAACGGGCGGCTGCGATAGATGTCGCCCGGCCCGATGCCTGTGTAGATCTCCTTGAGCGTCGCATCCTGCGACGACCCAAGAAAGGCGAAGGGCGCGATCAGCGCGCCCGTGCTTACCCCGGTGACGAGATCGAATTGCGGCCGCGAGCCCTTTTCGCTCCATGAATTGAGCAGCCCCGCCGTATAGGCGCCCTTGTCGGAGCCGCCCGATATGACGAGCATGTTCTCCGGCTCGGGCAGCCCGCTCGCCTTGCGGTCGGAATAGACCTCGGCGATCCACGCATCGTAGCGCGCCCGGTCGTTCCCGGCCCAGAAGCGGACGGCCGAGGCATCGTCCTCGCCGGGCAGGATCGCCGCGCTGGCCGAGGCGGGCTCGGTGTATTCGATGCGCTCCATCCCTGCGCAGGCCGATGCGAGGATGCACAGCAGGCCGAGCAGCGGCGATCTTGCGCCGCGAAGGGTCGAGCGCGCCCGGCGGGGCAGGGCCATGGCGGTTGGGGAAGTTGTCATCGTCACCTGAAGGGGTTCGCGGTCACGGGTCCGGTCGCCGGGCCGCGCGACCTCAGCCGCCTTGCGGCGCGGGCTGGGCTGATCTTATATGCACGTCCTGCTGCGGGAAAGGCATGGAAAGGCCGCGCTTGTCGAAGGCCTCCTTAACCTGCCGGGTCAGGTCCCAGTAGACATCCATGAAATCCTCGGCCCGCACCCACGGACGGCAGACATAGTTGACCGAGCTGGCGGCCAGCTCGTTCGCCGCCACCTGCGGTGCGGGCTCCGCGAGGATTTTCGGGTGCGCCGCGACGATGTCGTTGATCGTGTCGAGCACTTCCTGGATCGGGTCGTCATACGATGCGCCGAAGACGAGATCGACCCGCCGCACGTCGCTGACCGAGGCGTTGACGATCACGTTGCCCCAGACATTGCGATTGGGCACGATGATGATCTTGTTGTCGAGAGTGGCGATGGTGGTGGCGACGATGCTCACATCCTTCACCGTCCCGCTTACCCCGCCGACATCGATATAGTCGCCTTCATCGAAGGGCTGGTTGACGAGGATCATCAGCCCGCTCGCCAGATTGCCGAGCGTGTCCTGGAAGGCGAAGGCAAGAATGAACGAAGCCCCGCCGATAACAGCGAAAAGCGGGGTCACATCGATGTCGACCGAGGCGAGGACCACCAGAAGGCCGATGACGATGAACAGCCAGAAGAACGCCGCGGCGATGAAACCCTGAAGCAGTTTCGACAGTTTCGAAAACCGGCCGAGCCAGACGTGGACGATACCCCGCGCGATCCGGGCGACGAGCACGATCCCGGCAAGCGCGCCGAGAGCGATGCCGATCCGCACCAGCACCGCGATCCCGCCGTCTGCGCGGCCGAGCCAGGTGATGAAAGAGCCGACGAGCGCGGTGGTGCTGGCCTGCGAAGTTTCCTCGAACAGCACGGCCTTGCGATAGGCGCGCAGGTCCGCGACGCGGGCTTCGTCGCCGCCCTTCCGCTCGAAGGAATCGATCGCCATCGTGAACCGGGTCAGCAAGGCGGCGCGTTTTCCGACCAGATCGACCAGGCGTTCGAAGCGGGGATCGCCCTTTTCGGCCGGGTTGCGGGCGATATCGGCCTGCACATCGGCGATCTCCTGCGTGGCGGCGCGCACATTGGCGAGCCATGCGTCGGTGACCTGTGCCAGTTCCTCCTTGGTCAGAGGGATAAGCAGGTGCGAAAGTTCCTCTATGGTCACGGACGGATCGGTTACGCGATCGGGGACAGCCGAGGACGGCTCGCCCGCGTCTGCATCGGCCTCGGCCTCGGCCTCGGCCCCAACCGTCTCGGGGGGCGCTTCCACGGCTTCCTGGGAGAACGCGGTTCCGGGCAGCAAAGCGAGCCACAGGCCCGCCATCAAGGCCAGCAATCGACGCGTCATCATGCCTTTGTGGAGCCTCATTCCTTGCTCATCAGGTATTCCGCCACCGCCTGGTAGGCGGGCAGCGAGGTCGGATCGATCCGCCCGTTCTGCGCGGCGGGGAAGGAGGCGAAGCGCACCAGCACCATCTCGGCGGTCGGATCGACATAGATCGTCTGCCCATGGACCCCGCGTGCCGCATAGGCGCCGTGCTCGTTATGGAACACCCACCACTGGCTGGTGTAGCTGCCGCCCGGAATGGTCGGGAAACCGGCGAATTTCGAACGGTCACCGCCTTTCGCGATCCGCTCCGCGACAGAGGCGGGGAACAGCCGCTCGCCATTCGCCTCACCCTTGTTGAGCATCAGCAGGCCGAGCCGACCGAGATCGCGCAGTCCCGCCGAAATGCCGCCGCCCGCAAACGGAACGCCCTTGCCGTCGACCGTCTGGTAGGCATCCTGTTCGGCCCCCATCGGTTTCCACAGGCGCTCCGAAGCAAGTTCGGTCACCGATTTCCCGCTCACACGCGAGATGATCCAGCCGAGCATGTCGGAATTGATCGTCTTGTAATGGAAGCTGTCGCCGTGGCGACCTTCGGGCTCGACCTGCTGGAGATACTCCCAATAGCCGTCCGGCCCCTCGTAATCGGCAGGCTTGGGCAGCGGGCTCGCCGCCCTCGAATAGAGCCAGATGTCGGCGTTTGGGTCCGAATAATCCTCGGAATACTTGACCCCCGTAGTCATGTCCATGACCTGCCTGACGGTCGCATTGGCAAAGGCGCTCGAACCGATTTCCGGGATGATCTCGCGCACGAGCTTCGTCTCGTCGAGCTTGCCCTCGGCGACGAGGATCTGGGCAAGCAGGCCCGTCACCGATTTCGTCATCGACATCGCCGCGTGCTTTCCGTCTTCCTCGAGACAGCCGAAATAGCGTTCGTAGACGACCTCGCCCTTGTGCAGGATTAGCATCCCGTCGGTGTAATTGGCGTAGAGCGATTGCTCCCACGTCATCGGCTCGCTCGCATTTATCGGCATGAACGTGAGTGCGTCGATCTGCGCGCGTTCCTCGGCGAATTCGGCGGGCGAGGGATAGGCGAGCGGCGAGGGCGCGCCGGTCCCGCGGCTGATCTGTTCGGTCGGCAGGAACTCGCGCAGGTGGCAGACCGACCAGCGCAGGCGCGGGAAGCTGAAATAGACCGAATCCGGCTGGGTGATGATCTTGTCCGCGGGCGGCGGAAAGCCCTCCATCCAGCCCATCACGCGCGGGTCGGATTCCTGCGCCGAAAGGGGCGGCTGGCCCTGCTGCGCGGCGGCAGGCAGGGCGAGCGCGGCGGCAATCGCCGCGACGATACCGAGCCTGGGGCCGAGCTTGGGAAGATTGGCGAACCTGGGCATCATCATCCTTTCGGTATGGGATCAATCGTCGTCGGTGATCGCGGCGATCACGCCCACGACAGCCGCGCCGACCAGCGCGCCTTTCAGCACGTCGGCCCCGTCATTGTCGCGGCGCCGGTAATAGCGCCGAAGGTAGTCGTTCCTCCCCCAGTATCGTCCGTCGCGATACCAGCGGCCATTGCCGCGATAGAACCGGTCGTAATATTCCTCGCGGATTTCCCGGCTGACTTCGCGCCTTGCCTCGCGCCGTTCGCGGGCGACTTCGCGATTGGCCTCGCGATACTCGCGTTCGGCGCATTTGCGGGTCTTGCAGCGCATGATCTCGCGCGCCGCTTCGCGCCGTTCGCGGGCGACCTCGCGGTTGGCTTCGCGGATTTCCTCCCTGATCTCCCAGCTTCCGCGCGCCTGCGCGTTGGCCTCGTGCGGAGCGGCGAGGGCGAGGAGCGTGATGGCGGCGAATGCGCCGGCGATTTTCGCCTGCATGGTTCAGGCTCCTTCCACTGCGCTGCGATACTTGGCCGACCGGGTCTCGTACTGGCTCAGGACTTCGGCGCAGTTCTCCCGCTCGATCTCGACGCTGGTGCCGTAGCCGAATGCGGAGGAGAACAGGAACGCGCGGTCGACGCCGAGGAGGCGTGCGATCGACGCATTGATCTCGAGCACGTCGCGTTCGAAGGCGACCTGCTGATCCTCTGCGACGCAGCCGCGCGACAGCCCGGCGATGTATCCGAAATTCTTGAGCCCGTTGTCGATCCGCGCCTCCAGCTCGTCGCGGTCGTCGACGCCCTGCTGCATCTCCGCGGGCGCATAGGCGGTCTGTGCGGCGGCCGAGGGGGCGTTGAGGGCGAGGAGCCCGAGACTGGCTATGCCGGCCGTGAGAAACTTGTTCATGTCGTGACCTTTCATCATGCCGTGTGTTCGATGGATGCGCGTTTCCAAAAGAGGTCTGCGGTTGCCCGACTAGTAGACCGAGAACCCGCCGTCGGTATTGTAGGTCGCCCCGGTGATGTTCGATGCCTCGGGCGAGAGCAGGAAGAGCATGATCGCGACCTGTTCGGCCGAGGTCGAACCCATCTTGTTCTGGTCGCTGTACTGCAGGAGGCTCTCGATCTTGGCGAGCGAGATGCCCGAGTCCTTGAACCCGGTGCCGATCCGCTGGCGGATGATCTCGAAGGCGCGCTTGAACATCGGAGTGATCGTCGTGCCCATGCCGGTCGAATTCACCCGGATCCCGTAAGGCGCGTAATCGATCGCCGCGTTCTTGGTGAGGCCCTGCACCGCGTGCTTGGAAGCGACATAGGGCGGTGTCCCGCCGAAACCGCGAATGCCCGCGACCGACGCGATGTTGACGATCGAACCGCCGGTGTTCTGCTTCATCATCTGCCGCAGTTCGTGGCGCATCGAATAGAAGGTGCCCGTGACATTCACCTCCATCACGCGGTTCCAGTAGGGATCGCCCGCTTCGTGGATGCGCGCCATGAGCCGGTCGCGCTGGTTGGGGTAGTCGATCTCCTCGTCGGGATGCAGCGCGTCCATCACGCCTGCATTGTTGATCGCCGCATCGAGGCTGCCATAGGTCTCGACGCAGTAGCTGACCATCCGCTCGCAGTCGGAATCCCTGGTGATGTCGCCGGGGACGAAAGCCGCGTTCAGGCCCTCGGCCCGGATCGATTCGATCGTTTCCGCGCCGAGTTCCTCGAGAATGTCGAGGCCGACGACATTGGCGCCTTCCCGCGCAAGCCGCCGCGCCGCGTCGGCCCCCATCCCGCGCGCGCAGCCGGTGACGATGACGTTCTTGCCAGCGAACCGGCCGGGCATGAAATAATCGTCGGGAACGCGCGCGATGTTCATCCTGCCCGGCACGTCGGGGTCGGCGGGGTCCCAGGGAAAGGCGTATTCGTCGAGCGCGATGTTGAGCGCATCGTTCAGTTCCGCAGCCTCGGCTTCGGTCAGCATGATGCCGCCCGTCCCGCTTGCGACCGTCGCGATCCCGAGCGTCTTGAGCATGTCCCTTCTTTTCATGTCACTCCTCCTGTCCGATCCGATCCCGGCTCAATAAGCGGTCCAGCCGCCATCCGTGGCGTGCGTGGCGCCGGTGATGTTGCCCGCCTCGGGCGAAAGCAGGAGGCACATCATGCTGACCTGCTCGGCGATGGTGGCCGGGCGGTGCTCCCGGTCGGCATAGGCAAGCGTGCTCTGGATCTTGATCCGTCCCATCCCCGGATTGGGCGCCCCGCTGCGGTTCTGCGCGGCGACCAGCGCCCCGGCGCGCGCGATCATGTCCGTATCGGTCGCCGCCATGTTCACCGAGTTCACCCGGATCCCATATGGCGCGTAATCGATCGCCGCGTTCTTGGTCATGCCGTTCACCGCGTGCTTCGAGGCGACGTAGGCCGGGTTCCCCGGGAGGCCGGTCAGACCTGCAATCGAAGCGACATTCAGGATCGCGCCGCCGCGCCCCTGGGCCAGCATCCGGCGCAGTTCGTGCCGCATCGAGAAGAACACGCCCTTGACATTGGTCTGGAAGACATTGTCCCAGTAGCGCTCGGTCGCTTCGTGGAGCGGGGCGAAGATGAGGTCTTTCTGCGCGGCGTAATCGATCGGCTCGCCTGAAAAGACACCGTCCATCACGCCCGCATTGTTGAGCGCGGCATCGAGCCCGCCGAAGGCTTCGACCGCGACCTCGACCATGCGCCGGCAGGTGCTATCCTCGCCGACGTCCCCGGCGACGAAGCGGGTCGCGTGGCCTTCCCGCGCGATCTCGGCCATCGTCGCGCGGCCTTCCTCCTCGAGCCAGTCGACGCCGACGACATTTGCCCCTTCGCGCGCCAGCCTGAACGCGGCGCCCCGGCCCATGCCGCGCGCGCAGCCGGTGACCAGCACGGTCTTTCCCGCGAACCGGCCGGGGGTGAAGTAATCTTCGGACAGGGGGGCGATGTCGCAGCGCCCCGGAACCGCGCTCTCGCCGTCGGGCCAGGGTTCGCCATAAGGGCCGCTCGTCATCGCATCAGGAGTGCCTTTCCCGGACGCGGGCGCCGCCGCGATCCCTGAAAGAACCGCGCCCCCCGCGATCCCGCCTGCCGACTTGAGAAGATCGCGCCTGTCCATCGCCCCCTCCTCAGAACGCGTAACGCACGAACAGCATGGTGCTGAGCCAGCCCTTCTCGGCTCCGGCCAGGGCCGCTTCGACCGCATCGCCGGGCCAGGTGTAGGCGACGTGGCCGTGGACATAGAGATTGCGGCTCGCGAACCATTTCGCGGTCATGTTCGCTTCGTATCCGTATTCCTTGTCGCTGAGGAACGTGAGCGCCGGATTGCCGCCGATATTGTTCAGGCTGTCGGCACGGAAAGCCCATAATTGCGGGACGAGTTCGATCATCCGCATCGGCCGCAGGCGGCCCTGGATGCGGTGGGCGATGACATTGCTGTTCTGCACCACCTTGAAGTGGTTCGCGCCCTGCACCCACTGTTCGCCCGTCCCGCCGGAAAGCATCGGATCCCATCGTTCGAAAGTGGCGGTGTCGGGATCGTCGCCGCTGAACTTGGAGACCCGGTAGCTGATAGCCGGAGACCATTTCGCGCGCGGGAAGCTGTAACCGACCTCGGCCCACCCGGCATGGGCGCTCATGTCGAAATTGGCGTTGTCCTGGAACGCGATCTCCCCGCCGAAGAACGGGCCCTGTGCGCCGGGACCATTGGGGACATAATTGAAGCGCGCATCATAGACCCGCAGCCCTTCGCGCGTGCCCGCGATGCCTCCGACGGGCGAGAAATAGTTGAAGTCCGATTCAGGCGACGTGACGAAGCTCGTTCCGACGGTCAGGTTCGCGCTAGGCTGGAACTCGAGATTGACGCCCGCATAGCTCGTCCGCGAATCCACGATCGGCAGCTCGTCCGGATCGAGGTAGAAGACCTCGAGCATCGTGTTGTTCCAGCGCAGCCGCGCCAGGCCGAGGAAGTCGGAGGCCCAGCGCGCGTTCGCCTGAAGCGCGGCCCGGTCCGATCCGTTGGCGGCGGTGTTCGCGATCAGGAACCCGTTCGCAAGGGTGAAGCGCTGCCGGCCGGCGGTGACATTGTAGGAGAACCGGTTGCCGTCCTCGTCCGTGTTCCCGCCGACGATCCCGACATAGGCGTCTTCGATCCCCGTAAAGCTGCGGCTTTCGTCGCTGAACAGCTCCTGCCCGACCGAGGCTGCCGTGATCGCGCTGACCCCGGCATAGACATAGGTCCCCTCGTTGAGAGGCGTGATCCCGTAGATGCCGTAATGGGCATAGGCTTCGACCCAGTCGTCATAGCCTTCGCCCGCCGGCTCCCCGGCGACGAGAGGATTGCCCGCGAGCAACTGGTCGGGCTCGCCATACCAGGCGTTGTTGTTCGAATAGTAGAGCCCGAACAGGTCGAGCTTGAAGCGGACATAGGTCCCGTCCTTTTCGTAAAGGGTCGGGAACTTTCCGCCGAAAGCCATGCCGCGCCCCTCGGGCGCCGCGGTTTCGCCGATCGTGACTTCGACGATGATGTTGAGACCGCCGGTCGCGGCCGGCTCGATATCGTATTTCAGCCCGCCGACATCGCGGATACGGCGGGCCTGGGCGAGCTGGAAATCGAGTTTCTGCTGCGAGAACCGCTCGCCCGGGAACACCGACACGGCGCGCCGGACGCCGTCTTCGATACGATCGTTGAGCGCCTCGTCTTGAGAAGGGTTGGCGATCCGGATCTGGACCGTCTCGATCACCTCGTTGGTGTAAGGGTCGGTGCCTGCCACGTTCTGCGCAGAAAGCACCGCGCCGGGCATTGCGGGAACGAAAGCGAGCAGTCCGGCGAGCGCGGCTCGCAGCGCGAGCCCGGTGCGCCGCCGGGCCACCGGCCGCTCGCTTCCGGCGGCTCGCGCTGCAGGCGCACAAGGGCTGGCGGCGTCGGTCCCATCGCTTGAGAGACCGACGCCCGGCAGCCCGGCTTGAACCGAAGCAGCCTCGACGGTGCGTGCCTCGAAACGGGCGCCGGGCATGAAACGGAATTCGAGCTGCCATGAAGAGGGAGCAAGAGTTGCTGCGCGATGCCTGCCATTCGCACGCGGCGAGACATTCTGAAAGGTCGGGGTCTTGCCGGGTGCCGCAGGAGCCGGTGCGACAGCCGGGCC
This sequence comes from Erythrobacter sp., assembly GCF_011765465.1. Taxonomy (NCBI): domain Bacteria; kingdom Pseudomonadati; phylum Pseudomonadota; class Alphaproteobacteria; order Sphingomonadales; family Erythrobacteraceae; genus Erythrobacter; species Erythrobacter sp. The sequence continues at coordinate 1,396,416 of NZ_CP050265.1, read as the reverse complement.
ACCGGTCACGGTGCCCCGGCCAGATTGATCGTGTTTCAAGATGCCCTCCGCCCGGCAAAATCCCTGACGACAAATCAACGATCTGCCCGGCAGCTTGCAATCCGTAGATTGCCCAAATTGGGCGCATCGCGTAAGCTTCGTGCGGGAGAGGGTAATATGAAGACGGCAGAAGAACGCTTCGGACAGATCTGGCCGGTCCATGTCGATGCCCTGATCGTCCTGATGAGCCGCTTGCGAGCGGCTTTCGGCGGGGATCTCGACGCGGCGCTTATCATGGCGGTGATCGGCTCGGCAGCGCTCCCGCGCGACCGCGTGCCTCCTGATCTGAGCTATGAAGTATTCGTCAACATGACGCGGCCCAAGGGGTTCGACGTCCCGCTCAACACGCACTCGATCGCCCAGATCACCGGGATCCCCCGCGAAACCGTGAGGCGCAAGGCGGAGCGTCTTCATGCACGCGGATGGATCGAACGGGGAGCGGGCGGATACTGGAAAGTGACCGAGAGCGGCACACAGGAACTTGAGCCGATGACGCAGTTCTCGCTCGACTACCTGACCGCGCTGTGTCGAGTCATCGAGGAGCAAGGCGGCCAAGGCCGTGTCGCTGCCGAATGAAGTATGGTCGGCGTCGCGCGGCAGGCGCTATCCGGCAAAGCAATCACCTGCGGCAACCACGTAGACACGTCTATGCCTTCATTCCCACTTGAATCATAATCCGCGTGTCGGGGGTTCGAGTCCCTCCTGCTCCGCCAGCTTCCCGTCCAGAGCTGTCCAAACTGCTCCGAATGGGCTTCAAAGCCTTTACAAAAGCGCGATTTTTCCTCTTATCCTTTCCAACCCAATCCGACCCTAGCCAAACGCAGCTAGGGGTAGATCGGGGGTAACGTTTTCTCACGGTTGGGGGTATTGGATGCTTACGGACAAGGCAGTGCGCGCAGCCGCGCCCAAGGAAAAGGCTTACAAAATTTCGGACAGCAACGGTCTGTTCCTTCATGTCAGCCCCAAGAATCACAAAAGCTGGCGTTTCAAGTTTCGCTACGATGGCAAGGAACAGCTTCTGACCCTTGGCGCCTATCCGGAGGTCTCGCTGGCCGAAGCACGCGAGAAGCGCAATGACGCCAGGAAGTTGCTGCGCGATGGTCGAGATCCACGTCATGCAGCCAAACGTGCAAAGCTCGTTGGAGACAACGGGAGGTTCAGCACGTTTGAGGACGCAGCCCGTGAGTGGCACGCGAAGCGATTGCCGTCGTGGAAGCCGGTCCATGCAAATGATGTCATCACCAGTCTCGAACGCGACATCTTCCCGCATCTCGGCAACATGCCGATGGATGAAATCGACAAGCCGCTCCTGTTGTCGGTGCTGAAGAAGATCGAGGCGCGCGGTGCGATCGAAACGGCCCGCAGGATCAAACAGCGCGTCGCGTCGGTCTACAAATATGTCAATGCACACGGGGCTAAGCTCGAAAACCCGGCCATCGACATCAATGACGCACTCGCGCCTTTGCCGCCGTCAAAGCGGTATCCTGCCCTCCTCGAAGTCGATGCCATCAAAATCATGCTTGGCGACATTGATCGAGCGGGGGCCTCACCAGTTACGCGGCTGGGAGCCCGCTTCCTGGCTCTCACGGCCCAACGCCCTGGCATGGTCCGGCACATGGAATGGGGCGAGATCAGCGGCGTTGACTGGGGAGAACCCGGGGAGCCGGTCGGGGAAGCGATGTGGACCGTCCCGGCAGAGAAGATCAAGCAAGAGCTACGACTGCGAAGCGACGAGGCATTCGAGCACAAGATCCCGCTGTCACGGCAGGCGGTCGAAACGCTGCGAGCCGTCCGGCTGCTTACGGGTCGTGCACCTTATGTCTTTCCCAATGCCCGTAGCGGAACGGCACCCATGACCGAGAATGCGATCGGCTATCTCTACAATCGCGAGGGATACAAGGGGCGCCATGTGCCGCATGGCTGGCGCTCGAGTTTCTCGACGATCATGAATGAGCAGGGCGAACGGGAACTGGGAACCGACTTAAGGCTGCTCGCCGACCGTCTTATCATCGATCTCATGCTGGCGCATACACCCGCCGGAATGAGCGCGACCGAACTGCGCTACAACCGGGCCCGCTACATGGACCGTCGGCGGGAGTTGGCACAGCGATGGGCGGATATGATCATGGAAGGCGCGCTCCCTCCTGAAGAAATCATCGACAGCCCTCGTCGCAAGCGGCGCTAATCTATTGGCTTGCGGCCCCGTGCCGCTTTTTCCTCGACCCAGGCCAGGACGGCGCTTTTCTTCCAAACAGCCCTGCCGCCGAGCAGGATGTTTTGCGGGAAGCCGTCACTTTCGATCTTGGCATAGATGGAACTGCGTTTGAGTTTGATGAGTGCCTCGACCTGCGGCAGCGTGAGCAATTCGTCTCCAGCCGTAAGCGACTGTGATAGGCTTAACGCGGCATCAGGCTCGGCTCGTTTCGTTTGGGGCTCAAGGACAGCTTTGACCCTCCGCGCTGCGACCGCTTGGGAAGCGCGTAATTGAGGGTCGAGCGCCTCATCCAATTCGCGATCATTGAGCGGGCCGGGTGGCTTCAAGCCGGCGAGCCATTCCTCGAAGCGCGCTGTATCGACGAAGATCCGATGACTTTGTGGTGCTTGCACGTTCGCCCAATCAGCGGCGTTGTAAGTCCCGGTCGCGAACCGCGGAAGGGGGTCGTCGATTTCCCAATGCTCAGGGGGAATGGCGACGGTTTCGCCTCCACCTATCGGACGCGCGAAAGTGGCGATTTTGCCCAAGACAAACTGCTTGGTAAGGAACGCTGCGTCGAGCTGGACTAAGCGCCGGCAAACATCGTTCTCGCCCTCATCGGTCGGAGCTTCAAATATCTCCGGAAGTTCATGCGGCTGGAAGCCAGCTTGGCAGCGGACGAGATCGCCGAAAGCTTCGATCAGCGAGCATCGTCCAGCAGAAACGATCGGTTCCTGGACAGCATACGCAGCCCACGGTCTCGTCGGCATCGAAGCTTACCACCTTCCTTCATGTTGTTTCGTCGAGAGTATCCCAGAAATTCTTGCTCGATAGAAGCATGATTACCCATGGATGCGTAGTCGAGCTGTAATGCGTTCTGGGTGGCTAACTGTCGCTTTGCACGTGCCGCAGGCTATGTCGACGTCCGCAGGATTCCATCGTCGAGTTGACGCATTAGCCCTTCTTACGGAGTCGATGGTCTGGGCTTAGGCCTGAGATCATCAAGGAACTCTGAGCCTGGCGAGACGCAACTCACAAGCAGCCTGTCACGGGCCCTCGTGCACGCAACATAGAGCAGGTGCCGCTCTGTCTCATAAGCCGTTTCGAGCTCGTTGATGTCGCCGATACTGGCCATTCGTTGCTGATCCGGTAGGACATCCTCATCGCAGGCGACGACAGCGACGGCCCTGAACTCGAGACCCTTCGCGCCATGCATCGTCGCAATCTGAACCTTCTCGCTGCCCTGATCGGCGTTGACTTCTCCGATGATCCTGCGCGCACGATCAATCTGCTCATCGCTTCGAACAAGGATGCCGATCTCGATCGGCTTGATCCCGGTCGAAAGACAGTCGGCCAGCCAACTCGAAACCATGCGCCGTTCCTCTTCCTCATCGCCCGCCATGATGAGTTGGGGCTCCGGCCCATCGAACACAGAGACCGTCCCCCGGCGCCCTTCCTCAACCCCGTCCATGTCGGTGATCGAGGGTGGGAGCAGCTTGTCGGCGGTCGCGCGTATCTGGTGCGAGGTGCGGTAGTTGACCTTGAGCGAATGGCTCCGACCACGGATGTCGAGGCCGAGCCTTGTCCAACTGAAAGGCAAGCGGAAGATGCGCTGGCCGATGTCTCCGGCGAGGAACACCGCGTCGGCTCGAACCCCTGCGAGCGATCCGAGAAATCCGACTTGGGCAACCGTCAGATCCTGTGCCTCGTCGACCACGACGTGGTCGAAAGGCATCTCGGTCGGATCGTCCGCCAGTCGTCGGTAGATCATCGACGGCGTCACGAGATTGTTGTCGCCTAAATAGGCGAGGAGGTGTTCGAAGACTGCCCACGCGGCTTCGCGCTGTTTCGGACCGAGCCTCGTTCTCCGACCGACCCGAGGGAGCTTGGCATAGGTTTCCGCATCCTCCACGCCCCACGCATCGACGATTTCGGACCATTCCTCGGCGAGAAATTCCTTCGACAGGTCGCCACCTAGTCCTTGTTCGCAGGCAGTCTCGATGGCTTTGGAGATGAGGTCGTCATCGGCGATTACCGGCTTTCCAAAGCGTGCGGAATAGATCGCGATCGCGGCTGCATCGATCGGCTTGACGGCAATCCGCTCTCGCACTTGAGGCAAAGCTTCCGTTAGCAGCTCGAGCTTGCGTTCGAGCGCGTCGGAAAGGGGCTGCGAAAAGGTCGTCAGCAGCACTCGGGCGTCTTCGGACAATCGCGCAAGGTGGACGGCGCGGTGGAGCGCGACGATGGTCTTCCCCGTGCCGGCCGAGCCGGTCACGCGGGTCGGACCGGTCGCCCGCTTCTCGACCAGCGCGCGCTGGGCCGGGTGAAGGAACACCGCCCATTTCTCGAAGGGCGCATCGAGCGCCGCGATCAATTCTTCGACGTTCTCGATAACGCGGAAGCGACGCCGGGCGTCCGGATGCGTGTAGGCTGAAGTGTCAGAGCCTTCCGACATGTGCTTCACAAAACCAAAGGCGAGCGCATCCTTGGAACCTGAGTGTCCAACTTCTTCTGCAAATGAGACGGAAGCACGTGACAAGAGCTTCTTGTGGTCCTCCAGGCTCCCGCCAGTCGCGAAGTCGTAAAGCGCCTCGGCCGCTTCCGCTGGAAGGTGGTCGAACAGGCGATCGAGGTCTTCCTCCGCCATCTCCCGCACCGCATCGAGCCATTCGCGCGGCACGCCCACGTCCAACAGGTCGTCCTCGCTCAGCGCCCAGAAGGGCTGGACCTTGTCGGTCGACGTCGGCTCCTCGGTCTGCCTTCCCGCCGACCAGTCGAAGTGTCCGTCCTCGCCGCCGGTCTTCTCGATCACCTCGACGATCTGCATCGAGCCTGTGCGCTCGTGCTTCAAGAATTTCCTTCGTTCGGCCCAGCCATAGGCGTCGTCATGGTGGCCGACATAGGCGAGCAGCGTATCCTCGCCGTCGCGCCGCATGATGATCCGCAGATCGCGAGAGACACGCGCCGACCAGATCTTGTCATCGGCTGCGCGGGTCAGGCGTTCGAGGCTGAGGCCCGAGCCTTTTGGGTCCATCAGCAGGTCGACCGTCGTGATCTTGACTTGCTTCTGCTCCTGATGGGTGAGCTTGCCGAGAGCGTCGGCGAAGGTTGAGGCGTAGAGGAGGCTCATTGCCCTCTAATCGTTAATGTTAACTCAACGATTGCGGTATGGATATCCTCCAAGTCCTTCCCGAATTTGCCTAAATTTGAACGACCTGTGATCGTATCAGGATCGAATCCTCGTGTCCTGCCGATATCCTCTTCTATTGCCTCTAGACGCCTATAGAGGTCGCCCAGGTCAGCGCCGCCGCCACCCTCCGATTGACCGGTGATACCTTCGACGATCCGGTCTGCAATGGCGTCCATGCTGTCCACATTGCAGCCTGTGAAATCATCGAAATCCTTCCGTAGCCCGCGGATCTCTTCCACGAGCTCAGTGAGCAAATCGATCATTTTCCCACTCTCACCGCTCGACATCCTAAACCTCCAGCACCTTCATCACCTCATCGCCAAGGTGGTTCACCACCTTAACCGCCACGCGCCCGTCCTTCGGCCGTTCAAACGGGCGTGAGCGCGTCCGGTTGAGCGAGTCCCACGCCTCGCTATCGATCTCTGCTTTCAAAGTCGTTTTCAGCGCCTTGTAGGGATCGTTCGCGCCGGGGAAATACGCGTGGCGCACGAAGAAGCTTTCGTAGTTGTAGTCGGTATCGATGAACCACACCGCGATGTCGTCGGCATCGCCGCTTTCGATCTGGCCGCCCTTATACATGTCGACGCCGAGCACCTCGATGCTAACCATATCGTCGCCCTCGTCGTGCACAACGATGTCGGGATCGCCGAACACGGTGAAGAGGTTGCCCGCGCCCGTATTGGCGAGGTCGGGCATGTGCAGGTCGGGATTGATCCGCGCCTGCAGCACGGTCAGCGGACCCATCTTTGTCAGCTCGCCCGCATGGGCATCGAAGTTGAAGGCCGCCGCGATCAGCAGGTCGAAGCCCGCATCCATTGCCTCGCGCGCCGCTGCGGTCAGGGCAGGGCGGGAGACCGTTCCGTATTCGGGGCCGACAAAGATCGCGGCGCGGCGCGTCGGTCCCGCATCGCTCGCCTCTTCCTCTTCCGCCTCGGTCAGCGATTTCTGGCGCACCGTGCCTTCGGCGAGGATGCTCTCGCCTGGCCACAGCTTCATCGTCTCGAACACCAGCTTGTCGTCGCGCGCGCGCTGCTGGACGCCGGAGCGTTTGAGGTTCTCGAGCACCATCTCGGCGAAGTCGGCGCGCTCTCCGCTCCCGCCCTTCTTCGCGCGACCCTCGGCAGCCTCGACCTCGTCGAACAGGCTGTCGTCGACATCGACCGCGGGCACGCGGTGGGGGGAGAGGCTTTCGACCGTGAACGGCCCCGCGACCCGCACCCGCGACTTGTCCTCATAGGGCTGGTCGTAGAGATATTCGGTGTCCGCCTTCGCCGCGATGCTGGCGTCGATCTCCTTCTGCCGCGCGATCCGCAATTCCCACCACTCAGCGTGAAGCTTCTCACACTCGGGATCGTTCCAAGGATCGACGGCGTGTTCGGGCAGGGTCTCGAGTGTGTAGTCACGGCCCAGTTCGGCGTTGAGCGTGGCCAGCCACTTGGTCCGCGTCGCCTCGCTCGCCCGCTCGCTGCGCGCCTTTTCGAGGGCCTGAGCGGCCTTTTCGGGCCAGGGCGAGCCGGGTTCGCGCGGCATGGTCCATTCCTCGAAAGGCGGCAGGTCGGGGTCGGAGCCATCGCGGCCGCGCAGCGCGTTGATCTTCGCGCGCAGCGGTTCGAGCTTCTCCTGAAACTCCTCCCAGATCGTGTCGATCTCGGCATTGTTGGCGATGCTCTTCAAGGTGATGTGCGGCACGCGCTTGTAGACGAAGCCCTGCCGCACGCGGCCCTGCGTCGGCGTGTCGCGCGGGGGCGAGCGGGTGATCTCAGCCTCTTTCAGCTGGCCTTCGCGGCTGTCAGCGAGGAGATACCACGGATAGCGGGCGCCCATGATCCGCGCCCGGGCGAGCGCGAGCGCGACCCGGCTCGTGTCGATCGTGATCCACCGCCGCCCCCACTGCTCGGCAACATAGGCAGTGGTGCCCGAACCGCAGGTGGGATCGAGCACCAGATCGCCGGGATCGGTGGCCATCAGGATGCAGCGTTGGACGACAAGAGGAACAGTCTGAACCACATAGTCCTTCGCCAAGCGGTCTTGGGTGTCATTCCAGTTATTGCCAATTGCGAACGCGGGGTAGTCGTCGATAAATCGGCGATAATAGATCATCTTTGGGAGTCCGATCAGCCGGTCGCTCTTCGATAGACGTTCCATCCCAGCGATAGTGCATTTCCATTGGCGCTTTTGCCCTGGGTGGTAACGCCGCTTGTTCAGATAGAACTCAACAGTCGTGTTCGGGTTGAAGCCATGCGATAGGCACGGTTGCTCCGTGTAAAGGCGCCAGTCGTCGGGCAAACCGGACGGGTCGGCGCGCTCTTCAGTCGAGAGTGACTGTTCCACGCCACCGGGTAGATAAGCTTTGTTGTAACGTCCGCCAAACTCTCCACCGACTACCTTTTCAACGAGAGGACGGCGGAATTTCACTTTTTCCTTATCCTTGGCGAACCAAATCAGGATGTCGTAGTTTCCGGAAAGTAGCCCGCTTGTCTGACCGCTATTCTTCACGAAAGTAATTTCGGAACAGAAATTCTCCTCGCCAAACACCTCGTCCATCAGCGCACGCACCCGGTGCACGTTCTCGTCGCCGATCTGGACGAAGACGCTCCCGCTCTCGGTCAACAGGTCGCGCGCCACCGTCAGCCGGTCGCGCAGGTAGGTGAGGTAGGAGTGGATGCCGTCGCGCCAGGTGTCGCGGAACGCCTTCACCTGCTCCGGCTCGCGCGTCAGGTGATCGGCCTTGCCGTCCTTCACGTCGCGGCTGGTGGTGGACCACTGGAAGTTGGAGTTGAACTTGATGCCATAGGGCGGGTCGATATAGATGCACTGCACCTGGCCCTTCAGCCCCTCGCGCTCGGCCAGCGATGCCATCACCTTGAGGCCGTCGCCCAGGATCATGCGGTTCGACCAGTGCTGGTCATGCGCGTAGAACTCGGTCCGCGCCTCCGGATCGACGCCGTTGAAATCGGCGAAGAGATCGGGCGCATCGCCTGCATCGGCGCGGTTCGAGGACCGCTTGAGATCCTCGATCAGCGCCTTGGGGTGGATCTTCTCCTGAATGTAGAGCGGCGGCGCCTCGACCACGAGGTCCGACCAGTCCGCCACGTCCTTCCCCCGCCAGACGAGCTGCGGATCGAGATCGCGATTGCGCCGCTCATAGGCGACCTCGATCGGCCGCTTGACCGCTTCCTCGAGAAAGGTCTCAAGCTCCGCCGTGGGCGCATTCTTCCGCGTCGCCTCGTCATGGGTGAGCGTGTCGACGGTGAGGGGTTTCTTGGCCATTATGTGCGATCCTGTGGGGCTTCAAACCAAGCAATGCCGTGAAATTTCAGCATGGTCTTAATTTCAGCCGGCAGATTTCCTTCGTAGACGAGCATTGCTGAAACCTTGTCGGAATCTCGAATGTCCATTGCATCGAGGACAGCCCGATATTTGATACACTGAAAGACCCCACGCCGCAGGTCGATCAAGTTGGAATCACGCGATTTCACCTCGACCGCGATCACTTCATCCTTAAGGTTCAACACGACATCTACTCGGTCCGCCGAGTCGAGGATGACCTCGGTTTCAGCAGTGGCACCTGCGAAGCGACGCTTGACGGCACCGGGGTTCTCGCAGACCCACAAACGCAGTGCCTTGTGGTTGGGACCTTCGCCTTTCCTCGAATATCGCAAACCGTCATCTTCTGCGCCCTGCTTTCGGTGACCACGGTCGCGCTCGATCTGCTGCGGGTCGAGTGCCTGCCCGAATGCCGCTTCAAAAAGCTGCTGCCACTCTTCCTCGCTTGTGCTGTAGACCTGACCGGCAGCAGCATCGAAGGCGCGCCTCCACAGCTTCGGGTATCGTCCTTTCGCGTTTTCTCGCCTCAATCGCGGTTCGTTGAATCTTTTAGCGAGATATGAGCCAGCACCGTCGCTTGGCAGTTCGGTCGCACGTTCCACGAGGAGGACGTTCAAGAGCGGGGCGGTCGGATCAATTTCGAGAAGGCGATCAATCATCGTCCCCGCCGTTAAGCCAGTGCGACCTGCGCGAGCTATTCGTTCGAAACCTACTTCCTTCTCCAAGCGATCCTTAGCCTCTCCATACGTCAGGAAGGAGTTGTCTAGCGCGGCCGCCACGAGCCAGCGCATCAGAGCCATCGTGGCTTTGTCCGACGCGAGATTCTCGTTTGTCTGCTTCATGCCGCTGCCTCTTCGGCTTTATCGATCCACAGGCGAACCAAAGCCTCGAACTCGCTCTGTATCGTCCACTTGTCCGTGAACTCGGCGAAGGCCCAGCGCCCCATTGTGCCGAGGTTGTTCACGCCCGGGACCCAGTAGGTGCGCATGGTCTCGGCTTTGTCTTTCGCGTCCTCGCCACGGAAGCCCTTGATCTCGACCACAAGGTTGAGCGGGTCTTCGGCTCCTCGCCCATCGTCGATGCGCAGGATGAAATCGGGCCGGTAGCGGCGCGCCTCGCCAGCCGACCGGTAGGGCACTTCGAAGCCAAGATTATGGTTCTTCACCCATGCAAGAACCCTTTCGTGACTGTCGGCAACGCGGCAGAATTCGGTCTCCCAATCGCTGTCGGTGACGGCGTAATTGACGTGGCATTTCGGACCCGTCGCATAGCGGTCCTGGCTGGTGTTGAAGCCAACGTGACGGGTGGAGCCTTCACGGTTGTAGGGGTCGAGCATGGCCAGAACCCGGTTTCCGCCGACCGACCCGCGGGTGATCGCAGCCATGATGCGGTCGGCGGCGCGGTCCGCGATTTCGTGGTAGAGCAATTGGGCCGGCTGGGTGTTGCCCTTGCAGACGAGATGATCTGCCATCCAGCGCCGGACGATCTTGCGCATCTCCATGATCAGCGCCGCATTCGGCACCTCACCGTCCTCCGTGAGACGACGACGGACGATGCGGTCGGCCAGCTTGAACTGGATGGTTGCAGGCCGTGTATCGGCCAAATGCTCGAGCGTCATCTCGGCCTGTTCACCGATAATGCCGGACTGGATCGTCTCGGTGGCTCCGACAAGATCGGGGGTGAGTTCGAGCGTCGAGTCTTCGCTGAACTCCGCCGAAAGCGTGTCGCGCGGAAGCTCGGTGCGATAGCCCTCGACGCGCGGAAACCGGATCTCCGATTGGTCGCGTTCCGGGCTGACCGCCTCGACGCGGACCATCGGCGGGGGAGGCTTGATCTTGGCGTTTACGGGCTGCGCGGTGAAGTCGAACGGAATGCCGAAGATGTCCGCGTATTCGACGTCGAACTTGCCCTCGGAGTTCTTCTGGTAGGAAACACGCCGCAGCGCGCGTCCGATCACCTGCTCGCAAAGCAGCTGGGTTCCGAACGCACGAACCCCGAGCACGTGCGTCACGGTGTTCGTGTCCCAGCCTTCAGTAAGCATCGAAACCGACACGACGCAGCGAATGGATTCGCCGAGTTTCCCGGGCCGTCCGACGGTGTTCATCACCTCGCGCAGGATCGTTTCGTCCGTAAGCTTGTCAGCCGCACCGTAACCCTCGCGCTGAACGATTTCCTCGCGGAACCGCTCAATTTCATCCGCTGCTGCAGCCTTGAAATCGGTGCTGACCGCTTCGCCGCTTTCCAGTTGGTGGCTGTCGATGAGCAGCGTCCGCATCTTCGGAAGGGCAATGCCGTCCGGGTCGAAATTGCGGAACAGATTGCACTTGCCGGCCATCAGTTCCTGGCCGCCATCCTTGTTCTCGACGTGGTATCCTGCGATGTAATCGTGAACGAGTTTCGACGTCGCGGTGTTGTTGCAAACCACGATGAAGACGGGCTCGACGCCGAGGTTATTGGCCTTCCACAGGTCGAAGGTCTTCTCGTAGTGCCCGTAGAGCGCATCGATCGCCGAGAGTAGCTCGTTGGGCAGCTTCTGCGGATCGTCGAAGCCGCTTTTGCCCCGCCCCTTCTTGGGGAGCTTCTTGCCGATGTGCTCCCACAGGTTGCGGAACATCGGCGTGTCGCCGCCTTCGACATTGTCCATGATCGGCACACGCGGGAGCTTCACGATGCCGCATTCGATCGCATCCATGAGCGAGAAATCGCTCATCACCCAGCCGAATAGCGAACCCTCGCGATAGCCCGATCCTTTCAGAAAGAACGGGGTGGCCGACAGGTCATAAACCATGTTGATGCCGAGCACGCGCTTCAGGGCCTCAAGGCCCGAAATCCATAGCCGCGCAGCTTCGTTTGCCTTGTCCGCTTCTTCCTTGAGTTCGCCTTTCAGCTCCTTCTTTTCTTCTTCGCTCAAGGGCCGTTCGCGGTAGCAATGATGGGCCTCATCGTTGAGCACCACCACGTTCTTCATGCCCATCAAGGGACCAGCCACGCGGCGCAGCATCGCGCCATCGCTTTCCGGTTTGGAGGAGGTGGCAAGCGCCGCCTGCTGGACCTTGTTCAGGCTCAGCTCGTCCTTCTTCTTGAAGGCGTGATAGTTGGTGATGACGATCTTTGCCTGGCCGAGATCGCGCAGCATATCGTCCGGCACGATCTGGCGCGTGCTATAATAGCTTTCGGCGTCATTCGGTTGCAGAACACGGAGCCTGTCCTTGATCGTGATGCCCGGCGCGACGATCAAGAATCCCTTCGAGAACTTCTCCGCATTGGGGTGCCGAACAGCGTTCAAAGTATGCCAGGCAATGAGCATCGCCATCACGGTTGTCTTGCCCGCGCCAGTCGCGAGTTTGAGCGCCAGGCGCACCAGATCTGGGTTGGACGCCTCATTCGCAGCGAAGAGATGCTCCCAATAACGCTGCGCTGTTGCGAGCTTCGCCTTGCGCCCCTTGTGGGCAGGTTTGCCGGCCACTTCGGTCAGCCAGATGACGGTTTCGACTGCCTCGATCTGACAGAAGAATGGGGGCAGAGGCATATCGCCAGACCGCCAGTGCCGGAGCAAGCGAGCCGTCGTCGGTGTGACTTGCCACTGGCTCTCCGGAAGCTCGCGCCAAGCGTCTACAGCCTGCCTGATCCCATTGATGATCTCGGTGGGATCGTAGACGTCCCCGGCTTCGTCGGCGAAGAATTCGGCCTGGCTGTCAGCCTTCTTTCGGGAGGCTCGAGCCTTCGGAATCGGCGACGTAAGGTCGCTCCGTCGACGCCCTTCGAGGATCGCTCCGGTGGGTTGCCCGTTCGGGTCCAGCTCCCAATGGCGGTCCGGCCGCGCATACGGCGAATTCAATATCGGGCTCTCGAAAAAGGCCTCAGCCACGCGTCCCCCCTCTTCAGATTCAGTCTGAATCACAGGCCTTTGATATGCCATCTGTTCGCGCGTTTCGGCAATGCTCGCCAGGCCAATTCTCCCTCAGAACGACGTTCGATATCGAATTCTTTTCCGCGTGAGGAAGTGGCGGATCGTCGTTTCGAATCCCTCTCTGTGCAGAGTCGAGCGCCTATTGCTGCGACGCTTGGCTGAGCGTGTCCGCAGGTGAATCGTGAGGCACAAACCCGCTCCAACGACCCGCTCGAACAACGACTCTGCGTGGTGAATACTCATGGTCAGCGCCATCTGCCGCCCTGTCCAAGGGCTGCACTAGCTATTCATACGCGGACTGACGGACGCATTTGTAGCCATTGTTTGACCCAGCACTCAAATCTTCCTTTCTCCCCAGAGCGTGACACGGCTGCAATAGTCACATAAAATTACTAAACGCTCGAATTGAACATATTTTCAAGAGCGTGACAGGGCTGCAATAGTCACATAACCGGCGATTTTCGGGGCAGAATGGGCCATGCCGCCGCGCAATTCACATAAGTTTGCTTGTGGCCGGCTCTTTTGCCCTTTCGAAGGGCCGAAATCAGCCGCTCGCGCTCGGCAAAAACGCCGGTGTGACCAAAGCCGCAGGAGTGTCCGAAGGCTGCACTACCGCCATAAACGCTTGCCAACAGCCGTATGTTGGCACGATTTTTCGTCCGACACGAGAAATCGGCCGTATCACGCTCGTGTGTCCAAAGGCTGCGCTACTTACATAAGGCTCTGGCGGCGTTGAATTTCCTAGGTTTTTTCAGTGTCCAAACCCTGCACTACCGCCATAAACCATCAATATTGAGGTGGATTTGCCCATCCTGCTGCACAACCGCCATAAGCACGCCTAAAGTGGCGTTTGGGACTTCCAGATGGCGGAGATCCGGCGCCGCGGCAAATCGTGCATAAGGTGCCATAGACGAGCAAAAAGCCCGAATTTCCAAGGTTTTCAAGCAGCACGGATGGCAAGATCTGCGCGTCACCCTCGCTATGCCCGCATGGAGTGCCATACGGGCTGATGGCGCATTTCAGGCCTCATCTCGCGGCTACGTGGCGAAACGCGGATGAAGTCTCATAATGGACGTTCGCGTCACCGCCGAAAACGGGGCCTACTCCCTCGATCGCTCCCGATAGCCATGAATCCAGGAACTTGGCGCAACATCGCATAAGTGTGGGCAGCCGTTGGCAGCACACACTTATGCCTGAACCGGCACGAAGGCCTGCTTTGGCCGGATACCAAAGAGGTATCCGGTGCGGCGCTCATCGCGCCTTGGATGAAGTGCCGAATAGGTTTCACTTGAGGACTTGCAACTAAAAATCGCGATTTTGCATCTTCCCACGATCCTTCTGATTATGAGACAATTTGTGTCATGGAAAAGAAGGGCGGACAGACTGTTGGTGAACTCAAGAGACGACTTTCGGCTCTTGAACAATTCGCCGATGACAGTCGGAACCTGCCGCCCCTCTCGGTAAAAGAGGTTCGTGCCCATATCGAGCGGCACGGGAACGATGTTGCGAAAGCACGCGCAAGCATGAATGGCCTCATCGGGAAGGCCGATCCGCATACACGCAAGGTCGGCGATGACAGCCACATCACTGGCAAGGTGGGCGGGCTCGAAAAGCGCCGGACGCGCGTCATCAAAATCTGGATCGACGACGCGGGGCACGTGCCGAAGATTCGCTACAACCAGCCGATTACGCGTCCAGGCCGGCCGGTGAACTCTAAAGGGTCGACCGCCATCCACTTCGCGTTCGAGGCGATCGACAAGGCCCAGCTTGAGTTGGGGCTTCCCAGTGACAGTGGACATAAGGTCTCACCGCACGCACACGTTGAATATATCGAGCGAGCTGAAGCTCAAGTCGAGTCGGTCGAAGCCCTCAGGAAATTTGCTCCGGCTCCCATCGACACGATGATCGAATACAATGAGCGACCAGGAGCGGTCGGCTCTCCGTCGCAGTCCGCATCGGGCACGTCCATCTTCACGAACATCCGTGGCGATCAGGCCGACCGTGTCGATGTGTTCAAAAAGCTCGCTGAGCTCGAGCGATTGGATCGTCGACCCTCACTCACGCTGGACCTCAATCACCCGTCAGGCACGATGCAAAAAATCCGGCGCGAATTGGTCAAGGGCGGGGAGCTGGAACGCTGGGCACCGCGCGTCCACAATGGATCGCTGGTCGTCGAGGATGCTGAGGCGTATCTTCTCGCTGGCGTGATCGGAAAGATGGGATGGCGCGACGACCGAAAAAAGAAGGCGAGGCAGAAACGGCAAATGGACAGCTCGGGCGTCTGTTTCGATCCCGGGAAAAGCGGCACCTGTCAAATCCGGCTGGTTGGTGAACTTCCCCATGACGTTTCCCCTGAGGCGAGAGTGCGCATCGTCAAAGGTGTCTGCGAAGAATTCGAGAAGCGGGGCTTGCCATACATCGGCGTGATCCATGCTCCGGGTCCTGAAAACCACGATCGCAATTGGCATTTCCACCTTGTAGCTCACGACCGGCCCGTAGCGAGGTTCGACGGCACCGCTGCAAGCCACTTCATCACGGAAGATTCGAACGGCAAAATTCCGGCCAACAAAGTCGAGATGATGAGGCTCGCGCTCGCCGATCCTGCGGTCCAAGCTCAGATCGGCAAGTGGGACTTCGAGGTGGCCTATACCCACACCTACAAAAATCGAACGCGCATCGAAAAGCATCCCTTTCGACGCAGAAAGGATCGTTCGGTTACGAGGGAGGATTTTGTGCCCGGCTTGCGGGCGAAGCTATGCGACCTCACCAACGCCGAGCTGGAGCGCGCTGGACATCGTCGCCGTGTAGACCCGCTAAAGCATACCGAAGCTGGACGGGAACAGATTGCGGGAGAGAAGCTCGGCGCGGTTCTTCAAGCTGAGGAACTGTCCGGTCTGCCAACCAAAGAGGGCTCACGGAACGAATCCTATCAATGGAAAGCGCGCCGCGACGCTCTCGATTTGGAGGAAGTCCAAGTCGTGATGCAGACCTACGTTACCGAGGAAGAGAAGCGCACTATCCGGGTGAGGATTACCGACAGACAAGAGCAGTGGGCCTTGATCGATGCGCTGGCGGCGCGTCGGAAAGAAATTGCCGAGCTCAAATGGGTTGCAAGGAGCGCCAGGGAGATCATCGATCGCCTCGGCTCACGTCCTTCCGCGGTTGAGCAAAGAAACGTCAATCTCATGATCGCCGAAGGCGGGAAGAAGAAAGTCGATCGCGACCGTTTGCGGACTTTCGAACGCCAGGCAGATCATGCGGCCGAACACTTGGTAGCGATGCAAACTCTCGGCGGCGATCTCTATCATATCGAGCGCGATGCGAAGAGCGCGATCGTCGAGCTCGAGCGAGAGGTCGAGACGCTCGAGAAGCAGGCGGGCTTGCGTCGCGAACGCGTGTTCGACTTTGACATCGATGAGTCTCTGGATACCTATGCGAAGCCTACGGAAGTTTCGGATGTCACTGCGGTCGCAAGCCCGGAAAGTTCAAACAACCTCAGGCGTGAAGCGAGTGAGGTCCGCGCGACGACCAGAGAGGAGACTGCTGAGACCATCCGAGCCCACACTGCGTCGCGATCCGTCGTCAACCTTGACGCCGGAGCGGGTGCCAAGACCAACCCGCTGCCAGCTTCTCGTGATGTTGCGCCCACCTCCCCGCCCACCAGCCTTGGCAACGGCGAGAAGCACAATACACACGAGCTCGAGCTGCCTCAGGAAGGAGTCGAGCCTCCTTCTACCAAAGAGACGTCTAGCGCCCAGCGCCTTCTTCAGCGGGAAGCTATTAGAAAGAGGGAGGCGAGCCAGCACATCGGAAAGCTCGCGAAATCGGGGGCTGCATTCAAACTCACCGACCAAACTGTGAATGGCCGGGCCGTCAAAGTCGCCGTCCTCACGCCGGAGGAGGCGCAGCGGCACGGCTTGCCGGAGCGCATCGTTGGCTTCACCAATCACGAGCAGAAGAGGCTCGAAGGCATCACAGCGAAGCGGGCTGCGCGGGCACAGATTTGGTCTCTATCAAGAGCCAATCCGTCCTTGGTATCCACCGCCCATGATACCGCGAAATCCGCCACAGTCTCCTCGACCGGAGCACCTGCTCAGGATCAGGCGCAGGCCGAGCAGGAACGTGCGAGCGGGCATTCGCGAACTGGAGCGCACGCTGGCGGAAGTGAGATCAAGAAGGACCTAGGCGGCAGATCGGTTCCAGCCTCGCACCGCCAGCCAAGTCCTACCGTTTCGGCCGA
The DNA here is from genome assembly GCF_011765465.1 of Erythrobacter sp. Lineage (NCBI taxonomy): Bacteria > Pseudomonadati > Pseudomonadota > Alphaproteobacteria > Sphingomonadales > Erythrobacteraceae > Erythrobacter > Erythrobacter sp. The sequence continues at coordinate 1,379,516 of NZ_CP050265.1, read as the reverse complement.
CGGTCAGGGATCAATACCGAAATCTGCTCCCGCCGATGCTCCAACCGCAGTTGGTCCGAAGCAGGAAGGGGAGCGCAACGGTCCGGTGCACATCGACCAACCCTTCACGCCGCAGTCAGGTGATCAAGCGATGGCAAGCGCGAATGCTCCTAGCGGAACAAATCCGCCTGCGAGGCCCCTTCTTACCGAGACAGTGCAGGAGAAGCGTGACGGTGTTGAACGACCGATGCCGCCCACGAATGAGCCACCGCTGTCGCAGGTCGAACCGCAAAGTCGTGCAGCACAACAAGGTGGCGGGAAGTCGCGTGCCATAGTGGCTCGAACTGAAGGCGCCCCCTCCGAGGCAGCGGAAGCCAGCTCGCCCCCAAAAACCACAGTCCGCGCCGAACCAAATCGCAATGCGGTCGATCAAGATCGTGTCGGTCAGAGCGGAGGCGATGCCGCCATCCCGAATGTCGTCAAGGACGGGATATCGTCGCGGAAAATCTCTACGGCTGCGGTCGAGAGGCTTCGCAGCGTCGGAGAAGCCTTTGAGCGGCTCCACTCTGAGAAGCCCAAGACGACTGGCGAAGTCGCCGATCCGTCGACGGGGAATGTGCGAGCGTCCAGCCCCTCAGAAATGCAAGCGAAGCGCGGTGGAGCGAAACCAACACCGACCCAGCTGCCCTCAGAGGCCTCGCTTGTGGCATCGCGTCAGGATCCAAGGACCGAGGAGAGGCCGCGGTCTCCCTCGGGTGATCAACTTGGCGAGGGCGGAAAGGCCGCGGTGAAGGCGACGACAGGAGGTTGCTCGGATCGAGGTCCGCTGCCTGACCGGAGCTTTCCTGAAAGCCCTCGAGGCCCATCTCGACGCTCGGATCTCGTCCGTGAAGGGTCGCCGAACAAATCGAAGGAGGAGATCGCACACCTGGCGGAAGTTAGACGCAGGGTCGACGCCATGCGCGAGGAGATTGTCGCCAAGAAGGAGGCCGCCGCGAAAGCTAGGAACGTCCAATCGAAACCAGAGTCTCCTAACAAGGAGGCGGAGAGCCGGCCGCGGCACTCGCGTCCTCAAATGCCTCCACCGGGATTTGACTTTGGTTGGTGAGTAAATCGGCCGTGCTGATCTCCCAGTGTGCACCGGAGAGAGATATACGGAGCCGGAATGAACGCAGGGCAAGAGCGGGCGCTGCGCTGATCTAGAACCTAGTCCGTCAGTTGCGTCTCGCCCAGTGCAGTGCTGATGCCAGATGGCCTATGCCCGCAAGCTGCACAGAGCTTAGCTTGCGGCGTTCGCAGGGGCTTTCCGCACCTCTCGCAGGGAGGCCCAAAATCGATCGTGCGATGGTGCATGACAGCGGCGAAATTGGTCTCGTCAATGCCAGTTATCTCGTTGTGGCGATCGAGCATTGCACGAACCTCGGGGCCAGCTGCTGCGATTTTCTCCCAACCCGACCGGGTCAGGACCGGAACGTCCACCCCGCATCGCCAACAATACTGAATCCGATAGTCGGTCGTCTCCGCCTCTGGTAGTCGATCCTTTCGGGCAGCATCATTGAGGACGAGCGGTCCACCCCTCCTCATTGCATCCAATCGTTCGGCGATCAGTTCTCGTTCTCGTCGATTCCGCTCTTCGCGCCCGTCGACGTTCTCAAGGCAAATTAGCCGAATCGGAAAGCCGTCACGAAGGGCATTGGCTAGTTCCCTGTGCACTCGGCGATAACCGTCGGGGTTGCCAGGCCGGTATGGAAGTCCCTGCAGGAGCCGCCGTAGATTTTGCGCGTAATGGCGGCGTGGTCGCGCAAAGGATGAACACTGGCCAATGTAGCAAGCCCGTTCACCAATCCGCCATTCGTAAAGGCCCGGCCGTTCCAAATCGACCCCTTGCGAGACGACCAGTTGATACCAGTCAGACGATAGCCGTCGCAGGGCTGCTTCATCCATGGTCACTCACCCTTGTGCGTCTCGAGGTTTCGATGCGGAGTGTATCGCGCGACCCGTAAGAAAATCCCTAAAGTTCTTCGGCTTATCCGGGGCGATCGCGGGTATCGATCAAGCCGAATCCTTTTTAGCTCGATCCGCAAAGCCCCATTAAGGTCTCGTGGCTATTGTCACGCTCGTGAACCCCGACGCCCCGCACTTTTTCATGGGGCGTCGGCTTTGCGCCCCATCCAAGACGTATCCGTCCAGCTCCTTAAGTCCTGTAAGCGGACGTTATACACGGCGATGTTAGCGTGGAAGGACGGCAATATCGGGCCTTTCTACGAATTGCGGCAGGCGGCGCGCTGAGCTCAATGCCAAGCGACTTGCCGGCGGTCTCTCTTCCCCATTCCTCTTGATAGCGTGATGTCAACGCGAATCTGACACCCACAGAATGTTCGTAAATATCGCAAGGCCGATGACAAGGGCTTCTCTTGCAGCTACTTTCATCTTACGGAGGGCATCTGGCCAAAAGTGAAGAGTATCCGTGTCTAACGCGAAACAGATCGCTGCAATGCTGCGCAGTCAGGCAGAGGGCGACGAGGAGCAGTTCCTCTCGATCGCGCTGCAGGTGGCGGCTGCCGAGGCAAGGCGCGGTCGGCGCGACGCGGCTAACGAGATTCGCGCCGCCGTCGATGCCGCACGCGAAGGCCGCGGTGTTCGGCCTAGCATTCCTATCGCCTTTTCGCGGCCCAAAGGGGATCTTGAAGGTCTGCTTGACCTGCGCGAGGCGCGCATTCGCCTGTCCGATGTCGTTCTGCCGAAGGCGATAGAGCAGCGGCTCAAAAATCTTCTGCTCCAGCAGCGCAAGCGTGAGTGGCTGCGCGAACACGGGAAGGTTCCCAGCCATCGACTGTTGTTCGTAGGCCCTCCCGGGTCAGGCAAGACCATGACCGCCGAAGCGGTCGCCGGCGAATTAAAGCTGCCCCTGTTCGTGATCCGTCTCGACACGCTGATTACCCGCTACATGGGCGAGACCGCGGCCAAGCTCAGGCTCGTCTTTGATGAAACTTTGCGAAGGCGTGCGGTCTACCTGTTCGACGAGTTCGACGCGGTCGGAGGGCGGCGCAGCGCGTCGAACGACGTTGCCGAGATGCGTCGTGTTCTCAATAGCTTCCTCCAATTTATGGAGGAGGAAAGCGCGACCGACAGCCCGATCGTCGCAGCCACCAACCACCCCGAACTTCTCGACCGCGCGCTCCTCAGGCGTTTCGACGAAGTGCTCGAATTCGCCCTGCCGAGCGCAGAGCAGGTTCGCGCGGTTATCAAGGCAAACCTGCGCGGAATGAAATATCCGCGGATCGATTGGAGCAATGTCGAGGAGGCGGCCAGCGGGCTGAGCCAGGCTGAAATCGCGCGCGCCGCGAACGAAGCAGTCAAGAACGCCATCCTCGCGCAGCGCAAGACGATCTCGACCAAGCAGCTGACGGACAAGCTCGCTGAACGTCAGGCGATGCGCACGGTGTTTTCAGCCCAACCGTAACACGTGAGCGACTACGACAAGCCCCATCTCGATATCTCGGCGCTTGTCGCGCGCGGCGAATATAAGTCCCCTTCATCCAATGCGAGGGGCACCGCGGTCCAGCGCATCCGCGCCGATCACGGGCAGCGGCTCGCTACCGAGCTGCACGAGGCGTTCGCGCGCGCCGACGCCGAACAAGCCGCGCCGATCGCCGAGATCGAGGGGCTCGAGCCTGCTGGCGGGGTCTTTCTCGAAGTCGAGCTGGCCCCCGGCAGTGGCGCGATCATGGTCGAGCGCAAGACCGAAGGAACAAGACAGAGCGCCGAAAAGATCCTCGAGAATGGCGCGCGCTCGCTGGCTTTGTTCGTCCCGGAGGACGCGCGCGACAAGATCGAAGCGGTCCTCGAAGATTATCGCAAAGGCGAGATTACATCGACCCGCGGCACGCCGCCCAAAGCTAGTCGCGTCGAACCGATTGAACATTTCCGCGAGGCGCGGCTCAGAACCTTCTGGCGCGACGATCAAAACGCGCTGCCGACCGACCCGCAAGCGAGTATCTGGTGGGGAGCATGGTGTTTCACAGACGCCGTCGAACGTGTCGTGGAGGCAGCCGCCACGCTCGGCATGCAGGTCGGCGGAGCAAATACTTGGCTGCGCTTTCCCGAGACGGTCGTGGTTCCGATTTTCGGGCGGGTCAGCGCGGTTGAACTCCTTCTCTTCGCGAGCGGCGGGATCGCCGAATTGCGCCGTGCAAGCGATAATCCAGCGGTGTTCACGCAGAACCTGCGAGATGAGATTCCCGCGCTGATTGAGGATCTCGCGGCACGCATCACCTGGCCCGGAGCCGAGGCCCCGGCGGTATGCTTGCTCGACACCGGCGTCAACCGCGCGCACCCCTTGATCGAACCGGCGCTCTCCGAAGAAGATACGCTTGCGGTCAATGCGGCCTGGGGCGGCGATGATCATGAAACCGGCCCAGGGCATGGGACGGGGATGGCAGGCCTCAGCCTGCACGGAGATCTCGTCGCACGGCTTGCCGACCAGTCTCAGCCGACGCTTGCCCACCGGCTCGAATCCGTCAAGATCCTGCCTCCTACCGGCTTTCCCGCCAACGATCCGCACGCCTATGGGCCGATCACCCATTCGGCGATCGCGCTTGCTGAAGTGCAGAACCCGGAGCGAGACCGGATCTTCTGCATGGCGGTGACCAACACTCTTCGTTCGGGCGCTGAGGCTAGCGCATGGAGTGCAGCCATCGACCAGTCTGCCGCTGGAGCCGAGCACAGCGATGAGGAGACAGAGGCGCAGAAGCGGCTTATGTTCCTTGCTGCGGGTAATGTGCCCGATAACGCCGTGGCGGCCGAGATCGCGGATGTCGACGCCTTCCCGGCACAGGACCCCGCCCAGGCCTGGAACGCGCTTTCGATAGGCGGCTTCACACAAAAGACCGCGATTGCGGATGCGGGATACGAGGATTGGTCGCCGGCCGTCGATGTCGGTGAGCCCAGCCCATACAGCCGGACCTCGTATCTCTGGGATCGTGCGAAATCGCCGTTCAAACCCGAGCTTGTTCTAGAAGCGGGCAACCGCGCGCTCAGCCCCTCTGGCGAAGAGTCGGTCGCTGGGCTAGATTCGCTGTCGCTCCTGACGACTTCGAGGAACGTCGATGCCGACCCGCTGACGCCGTTTTGGGCGACGAGTGCTGCAACCGCGCAAGGCGCGCGCATGGCTGCAGAACTCGCCGCCGCTTTCCCGCACTATTGGCCTGAAACGCTGCGGGCGCTAATGGTGCACAGCGCCAGATGGACACCGCCCATGTTAGCAGCCATTGAGAATTGCGCTGGCAAAAGCGAACGCGCGGATTGTTTGCGGCGGTTCGGCTACGGGGTGCCAGATCTGGGCCGGGCGACCGCTTCAGCCCAAGACGATCTCGCGCTCGTCGCGCAAAACACGATCCAACCCTTTCGCAAGGATGGTTCGGTTCGCTTCAACGAAGCGCATGTTTATCCGCTGCCCTGGCCACGCGACGTGCTGGAAGCGCTCGATAATACGAGAGTGCGGCTCAAAGTGACGCTCTCCTATTTCGTTGAACCCAATCCAAGCTTTGCAAGCGCAATCGATCCGGCGCGCTACCAGTCTTTTGGCCTTCGCTTCGATCTCAAGCGTAGCCGCGAGAGCGCCGCCAATTTTCATAAGCGCAACAACGCCGAGATGGCGGGAGAAGGCGCGGCTGCCGCGAGCGATCCTGATGCGGGATGGCTGTTCGGACCGCGCTCGATCTCGGCCGGCTCTCTGCATGTCGATATCTGGGAGGGGGCCGCGGTCGAGCTCGCCGCGCGCAATCTCCTTTACGTGAAACCCATCACGGGATGGTGGCGCGAGCGGGTCGGATTGGGCCGTTTTAACGCGAAGGCGCGTTATGCGCTCGTTGTCAGCATCGAAACGCCCGAGACGGAGGTTGATCTATACACACCGATTGCGGCCACGATCCCGACAATTGTCGAGGTCGAAACCGGCTGAGCGAACTGATCCGATCGCGATCAGCACTTTCACCGCCAACGTTTACCTTCGCCCAGAGCGGAAATTCGACGCTCGGGCATACAATCAGGCATTAGACGAAGTTGAAAACCCAACGTCGGCTTTCTGATGTAGCTCAACCAAGACCAGACCTTCCGCAATCGGCCCAAGTATCGCCAGTGGCTCAATGCACGCTGCCGATCGGACTTTCCGACAAGCGGTTTATCGCAGTCACGATCCGCCTGAAAACCTTGGCGCCGGCGAGGTCGCCTTCCTCCATCAGTTCATCGGAGCGCATGGCGGCAAAGATCGCTGCGTTCTCGCCATGGAGCTTGATGTAGTGGTTGGCGCACGCCCAGATCTCCCATTCCTGCACCATAGCGATGCTCGCTCAGCAGGTGTGATCGCGCCAGTAGCGATCCCATTTCAAGGCGTATCCGCTGCGGACCATGGCGCACGAGAGATCGCCTCCGCGCGGTGAATAGCACCAGGCCGCTGTCCTGTTTCCTCCCCCAGAGCCTTCGCTTCGGCAGGTCATAGCTGGACCGCGCACAAGAACGTGCCCGTGGGAGCTGAACCCATAGGGTTCGCCGACAAAAGCTGCCAGCGCATCGCGTGCTTCGACCGCATCCGCGTCGGGGCATGGCTGGTTGCTACGACAGCTTCCGTCGATCTCACGCGCGGCGATGCCTGACAATCTCACACGAGGGCCTTCGGCGCACCAGATTGGGCCGTCGCCATCCCATACCCGAGTGGGCGTGCACGAGAAGCTCTCGCCTGCCGGAACAATCGCAGCGGCGATGAACAACAGCATGGTCATTGTAGATCGATTTCCTGTTCTGGCGCTTGCTAGCGCTTACGAAAGCAGGCCGGAGAAAGCGTAGCTGCCGATAGATATCGCCGCTACCGCATAGAGCACGGCCACGAATGCGAACTCCATCTCGGTTGGCGTTGGCCACCGCATAAGGGGATTACACCTCATTTGCGCTGCAGAAGAAAGGGCCAAATTCACGAGCTCGCTGTAGTTGGTCTCGGACGCCTTCGCATGCAGCCGCATTAGGAAAAGCCATCGCCTGAGCCTCGCATCGCGAGGTCGGTGAAGAGAAGGGAAAAGGTCCCTTCGGCCGGCCTCGTTGAAACGAGGCAGCAAATGAATAGCCTGAATACCGAAACTGGCCAGCAGGCCGAATCCCGCCCGGATGAAGATCGGACGGACAGCGACGTGCGCATCCTGCGACGGATCGCGCCGCTCAATGAATGGCCGATCACGAACGCGATCGGCGGCGAGGGTCCGGTGCTCGCCGTGCTCGATACCGAGACCGATGGTTTGGACCTTGAAACAGACAGCGTGATCGAGATCGCGGTGGCGCTGGTGCAGACCGATGGCGAGGGGCGGATCGTGAAGATCCTGGACAAGGCCTACGCCTTGCAGGACCCGGGTCGGCCGTTGCCGGCGAGGATTACGAAGCTCACGGGGCTCACCGATGAGAGGCTGGCCGGCAAGGCGATCGATGCGGACAAGCTCACCGCCTTCATCGCGCGGGCAGACGCGGTGCTCGCGCATGGCGCGAAGTTCGACGCTGGCTTTGTCCGCCGCCTGCTCCCCGGTATCGCGCACATGCCCTGGATCTGCAGCTTGGTGGACATCGACTGGCTCGAGCACGGCTTCGACGGCCGCGCGCTCGGGCACCTGCTTATGCAGCAGGGCCTGTTCGCGCCGCGGGCGCACACAGCCGGCGACGATGTCACGGCCCTCGTGAACCTCGCGGCCACCTGCCTGCCGAATGGTCGGACCGTGCTCGCCGAGGCGCTTAGTAGCGCGCGGACGACGACCGTCCGGGTCGATGCAGCGGGCGACACCTACCAGGCGCGCTCCGAGCTCAAGCGTCGCGGCTATCGCTTCGACTGGTCTCGCAAGGTCTGGTCGATCGAGGTGAGCGAGTTCCAGTCCGACTACGAGGAGAGCTGGATTAGCCGGCACTTCCCGCGCGTGCGCGTGAGCAAAACGCCGATCACCTGGCACGAGCGCCATTGCTGAACCTGTAGTTGCGACCGCGTTCGCTGAGCGCGTCGAAGAGAAGGGCGGAGCAGCGCGTCCGCGCGGCCCCGTCCCGCTCTGACAGCAGGTGAAGTGAGCCTCCTCCAGAGAATGGAAAAGGGCTCCGGCCCGCCCGCACCCGGGCGGGCTGTCACCAGAAAAAGGAAATACACAATGCGTCACCTGAACCTCGGCGGGGTCTGTCCTCGCCGGCCGCTGATCCATGTCTTGTCCAGGGCCATGGTCCTGCCGAACCCGTCCCCCTACGAGCCTCTCAAAGGCATGAACTTCGCGGTAGCAGCCATGAACGGGGCGCTGCGCGAGCACATCCCGGTGCTCGCCAGTTCCGTGCAGAGCGCCGATCGACCCATGCTCGTTGTGAGCTTCGCCGATGCCCATCTGCCGGTCTGCACGGGCATGACCCTGTTCCGACCCGTGCCCGCCGGGGTCGAGATCGGCATGGTCGAGCCGTGCCTCCTGGCGGATGGCGGAGCCCTCATCCTCGTCGCGACCGATCGCTCGAAGGCCTTCGGTATCGATGGCAAGGGCGAACTCGTCGAACGGCCCGTGCCGCGTCTCGCGCGAAACGGGGGCGGCATCGATCGCGCATGGGCTGATCTCGAGCGCCGTATGGCCGAACTGGTCGAGGACACCGGGTGCTTCCCGCTTGGCTCGTGGGAGGTCCACCTCGAGCCGCTGGGCTGACGGCACCGACCAGAGCCACCAACCCTCCATCATCATCACACGACCTGCGCGGGCGGTGCTCCTTACCGGGAGCGCCGCCCGCGTGCGTTCAGGACAAGGAACACACAGAAATGCCACCGACCGATCATCCGCCCGTGCTCTGCGCTGCGACCATCGTGCGCGAGGACGCGAACAGCAACGCGCCTTTCGACATACGCGCCATCGCCCTGTTCACAGCCCGCCGCCATGGCGAGGACGAGCTGCAATTCGAACTCGATCACAAGGCCTTCGGACGCGGGCTGCCGCGGAAGCATATCCTTGCCGGCCTCGCCCACCGGATCCCGGCGGGCGCAACGCTCATCATCCGTGGCTCGGCCCCCGGCTCTCACGATCTGCGCGAGGCGCTTACCGCAGGCACGGACGGCGAGGCCGACCTCGGGTTCATCGCCCGGCAGACCAACCGGGTAGCGATACAAGTGATCGACTGCCCGGATGAACAGATCGAGAACCTCGCCAACCGGCTTGATCTCCGGCTGCCTCGTCAAGGCGCATTGCTTGCCGAACGTTGCCGACACGCTCCCGCCGAGGCGCAGGCGCTCTGGGCGAACTTCGTCTGCGCGTTCTGCGAAATCCAGGAAGCGCGCACGCTCATCGCCGCGTTCCAGGCTTGGCACGCAATCGAGAAAGCACGGCCGCTGCCGTTCTGACGGCGCCAGACCGGCGGAGGCCTTTCCAACATCACCGAACAGGAAGTCCCCCAGCATGAGGGGAAGCAGGGTTGGCGGGTCCAACCCTCAGAAAGGAAAATGATTATGACAGAATTAGTCTTCATCGATACCGAGTCCGAATGGGACGAGCAGCTGCACGAAGCATACCGCTCGATCGACCCTGTCGGCGCGGGCGAGCATGAGCGCGGCGGAGCGAAACGCCACCGTCAGGCCACGAGGCGCATCTACGCGGCGGCAGCGTTGCACCTTTCGATCGCGAACGACGGTAAGATCGACCCGCTCGGTATTCGTATTTGGACCGAACAGGGCCGCGGCGACGAGAAGGGCGTGGTCGACGGGCTGTTCAACTTCCTTCGGATGCGGCCACAAACCAAGGTCGTGACCTATGGCGGTCTCGCGGCTGAACTTCCGCTGCTGGGCCTTGCCGCCATGCAGCACGACCTGGTCCTTCCGCCGCAACTTTCCTCCGAAGCCCGGTGGCGCCCAGGAACCTTGCGACCGCATACCGACCTCGCTCTCCTGCTGAAGGGGCAGGGCCGGCAGTGGGCTCATCTCAGCGAGATCGGCCTTCGCATGGGCTTTCCCGCGGCGCTGTTCGCGAGCAAGCCGACCGTCGGCAAGCCGCGCACCAAGCAGGAATGGGAAGAGCTGGGCTGCCACGTTGCGATGGACACCGTGCTCACCGCAATGTTGGCCTTGACCTGGTGGCGGGCTCAGGGCGTCTTTGCGATCGATCAGACCGCAATGGTCTACCAGCTGTGCGACTGGAGCATGCGTCGGCGGATCGTAGGAGACGCCCAGGCGCTGCCAGTTGCGCGTCTCGCGGAGCAGATGCTTGAGCGGATGGATGCGGAGGTTATGGGGGCGAGCTAGCATCATCGCCGTGAGCGCGATCGGTTGCTTGCCGGTCGCATGTTAGCCAGGTCCTGAATGGCCGGAATTGCTGTCCGCACGACAATTCCGGCCATTCTGCTAGCGACCCCGACCCGGTCATTCGCCTCCGCCAAATGATGGTCCGATCTCGGCAAAAGCCGCCATCCGGCTTTCCAGAACAAATCTGGGCCCGCTCATGACTGCTCATGGGTCGGCTTCAAATTCTCAGGTCTCAGATGGCCAAAGATGCTTGCTGACATTTCTCCGACAGGTGCAGTAGCGGGAATTTGACCTGACACCGGCAGTTATTAGCGAGAATTTCGCTGCCCGTTGTGTAAACAGAAAAATCGAGAAGCCACTTGTTGACGCGCTTTGTCCCAACTCGTTTTGGCCATGCAAATTGCCATGCATGAATCGAGCCTCGACTTTTTGTGTCGGAGCATAAACATATAGCGCCGAACCTGTCGTAAACTGCAAAAATCGACGGATAGCCAGCCAAAGGACTGAATCAGCGATGGCGCGGAGATGGATGTTCCGAAGATCATGCAGCTGGCGCAGGGATTTAGCAGCTGATGCGGGCGTTGCAGGAGTAAGGAACCCTGCGCTCCCGAAAAGGGGTAATAACCTTGAGAAAGCTCGAACAGGATCGCAACGCGCTGACGGTGAAGCAGCTCAATCGCCGGAACTGGCGGAAATTGGGTTCCGGGGCACTGGGTGGTGCCCTGCTGATGGTCGCTTTGGGCGAATGGCTGGAGATCAGCTTCTGGAATCTCCTGATGGCTATGGCATCGCTCATTCAGGGCCTGATTTCCGACGTCTCTTCGTCAGCCGTCATTCAGGGCCTGATTTCCGACATCGAGGACATCATCGATCCCGAGGTTGCATCATTCATATCACCTCGCCCGCTTGTGAACTTCATCGCGGGGTTCATCCTTGGTGGATTGGTGTTCAAGATCTCGAGAGTGGCTGGCTGGCTTGACCGATTGTTTCCCGGTCCGCCCAGCTTTGTCTTCTGCGATCTGGAGCGCGAGCGGGCTGAAACCATGCTCGAAGTCGAACTCGCGGCGACACCGGCTCTGGTCGGCCGCGATGCGGAAATGACGCTGCTGCGCGATTTGCTTAGCCGTCCTGCAACCGAACGCTTCAAGGTGCAGATCATCGCGGGGCCAACGGGCTATGGTAAATCGCGGCTCGCGATCGAATGGCTTGAGCTGGCAAAGCAGGCCAAATGGGATTTTGGCGTGATTGATCCCGCCGCGAGTCAGCTTGAAAGGATCAAGAGCTGGAAAGCTCGTCGCCCCACCGCGCTCGTGCTGGATGAGGCGGACACGGATGGTGTGCTACAGGGCACCGGATCGCCCGTCCCGTTGGAGCAGGTGTTGCTCAACCTGCTCTCGGCCAGCAGCAGGAAGAAGCCGGTGCGTATCCTGTTGGTCGGGCGGATGACACCTTGGGCAGCGGGCAACGCGCCGGAAAAGCTGCGGCCCTATATCGCAAAGGAAGTAATCGCGATTGATGCCATCGAGGGAGAGGCGCTGGAACATTTGGCCAATGAACTGGCCGCGCTGCGCGGAGCCGATCCGGCCAACATCATCCGCGAAAGCGCAGGCAATCCCCGCCATGCCATACTGATGGCGCAGACGCCTGAAGCCACCCCACTTGAAAGCGCATTCATTGATTGGACCAGCCGCACCTTTCCGGAGCTTGCCAAGGGGGATGATGAGGTCGACCGTTCACTGGCGCTCGGCTTGATTGCAGCGGCCTTAATCGGGCCGGTTCCGTCAATGGTTATTACGGAGCAGTATCGTGATTTTAGGGTGAATCTGCTTCTGCGGTTTTTTCCGCGAAGCGGCCGCCGCCAGCTGGAACAGGAAATCCCGCGATTGCAACCGCGCAATCTGGCGCAATTCATCGCCTTGCGCCTGCTGGATAATCTGCCCCCGGCATTCCGCACGCAGGATGCCTTACCCATGCTGCTAGAGCATCCCGAGGCGCTGGAGCGAAGCCTGGGCGAAATATGGTGCGATCATCCTCATTGGGTGGAGTGGCATGGCGCGCATCCCGAAGAAGGATCGGTGCAGGCCGATCTGGCGGCGCAATTGCGTGAATTGCAGGATTCCTTCGATACGCGCTGGCCGGGACGGGTGGAGGCGGCGCATCGACGGATGGAGCAATGGCTGGCCGACACGGATTCCGCTCGTCCGTTGGCGGAAACGCACAGAATCCTTGCGCTCACCGCCGGACAAGCCGATTGGCGTCCGTTTGATCCCGCCATCCGGCAGGCAGAGGCCAAGGCAGCGGTCAAGGCTGCCTATCACTACGGCGAAGTCGGAGCCTCAGCAAGCGATGCGTCTGAATCCGCAGCGGCGTTTGCCGCTTTGGAAACTTGGGGAGAACGCTTGGATGCGCTATGCGCGACCCCTGCATTCGTTGATGATCCCGCCATTCGGCTGCACGAGGCCATGGCAGCGGTGTATGCGATCGGCAGCTACGGCAAAGCCGGGGCGGCGGGGCAAGACGGTGCATTCGCCGCGCTCGAACGCTGGGGCCAGCGCTTCGATGCCATGCTGATCAACGAAGCCACCCGCATCGACCCGCTCCGCTCCGATCCCACCATTCGGCTGCACGAGGCCAGGGCAGCGGTCAATGCGATCGGCAGCTACGGCACAGCCGGGGCGGCGGGGCAAGACGGAGCATTCGCCGCGCTCGAACGCTGGGGCCAGCGCTTCGATGCCATGCTGATCAACGAAGCCACCCGCATCGACGCGCTCCGCTCCGATCCCGCCATTCGGCTGCACGAGGCCAAAGCAGCGGTCAATGCGATTGATAGCTACGGCGGAGCCGGGGCGGCGGGGCAAGACGGTGCATTCGACGCGCTCGAACGCTGGGGCCAGCGCTTCGATGCCATGCTGATCAACGAAGCCACCCGCATCGACGCGCTCCGCTCCGATCCCGCCATTCGGCTGCACGAGGCCATGGCGACGTTCAATGCGATCAACAACTACGGCAGAGCCGGGGCGGCAGGGCAAGACGGTGCATTCGCTGCGCTCGAACGCTGGGGCCAGCGCTTCGATGCCATGCTGATCAATGAAGCCACCCGCGTCGACGCGCTCCGCTCTGATCCCGCCATTCGGCTAGAGGAAGCCAGGGCGGCGGCCAATGCGATTGGCAGCTACGGCACAGCCGGGGCGGCAGGGCAAGACGGTGCATTCGACGCGCTCGAACAATGGGGCCATCGTTTCGATGCCATGCTCATCGACAAAGCCACCCGCATCGACGCGCTCCGCTCCGATCCCGCCATTCGGCTGCACGAGGCCAGGGCTGCGGTCAATGCGATTGGCAGCTACGGCACAGCCGGGGCGGCGGGGCAAGACGGAGCATTCGATGCGCTCGAACGCTGGGGCCAGCGCTTCGATGCCATGCTCATCGACAAAGCCACCCGCCTCGACGCGCTCCGCTCCGATCCCGCCATTCGGCTGCACGAGGCCAAAGCAGCGGTGTATGCGATCGGCAGCTACGGCACAGCCGGGGCGGCGGGGCAAGACGGAGCATTCGCCGCGCTCGAACGCTGGGGCCAGCGCTTCGATGCCATGCTGATCAATGAAGCCACCCGCATCGACGCGCTCCGCTCCGATCCCGCCATTCGGCTGCACGAGGCCAAAGCAGCGGTCAATGCGATTGGTAGCTACGGCACAGCCGGGGCGGCGGGGCAAGACGGTGCATTCGCCGCGCTCGAACGCTGGGGCCAGCGCTTCGATGCCATGCTGATCAACGAAGCCACCCGCATCGACGCGCTCCGCTCCGATCCCGCCATTCGGCTGGAGGAGGCGAAGGCGGCGAGCAATGCGAGCATATCCTATCGCAAAGCGGGAGATGATGTGGCGCGGCCCTATTGGTTCGGGCGGTTGGCGCGCCTGATCCAGCTGTTCCCCTATCGCGCCGACTTCGGCGACCTTGCATCGGAGGCTAACCTCTCGCTTGCCGAACAGGAAAAGCAGGGCTGGCCCTTTGGCAAGGTCGAATGGGCCGAGGACGACAGCGTGCGCACGCTGATCGAACCGCGCCTCGGCACGATCCGTCCGGATTACGCCAAAAATGCACCCGCCGCCCAACCTGCCCCAGCCTTAACCACGACTGCGCCACAAGCTGCGCCCCATCCCACGGATGAGGGTCCGACAACAATCACCCCGCTCGGATCGCGCAACGCACCATGCCCGTGCGGCTCGGGCAAGCGCTACAAACAATGTCACGGCGCGCTCGGTAACGGTTAAATGAGGGCGTCTGTCTGCCTCCGCCATACGATCCGCGCTTTACGATGCTCAATGATGCGCTAAAGCCTTTGGGTAAGGGCACATATGGGCGGCTGCGTCGCGAGTAAGTGCGGCATGATACGGGTGGCAAACTCGCCTTTGCAGGGTGCGCCCTTGGTGGCGAGATGCTCGGGCTGATTCCGGCGCAGTTTAAGGGGCTTGATGACTCAGACCCATCGAACATCATCCTCGCGATCAATCTTTGCGGCCTGACCTTCGCGCTGATCAAAGCCATGAGCTGTGTGATTGGAGCCGCCGACATGCGACCATGAACCCGGATACAAACGCTGAAATAGCGTCTGCATCTGTCCCATCCATCCAACTGCTCTGGCGAGGGTTTGGGGCGCGGTTCGTGCACGTCCGGATTTCAGGAAGCGAACCACGAATAGGCGCCTTCTATCTAGGCTGTCGAAAAAGGTTGCCTTCGCTTCCGGATCGATAGGCGAACCCTATCTGGTGACGATCAATGGCAGCTATCGCATTCGGTCCGCGAAAGCCGCCATTACGGAAACCACCCAGCATGCGACCTTGGCGGCCTGATCGGAAAGCTTCGAAAGCGGACTTCGCCCAGCTGGTTTTGGTCGATGTTGCGGCTGTGGATACCTGAAGGAAAAATCGCGCTAAATTCGGGGTATAGGTGGGGGTATATTGCTGATTGAGGGACAATCTTCGCAATGCAACTCAATTGCTTAAGTCATAAATCGCATTCCCTCCTGCGCTACCACGGTCTGCCAAACTGGCGAGTTTCTCACAAATCTCCGGAAATCCGGCCTTTTGAATGATCTTCATTCGAAAAGGGGCCTCCCCGTCGCAGGGGCCAAAGGCGGCGCCCAGCGCCTGCCGGGTCGCGGTAGCTCATCTCCAAACATTAATTCTGCATGGGCGCGTGTTCGTCCCAGCGGAATCCTATCCCGCCGCCCTGCCATACGCCGGTGGACGGCAAGGGGCTGGGGCCATGGATATCGAGAAACTGCGGAAGCCCGTCCGCAGGGGCGAGCGGCATCACTCCGCGCACGGTGCTGCGATGCATGATCCGCAGGCCCTGTTCCTGCGCCGAAGCATGGGCTTCGGGCGCGGCGCGGTGCGCCACGGCGAGATTGTCGATGAACACGCAATCGTTCTCTTCATATTCGAACGCGATCGCATAGCCGCGCTCCAGCCCGTCGTTCAGCAATTCGTTGTAGCGTCGGCACAGGCGTTGCAACTCGTCCGGCCCGAGCAGTCGAAAACCCTCTTCACTTGCCGGAGCCCTCTCGATCACCGCACCGGTCATGCCGAGATGCAGCCACACGCAGCTGTCGCCGGAAACGGGATGGCGATGGACCAGCGGGTGCACCACGCCCGAGTTCGAATTCACCGAGGACAGGCGGCTCCACCATTCCTTTTCCTCTGGGGACAATGCCTCGTAAGCCGCACCCTGGTGGGCGAAATGCGTACCGCCGCCGCGCTCGGCCGGCCTGACGATATGATAGCCCGAGTGGGAGAAGGTTTCGGCAAGGAAGCTGCCGTCATTGTGCCACTGGGGGCCGACGCCCGGGATGCCGTGCCGGCGATCGTTGGAAAGCCGGAAGATATGGGGGTTTCCGCCGGGCGTGGCCGGGTGCACCCCGTGGGTGCTGTGCAAGGCCCTGCCGCCCCACCAGCAGCTCGCGCGCAGGAAATCCTCCGCCTCGATCGGTCGTTCGTTGCGGAATACCAGAAAGCCGCGGCTGGCCATTTCCGCTTCGAGCGCGGCGAGAACATCGCGCGGCGGCGGCTCTGCAGCAAGATCCACGCCCCGCACTTCGGCACCGATCGGATCGAGCGGGCTTATCTCTGCGCCGAACCTGCGAATGATCTCGCATCGCGCCGGATCGAGTGGGGCGGGGATTGTGCGATTTTGGTCGGATGCTTGTTCCATCACCTGCGCGAAGTGGGCATCTGCAATCGGCATTTAAACCGGATTTCTGATGAAAGCGCGGATGGGGCCGCGCAGCCCGGCGGAGCGACGGCTCCTGCCTCGGCGGTTTCCCGTTCCCTTACAGCCTGCGCGACGCGCTTTTGCCGGCTTTCCAGCCGATCACGAAGAGTATGACGCTGCCAATGAGGGCGAGGACGAAAACGACGAGCGCGAGGTCCGCGAGGAACCCGGCGATGCCGCCGAAGCCCAGGATGGCCGCGACGAGCGCGACGAGTGCGAGGGTGATGGCCCATCCATACATATGCGTGCTCCTTTCCCCTCCCAACGGCCGGGCGGCGCGATGTTTCGAGCCGTTCGAGCGGAGCGCGGCGGATCGGGCGATGATCGCGCCGGAGCGCATGAGCGAGGGGGCGCGCCCCGGTCAGTCCGCCACGAACAGCAGGCGACCGGGGCCGAGCCGTTCGAGAATCTCGCCGATTTGAGATCGCTCGAAGGCGAAACAGCCGAGGCTCCGTCCGACTCTGCCGTGTCGGCGCGCCATGTCGCTGTCGACGTAGTCGGCGCCATGGACCACGATCGCCCGCGCGAAGGCGTTGTCGTTGTCCTCCTCAAGCCCGTGCAGGCGGCGCGAGCGGCCGTGCTTTCCGACATAGGCATCGCCCGTCAGGAAGCTGCCGCGCGAGGATGCGTGCGATCCGTGCCGGTTGGAAAAACGCTGGACGAAGCCGCTGTTGCGCGGATCGGAGCCGCGCCCGTGCGAAACGAAATAGGACTTCTCGATCCGGCCCGCGGCGACATCGACCAGCATGAAACGCATCTCGCCCGAGTGCTGCGCAAAATCCGCCAGCCCGATGCGGTCGCGCTCAGCGATCCGGCCCGAATGGCGCTCGAGCGCGGCCAGCGCCCGGCGCAGCGCGAGCGGCTGGGCGGCATTGCCCGGTCCGCTCGGGGGCGGCGGCGATGCGGCTCGAAGGACAGGGTTGGCGAGCGGAGCCGGCGCGATGAGGCCGGCCCCGGCGACGAGCGCGGCGCCAAGCAGGCCGCGGCGGTCAAGGGTCATGTGCGATCCGGTGTTTTGTGTGGTTGTGGTGCAAGGTCGTGCTTGGGTGTAGGATTGCAAGGCAAGCCATGAGGTTCGGGCGATGAGACGAGACCTGATTGCGACGATCCTGGGAATGCTCCTGCCAATGCTCCTGGCGATGCCGGCGGTCGCGCAGGCGCCCGGTGGCGAGGGCGCAGCATGGTCGGCTGCGGAGCTTGCAAGCCTGAAGCGATGGATCGATGCCGCGCCCGACGATGCGCTGCCTCGCCTGCCCACCGTGGCACTCGACCGCGCCATCGCATCGGGGGAGCCGCAGCGGATCGACGCGGAGGCGACGGCGCTCGCCCTCAGCCTCGCGCGGATGCATCTGCTGGGCCGCGCCGCGCCTTCCGAGAAGGCGGGATGGCGGATCGTCGATCCGGACCGCGAGGTCGAACTCGCGCCCATGCTCGACAACGCATTGGCCGGCGGCACGATCGACACCTTCTTCGCGCTCCAGCGCCCGGCGCACGAGGACTACTCCGCGCTGCGCATGGCGCTTGCGCGGACGAGCGATCCCGACAGGCGGCTCGCCATCGCGCGCAACATGGAAAGATGGCGCTGGATGCCGCGCTCGCTCGGCAGCGAATACGTGCTGGTCAACATCCCCCGGTTCGAGGCGCGGCTCTGGCGGGGCGGGGAGCCGTACGACCGCTGGCGGGTGATCGTGGGAAAACGCTCTACCCCGACGCCCGCGTTCGCCACCCGGATCGAGGGCGTCGTTCTCAACCCCTGGTGGGAAATCCCGGCGAGCATCGTGCGCGAAAGCGTCGGCGCGCTCGTGCGGCGCAATCCCGCGCTTGCGCGCCAGCGCGGCTATGTCTGGTCGGGCGGCCGTTATCGCCAGCGCCCGGGGCCGGGCAACGCGCTCGGCCAGATGAAGCTGGTGATGCCCAATCCCTTCTCGATCTATATGCACGACACCCCGTCCAAGGCGCTGTTCGACGAGGAGGTGCGCGCCTTCAGCCATGGCTGCATCAGGACCGATGACGCGATCGGTTACGCCGCGACTCTGCTTGAAGGCGTGGCGACGCGCGAGGAGGTCGATCCGATCGTCGCTTCGGGCAAGACGACGACCCTGCCGCTCGACCGGCCCATCCCGCTCTACATCGCCTATTTCACGGCTTTCGGCGACGGCGAGGGAGGAGTTGAAATCGCGCCCGACATCTATGGGCGCGACAGGGCGATCAAGGTCGCGTTCGGGCCGGATACGCGCCCTGCCGGCTCCGCCGATCCCGCCCGACCGGCGCGCTTGGCAGCCGGGTCGGCCTGCGCCGGGACAGGTGCATTTCGATAGCAATTTTCCAATCTATGTAATCGCCATTTCCCGTTTTTCCCGATCGCCGCGACCGATTAACCGACCTTGCATTGATCGAGCAATTCGCGGCTCGGTCGCGCACAAAGATGTCACGGGAGACCTCATGATGACCAAGACCCTCAAATCCGCACTGCTGGTTTCGGCCAGCGCCTTCCTTGCAAGCAGCGCCCTTGCGACGCCTCCGGGCTTCAACGAGCCGGGCATGGGGCGTGTGCCGGTGCGGGCCGAGGGCGATCCCACCCCGCGCGACGTGCAGGACTGGTGGCCGCAGGTGGTCAATCTCGAGCGGCTGCGCCAGAACGAGGCCGCCGCCGACCCGCTCGGCGAGGATTTCGACTATGCCGCCGAATTCGCCAAGCTCGACCTCGACGCGGTCAAGGCGGACATCGCCAAGGTGATGCGCGATTCCAAGGAATGGTGGCCGGCCGATTACGGCAGCTACACCGGCCTTTTCATCCGGCTCGCCTGGCACAGCGCGGGCACCTATCGCTCCGGCGACGGACGCGGCGGCGCGGACGGCGGCCAGATCCGGTTCGAACCGCTCAACTCCTGGCCCGACAACGGCAATCTCGACAAGGCGCGCCGCCTGCTCTGGCCGGTGAAGCAGAAATACGGGCGCAGCCTTTCGTGGGCCGACCTCATCGTGCTGTCGGGCAATGTCGCGCTCGAAGAGGCCGGGCTCGAGACCATCGGGTTCGCCGGGGGCCGCACCGACGACTGGCAGCCCGAGCTCGTCTACTGGGGGCCGGAAAGCAAGTTCCTCACCGCATCGCGCTTCAGCCATGGGGGCGGTCGCCCCGAAGGGGAAGAGGCCGTGCCGCAGCAGCTCGAAGAGAACCTCGGCGCATCCGAAATGGGCCTCATCTACGTCAATCCCGAGGGTCCGGAGGGCAATCCCGACATCCTCGCCTCGGGCGAGCGTATCCGCACGACTTTCGCGCGGATGGGCATGAACGACGAGGAAACCGCCGCGCTGATCGTCGGCGGCCACACGCTCGGCAAGAACCATGGTGCAAGCCCCAAGGACTGCATCGGCCCAGAACCCGCAGCTGCCGGTGTCGAGGAGCAGGGCTTCGGCTGGAAGAATTCCTGCGGGACCGGCGTCGGCCCCGATGCCACGACCAGCGGGCTCGAAGGCGCGTGGACGGCGACGCCCGACACCTGGAGCAGCAACTACCTTGAAAACCTCTACAATTTCGAATGGCGCCTGACCACCAGCCCGGCCGGGGCGAAGCAGTGGATCCCGGTCAATGCCGACCAGGTCGAATTCGTCCCCGATGCCTTCGATCCGGAGAAATTTCACCCGCCGGTGATGCTCACGACCGACCTCGCGATGCGCTATGATCCGATCTACGGGCCGATCACCCAGCGCTGGGCGGAAAACCCGGCGGAGATGGACGCCGCCTTCGCCCGGGCGTGGTTCAAGCTGACCCACCGCGACATGGGCCCGGCCGCGCGCTATGCCGGCTCGCAGGCACCTGCCGAGCAGTTCGTGTGGCAGGATCCCCTTCCGAGCGCGGATTACGACACCATCACCGAGGGCGACATCGAACTGCTCGAAGGCAAGATCCGCGCCGCCGGGCTTTCGAACGCCGACCTCGTGCGCACGGCCTGGGCCGCCGCCGTCACTTACCGCGACACCGATATGCGCGGCGGCGCGAACGGCTCGCGCATCCGGCTCGCCCCGCAGAAGGACTGGGCGGTGAACGATCCCGAAACGCTGGCCAAGGTGATCGGCGCGATGGAGGCGATCCAGGCCGAATTCAACGCCAGCGGCACGGGACGCAAGGTGTCGATCGCCGATCTCGTCGTGCTGGGCGGCGGCGTCGCGATCGAGGACGCGGCGCGGGCCGCGGGCCACGAAATCGACGTGCCCTTCACGCCCGGCCGGGTCGATGCGACGCAGGAGCAGACCGATCCCGAAAGCTTCGAATACCTGCGTCCGGCCGCCGACGGGTTCCGCAATTTCTACAGCGAACGCGCCCGGCTTTCGCCGAGCGAGATGCTGGTCGACCGCGCCGATCTCCTCACCCTGACCGTGCCGGAAATGACCGTGCTGGTCGCGGGGATGCGGGCGCTCGATGCCAATGCGGACGGGGCGCGCCACGGCGTCTTCACCGACAGGCCGGGCGCTCTCACCAATGACTTCTTCGTCAACCTGCTCGACATGAGCACGGTCTGGTCGCCCGTCGAAGGAGAGGAATATCTATTCGAGGGCCGCGACCGGGCTACGGGCGATCTGAAATGGACCGCGACCGAGGTCGACCTCGTGTTCGGTTCCAATTCGGAACTGCGCGCGGTGGCGGAAGTCTACGCCTATGCCGACGGCGAGGAGCGTTTCGTCGAGGACTTCGTCGAGGCGTGGACCAAGGTGATGATGCTCGACCGCTTCGACCTGCGTTGAGCGGATGAGGGGGCGCGCGGCGGGCCTTCGTGCCCGCCGCGCGCCCTCACCCTCTTTCCCGAAAGTCCAAGGGAGCACCTGATGCTCGATCGACGCACAATCCTTCTCGGCGCGGGTGCGACCGCGCTGCTCGCTGCCGGTCGGGTCGCGGCGCAGGCGACCTCGCACGTGGTCGAGATGACCGGCTCGCCCGGCGGCGACATGGCGTTCTCGCCGCGCGTCCTGCGTGTCGCGCCGGGCGACAGCGTCACGTTCCGCCCGGTCGGCGGGCCGCACAACTGCCAGTCGACGCCGGGCATGATCCCGCAAGGCGCGAACAGCTGGCGCGGCCGGATCGGCCAGCCGGTGACGGTGACTTTCGGGAGGCCCGGCTATTACGGCTATCACTGCCTGCCCCATCGCGGCCTCGGCATGGTCGGCCTCGTGATCGTCGAGGGAGAGGGGCGCGATGCGAACCTCGAGGCGGCCAGAGCCGTGAGCCATCCCGGCAAGGCGGCGGGCGTATGGGCCGAGATCTGGGACGAGGTCGTCTCCTGAGCCCGCGCGGACGCAGGCTGCGCCTTGCGCACGCTCCGAAGCAGGCCGCGCGACTGCGACTTGGCACCAGGGCAGGTCTCCTGCCCAAAATTGCGTGCATTTCACGAACGGCGTAAAAAAATTGCGCTTCCGGGGCGCGCTTGTCATAGTCCCACAGTCAATGAAGCCGAGGCTCCTTCGGGTCGCACTGGAGGGATGATCGTCGGCCATGAATGAAATCTCGATTCCCCGCCGCCTTGCCCGGCTGCTTGTGCTGATCACGGCCGCGCTGTGTGCGCCATTGGCAGCGCAGGAGCTGCCGCCCGCGGACATCCTCTTCAGCAATGTGCGCGTTTTCGACGGGGCATCCGAAACCCTTTCCGAACCGACCGACGTGCTGGTGCGCGGCACGCTGTTCATGGCCTCGCTCACGCTCGCCATGGGCCGCACGATGGTGCTGCCCGGCGGCATCCACCTCGTCATCTTCGCCGCTTTCCTGATCCTCGCGGCCCTGCCATGAGGAGCCCCGCGCTTCTCCTTGCCGCTGCGGCGCTGGCGGGATGCGTGTCCTATCCCGAGGAGCGGGCCGCCACGGCTGCCCCCATCGCCGACGCGCCTGCGACGCTCAGCGTGATGACCTACAATATCGAGGGGCTGACCTGGCCCGCGCGGACCGGCCGGGGACCGTTTCTCGAAGCGATCACGGCCGAATTCGAGCGGATGGAACGGGCGAACCTTCTGCCCGACGTGATCGTTTTCCAGGAAGCCTTCAGCACCGATGCCATGCGCACTGCGGCAAGCACCCCGCATCCCACCTTCGCTCTCGGCCCGCGCGCGCCGACCCGCTCGGGACTCAAGAAGACGCGCGATCCCGTCCTCAGGAAACGCAATTACCTGCGCGGGGAATGGGGCATCCGCTTGATGGGAAGCGGGCTTGCGGTCGCCTCGCGCTATCCGATTGTCGCCGAGTTCGCCCAGCCTTACGGTCCGTCGAGCTGTGCGGGGTGGGACTGCCTGTCGAACAAGTCGGTGATGCTGGTGCGGATCGCGCTGCCCGGCCTTGCCGAGCCGGTCGAGATCGCGACCACGCACATGAATTCGCAAGGCTCCTCCGGCGTCAGCGTCGAAAAGCAGCTCGCCGCGCACAAGGTCCAGTCGGGCGAGCTTGCCGACTTCCTCGACCGCCTGAGCGATCCCGCCAATCCTTTCGTCCTGGCCGGCGATTTCAATATGCGGCGAAGCCCCGCGCGCTTCGACGAATTCGAACGGCTGAACGGCTACAACCTCGCGCGCCGCCATTGCCGCGACCCCGCGCCCGGCCCGCCGTGCGAGATCGCGCTGTCCTTCGACGGGGATGAGCCGTGGCTCGACACGCAGGATCTGCAGGTCTTCGACGACGGCGCGCGCACCGCGCTGCGCCCGGTGCGGATCGAGGCGTGGTTCGACGGCGAGGATGCGGGCGGGCGCCTGTCCGACCACGACGCTTATATCGTCACTTACGCGCTCATCCCGGCGGAGGGGCCGGAGGATGCAAGGGGACGATGACGGACGGACCGACCTTCACACCAAGGGAGAAACAGCAATGATGAAGACCGCAATAGCCGCCGCTCTCGGTGCGAGCCTGCTTGCGGCCTGCACGACGACGCCCGAGCCGTCCGATCCGCTGACCGGCACGAGTTGGCGGCTGCTCGAAATGCAGTCGATGGACGATGCTCAGGGCACGACGCGCGCGAACAATCCCGACCGCTACACGATCACCTTCGGCGAGGACGGGACCGCCTACATGAAACTCGACTGCAATCGCGGGCGCAGCTCCTACGAGGCCGAAAGCACCGGCGCGGGCCAGGGTTCGCTGCAATTCGGCAACATCGCCTCGACCATGGCGATGTGCCCGCCGGATTCGCTCAGCGAGAAACTCGGCCAGCAGCTCGGCTATGTGCGCAGCTATGTGATCCGGGGTGGGCGACTCAACATGGCGCTGATGGCCGATGGCGGCATCCTCGTATGGGAGCCGACCGAGGCGGAAGGGCCCTGACGACGCGCGCCCGCTTGCTCGATCAGAGCGCGAAGCGCAGCCCGCCGAGGAAGCGCGAGCTGTCCGAGAACTGCCCGAAGATGCCGCGCGCCGTGCCGTAGAAGATGTCGCCGCCGAGGAAGATCGCAAAACGATCATCGAGCCGGCGCGACAATTCGAGGCGCACGAGGCCATCGCCGTCGCTCAGCGAATTGAGCCATTCGGCCCGCAGCGCATGGCGGTTGTCGTCGAAGTCCTTCTGCACCCGCAGGGTCGAGATCACGTCGGTTCGCGGGCGGACCAGTTCGCGGTCGGACGAGACGTGGTCGGCGATCAGCTGCACGTTGACATAGGTGTCCCACGGCCCCGAAAAATCCGCTCCCACGCCGCCGACGATGCGGTCGACTTCCGCGACTTCGCTGCCGAAGGAGTCTGCCACCACGAAGCGCGCATCGGGCGTCCACGCGGCCTCCAGCCTGCCCACGACCGCGCCGAACTGGCGCACGAATTCGAGCCCGAACGTATGCCTGCGCGGGTGGCGCAGCTCGATCTGCCGGCCGTCGAAAACGGGAACGCCGTCCTGGTCGATGCCGCGCACGAAGGACACGCGAAGGTCGCCCGCATTAAGCCGGTAGGAGACGCGCGCGCCGATGGTGGCATCGCCGATAAGGTCGCCGCGATCTTCACGGCGGATCGGCGGCAGGGGGCCGGTGGGTTGCAGCCCTGCAAGGAAGCGCGGGGCCTGCGGGAAGAAGGCCGCGCCGGGCTCGGCCAGCTGGTTCACGGTCGGGTCTGGTGCGAAAACGAGGTCGAGATCGACCCGGCCGATAATCGCCTGCACCCGCGCGGCCCATATCGCGATGCGGTCGGGCCGTGGATCGCGCGCGAGCCCTTCGGTCAGGCGCGCGGGGCTGACCGTATCGACCACCCGCGCGCCATCGATCGACCCCCATGCGATCTCCTGCTTGCCGAGCCTGAACTCGAGCGCGCCGGCGGGGATCGCGAGATAGAACTCGTCGAGCTCGATGCGGAAATCATCGCCTTTGACGAGCGGCGCGGAGATCGGGGAAAAGCCGCTGCGCGACCCCGTCCCCGTTTCCGAACCGGCCGCTTCGATCCGCAGCGATGCGACCAGTTCCACGCCGGGGCCGAGCGAGGTGATCGTCTCGGGCTCGATCAGCACGCTGGCCTTGGCGAGCCCGTCCTCGTCGGCTGCCGCGACAAGCGTGCCATCGACCGTCTGCGCGCTCGCGCCCGCTGCAGCGAGGCCCAGCGCAAGGGCGCAGGATGCGGCGGCGACCCTCACGGCATCCGGCCGGCCGCGCGGTCGAGCCGCGCCGGGTCGAACAGCCTGTCATTCGCCCCCGATGCCCGGGCGAGCCCCGTCACCGTCACCTTGGTCGAGCGGCCGGTGCGGTGATTGGTCACGGTGAAATCCGTCGCCGTCCACGAAGCACCGACCTTTTCCAGATCGCGCACCGCAATGGTCTTGAGCTTGCGGCCTGCAGGATCGGTGAAGGTGATCCGGCGCGGGAACCAGGTCGCCGGGTCGACCTCGGCGGTGAAGCCGCCATAGCCGATCTCGCGCGCCGTCTTCGCATCGCGCGCCTTGCCCTTGAGGATGTATCGCCCGTTGGCCGCGCGGCCTGCGGAGGAGAAAGTGTAATCGGCAAGGCCGAAGATGAAGCTGTCCTTGACGTCGCCATAGGACAATTCGGTTCCCATGAAGCTGTCCGCCCGGTCGGATGCCGGCACGCGGCGGGTGCGGCTGGTCGCGGGCAGGTAGAGCCAGGTCTCGTCCGTCTTGTCGGCGGCCTTGTGATCATAGCTCAGGAAGGATGTCCCGCGGATGCTGGCGGGCGTGTCGAACGCGAGCAGCAGGCGGTGGGTCGCCTTGCTTTCGGTGCGCAACATCTTCGCGGCGCGCGTGCGCGAGCGGCCCCTGTCGCGCATCGTGAACGTAATAGTGCCCTTGCGCGGGTCGGCATTGGGTCGCTCGGCGATGTTTCGGGCGATTGTCTCGCCCGTCATGGCCTTCTGCGCCGATGCGGCGAGCGGGAGGGACAGGGCGGCGGCCGCCGAAACGGCGATCAGTGCAAGCCTGCGCAGGGGCCTATGCATTGGTCGAACTCCATTTTTTCGAGGTGATGGAAGCGATTGCGGGAACGAGGACGAGCGCGCCGAACAGGCTGCCCATCGCGGCAAAGGCGATCAGGACGCCGAACCAGCGCAGCACCGGCGTCTCGCTCAGCGCGACGACGGTGAAGCCTGCGCCGAGGCTGACCGCGCTGAAGAAGCAGGCGCGCATGACGGTGACGTAATTGCCCGAAAGCGCGGCGATCAGGTCGTCCCCGCGCGCGATCCGGCTGCGCAGTTCCTGGACGAGGTGGATCCCGAAATCGACCCCGAGCCCGGCGGCAATCGCGGCGCACATACTGGTCGCCGGGGCAAGGTCGATCCCGGCAAGGCCCATCGCGGCATAGAGCAGCGCGATGCCCGAAAGCACCGGGAGCATCGCGACCATCGCCGGGCCGAAGCCGCGCAGCAGCACGAAGGTCGCGGCCCACACCATCAGCACTGCGGCGCCGATGGTGAAGGGGTGGCTGGCCTTGAGCGAATCCATCCACCCGTCATTGACCGCCATCCGCCCGCTCAGCGAAGCGTCGAGCCCGCTTTCGCGCGACCAGTCCTCGACGATGGCGCCGACCTCCCGGATGACCGGCTTGGTCGATGAATATTCCCCGTTCTCGAGATAGCCGCGCACCATCGCGAAACGCCTTGTGAAATCGAGCTGGGCGTCGAAATCGCCGGGATCGCCGCTCGCCTCGTAGAGGAACATATATTGCGCGGGCGCATCCCTCCTGTCGGGCAGCGCGCCCGGGGGAGCGGCGTTGAGCCTCTCGTGCATCAGGCCGATCGCATCGCCGTAGCTCGTGACCTTGCCGATTGCGGGCATGGCTTCGAGCCGCTGCTGCAGGCCGACGATGTCGCGCACGGCCCCGGCGGTGAGCAGCGCCTCGTCCTCGCCGCTGTCGATCACGACATCGAGGATGTTGCCGCCCGAGAACCGCTCGGCGATGAGGTCGTCGGCGACCAGCACGTCGTCGCCGGGCGTGAAGTAGTTGCGCCGCTCGTAATCGAATTCGACCTGGGAGGCGGCGATGATAGCGCCGCCAACCACCACTGCCGACAGCGCGAGCGCGGGGGCGGGGCGCAGCGCGCTCCACTGCGCGATGCGGGAGAGCAGGTCGTCGAGCCGCCGCGCGCGGACCACCGCCGGCGGCAGGTCGGCAAGGCGCATCTGGATGAGCGGCAGCACGGTCAGGCTGAGCACGCAGGCGACCATCACGCCGACCGCGCCGACGAGGCCGAAATCGGCAATCGGCTTCATCGGAGATCCGATCGCAAGGCCCGCAAAGCCGAGAGCGGTCGTCACGCTGGTCAGGACAATCGGCAGCGCCACTTTGTCGATCGCGGCCTTCATCGCCTGCGCGCGCGTGCCCTGCGGCGCCTGCGCGCGGGCGCGCTGGTAGGCGAGCGTGAGGTGGATGCTGTCGGCAACGGCAATCGCCATGACCACGACAGGCAGGGCGGTGGTGATGAGGTAGTACTTCGACCCGAACAGGCCGATCGCCCCGACCGCGCTCAGGGCAGAGCCGATCACGACCACGATCGGGCCGATGATCGCCCGCGCGCGACGCAGCGCGAGCAGCAGGAACAGGCCGATCACCACGAAGGCGGCGGGCAGGAAGACCCGCGTGTCGCCCGCGATGTGCTCGGCCAGCCGCGCATTCATCGTCGCAACGCCCGACTGGTACACACTGACCCCGGGCGGTGCGAGCTCCTGGGCGAGGTCGCGCATCGCGGCGGTCACCTCTTCGGCGCGGTTGGGATCGGTGACGGGGACGATCACCATCAGCGCGTCCTCGTTCTCCGAAACAAGAGTCTGCGCGAGCGCGGGCATCTGCCGATAGAGTTCGAGCGATGCCTGCGGGTCGATTGCATAGGGATCGATGATTTCGGGCGCTTCGAGATCGCCCGCCGCCGTGGCGAGGATCGCCTTTTCCGATCCGATGCTGATGACGCCCGGCTCGACGCCCTCGAGCGCGGCGACCTCGTCGGTGAAGCGGTCGACCGCCGAAAGGGTCGGGGCGTTGAAGGCGCTGGTCCCCGGCTCCTCGGCGAATACCACGATGGCCGGGTCTTCCAGCCCGAAGGTTTCGCGCGCCAGTTCGCGCGCCTGCCAGGCAGGATGGTCGTGGCTGACGAAGGCATCGACCGAGGGATCGCGTTCCAGCCAGGCGAGGCCCGCGGCGAAAAGCGCGACCGGCAGCAGGCCGATCAGCGTCGTCACCCACGGCAGGTCGACGATCATCCCCGACAGGGTCGGCCATTCGATCTCGGGAAAGCCTGCGTCCATGATCGCGCTCCGCCGGGCATCGAGGCGTGCTTCGTCGGGGCGGTCCTGCTCGGGCATCTGCATTCCTCCAACACTGCTGCTCGCTGGCCCTGATCCACCTGCCGCCGAATGGCGGGTGAGGCGGCAAGGCAGGGCCGATGGTTGCGAACGCGCAGTTCGAAAGAGGGGCGCGGGATGCCCGGCTCTCCTGCCGGATCGCCCGCCAACCGCGCGCTCACCTTGAAAGACGCAATCGCGCGGCAAAACCGGACAAATTTTCTTGCAAACCGGCGGTTTTGCGGACAAGTTTATGGCGCAAAAGAAGAAATTCCCGCCGCGTTCCGCATAGCCGGCAGCAGTGGGGCATTGTTGCCGGGGCATCACCGCGGGTGTGTCCCTGCGAGGCAATCATCGACATTACGCGGGCCGGGCGGTGGGAGCCGTTCGACCCGCGCCATGTTCGGATGCGAAAGGGACTAGGCGATCTTGCTGGACGTGCAATCGGGTGAATTCGGGCCGGACCGGGCGAGCGACAGCGACGGCTTCGCCGGGTTGACGGCCTATGAACCTGACGAGCGGGAGCGCGCCGAAGCCCTTATCGCCGAACACTACGACACGCTGATCGGCATTGCCCGCGCCAAGCGCCGCCGCAATGGCCTCAATGACACCCTGAGCACCGTCGACCTGCTGCACGAAGCCTATGTCCGCATCGGCGGCGAAGCGCTGTTCGACGATGGCGCGCATTTCATCCGCGCGGCCAATCTGGCGATGCGCCACGTCATCATCGACCACGCGCGGCGCAAGCTGGCGGGCAAGCGCGGGGGCGGGGAAAGCGCCGTGACGCTTGACGAGCGGTCGCCGCTCTTCCCCGAATTCTCCGAAACGCCCGAGGAACTGGTCGGGATCGCCCAGTTGCTGCGCGCGCTTGAGGCGTGCAACCCGCGCTGGCTCAAGGTCGTGGACGCGCGCTATTTCGGCGGCATGACCGAGGACGAAACCGCCAGCGTGCTCGGCGTGTCCGCGCGCACCATCCGCCGCGATTGGAGCGAGGCGCGCGAATGGCTGGCCCAGAGGATGGGGATGGCTGCGGGTTGACCGAAACCGCCTGACCGGGAGCCTCGTTTATTCGCTGCCTGCCAGCGCCTCGGCTTCGGCAGCGACCCAGGCTTCGGCCTGGGCCAATCGCCAGGCATTGGGCATTCCGCGTTCGAGCCCCGCCTTGTTCGCGCGCGCCAGCGCCAGTTGCTTGCGCGCGCCGGCGATATCGCCGCGCGTTGCCAGCAGGCGGGCCCGTGCCAGTTCGCCCATTGTCGTGGAATAGTCATTCTCGCGGGCGACGGCCTCCATTCGGGCAATCAGCGTGTCGGCGCCTGCCAGATCGCCATTGGCCACCAGCGCCGCAGCGTGAGCGCACGCGCCGTTGATCCAGCTCTTGGAGGTGTCGCTGTTGTAGCGCGCGATCATCTCCAGCCCGATGCGCGTGTCGTCAAGAGCGCCGGCACGGTCTCCGCCGGCAAGCTTCGCCTCGCCGCGCAGCATATGGGCAAAGCCGGTCATCACATTCTCGCCGATGGCCTCGCGCATCGTGCCGAGTACGATGTCGGCTTGCTTGCGCGAGGCTGCGGGCCGGTCCGCGAAATAGAGCTCGCTCGCTGCCAGGTTCACCCGCGCGGTGCCGAGATTGGCCTGATCGGCCAGTGGATTCGCCGCATCCGTGTTCACCGCTTCGCGATAGGCGGAAGTCGCGCCGACCCGGTCGCCGACGCCAAGGCGCGCACTGCCCAACTGGTTCCACAGGAATGCCCGGTAATGCGGCGCATCTTCGGTCTCCAGCGCGGCTTCGATCACGTCGATGACGCGCTGCTGTGCTTCTGGCTTGTTGTTGGAACCTGCAAGAGCGCTGACGACCTGAACATGGTTGATCGAATTGGCATCGAAATTGGCGGACATTTCGCGGTCCAGCTCTTCGAGAATGGCGATTGCCTTTTCGCTCTGACCCGTTTCATCGTATGAACTTGCAAGGAAAACCCGTGCCAGATCGACCAGCCCTTCGGGCCCGTAGCCTTCGGAAATCCAAGGCTCGAGAACCTCGATCGCCCTGCGCTCGTCCCGCCGCAGGGCAAAATGCATCCCCACTGCATAGCTGATCGCCGCCGCGGTTCCCGGCGCGATGTCGCGATTGTCGTGCGCTTCGCGCCAGCGCTCCATCAAAAGGCGCGATTCGCGTTCCACGTCGGCTTCGCTGGCCGTCAGTCGGCGCAGCAGGTCGCCATAGGCATCCTTGGCCTCGTTCAATGCCTGGGCGCGGTCGAGGAAGAATTCCGCGCGTGCGAGCTCCGTCTGCGCCTGCGCGGCTGCGGCCTCGGCCTCCCGGGCGAAATTGAGGCTCACCGCGATGCCTCCGACAAGCGCCGCGACAAAGGCTCCGGCCATCGCGCTTGCCACGGGCGCCCGGCGAACGAATTTGCGCCCGCGATAGAGCGCGCCGCCCTGCCGGGCGGCGACCGGGCGGTGTTCGAGGACCGCTGCGACATCGGCGCCGAGCGCCTCGGCGGTGGCATAGCGATCCTGCGGAAGCGGCGCGGTCGCCCGCCTGATTACGGCGACAAGATCGGGATCGGCGATCGCGCCCGCGTCCAGCCGGACGCTGCGGTCGTCATTGCGCGCGGGCACGGTGCCTGTCAGCAGTTCGTGAAGGATGCAGCCGAGCGCGAAGATGTCGGTCTGGACCGTGGGCGCCTCGCCGCGCAGCTGTTCGGGCGCTGCGGTGGCCGCGGTAAAACTCCCGCTCGGCGCATCCTCGCCCTCGGCCAGCGAGGCGATGCCGAAGTCGATGAGCCGCACCGCGCCGCTGGAATCGAGCAGCACGTTCTGCGCCTTGAGATCGCGGTGCAGGACCAGCCGGCCATGGGCGTGCGATACCGCCGAACACAGCGCGACAAAAAGCCGCAGGCGATCCCTGCGCGGCAGGGCCGATGCCTGCGGCATGATCGGCTCGCCGTCGACCAGTTCCATCGCCATCCACGGTCGGCCGTCCTCATGCGTGCCCCCGTCGATGATGCGGGCAATGCCGGGATGGTCCATTTCCGCGAGCCGCTGCCGCTCGGCACCGAAGCGCTCGACGCGGACCGGATCGCTGTCATGGATGAGCTTGATCGCGACCGCCTGGTCGTAGACGCCGTCGGCGCGCCTTGCGCGATAAACCTGGCCCATCCCGCCGGTCGCCAGTGGCTCTTCCACCGCCCACGGCCCGAGCCGGACACCCGAGGCCAGTGGCGGCGCGGTGCGGACCGCGCCTGCCGATGTCCGCATGAAAGTCCGTCCGCCGCCAGCCGGGTTGTCCGATGTCGCCATGCGCTGCTCCGTGATCCGCACCTCCGGCAGTTTGTGCCAAGGGAAGATAACGGACTCAAGGCCGCATGGGCCGGGCTTCTGGCTCCGGTCAGCCGACGCTTTCCATCAGGAAAACCTTGCCTTCGAGCGCGGGGTCGGTCGCGGCGCGGGCAAGCACTGCGGCGACATCGCCGCGCGCGGCCTTGCCGCCGGGATCGACCTCGTCGCCGAGCCTCACGTTGCGATCGCCGTCATCGTCGGTCAGCGCGACCGGCCGGACGATGGTGTAGGCGATGTCCGAAGCCTTCAGGTGTTCGTCGGCTGCGTGCTTGGCCTTGAGGTAATGAGTGAGCTCGCTCGACGGGTCGGGATCGCCCGCCCCGACCGAGGAGAGCATGACGAAGCGCCGCGCGCCCGCCTTCTCGGCGAGGTCGATCAGCCTGATCGCGCCGTCGCGGTCGACCTTGTCGGTCATCTCCGCGTCCGTATCGCCTCCCGAACCGGCGGCGAATACGACCACCTCGGCCCCGGCGCATATGTCTTTGTCGAGGTCGGTCAAGTCCCCCTCGCGCCGCTCCGCGCCCTCTGGCAGCGTGGACGTGTCGGATGAGGCGCGGTGGAGCGCGATGGGGGTGTGGCCCGCCTCGACCAGCTGGCGGGTGAGACGGCTGCCGGTGTTTCCGGTGGAGCCTGCAACGAGAATTTTCATGGGCAATCCTGCAATTCGAGTGAAAGGGCGCTCGCAGGCGCGCGATACTCTCTTGCAATGCAGGGGCAGGCCGATCGTTTCGAAAGCCGGGTTCGCCCTACCGCTGCTTGCGCCGGGCCGAGTGCGGCTTGGCCTCCCGGCGTTTCGGGCGCGTGTCCGCCGCGGACTTGGGCCTGCGCGCAGCGGGGCCCTTGCCGCCCGGTTTCGGCTTCACGAACTTCCGGGCGGATGCACGATGGCCGCGCGGCATCTCGGGCGGGCCGGTTTCGGAGCGGCGTATGGCTATGGCTTCGTCCTCGCGGTCGCCCCGCGCCGTGCGCCCGATGCTTGTCGCAAAGGCATCCGCGATCGCGCGCGGAACCTGGAAGAAGGTTTCATCCTGACCGATGCGGATCGCACCGACTTCGCTGCGGGTGACCTGCCCGCGGCGGCAGATGAGCGGGAGAATCCAGCGCGCCTCGGCATTGTCGCGGCGACCGATGTCCATGCGGAACCATACGATATCCTCGAAGCCGGGGCGGGAGCCTTCGCCGCGCGGTGATGGTGAGGGCATGGCGACGATATCGGCCGGCTCGGGCAGGCGCGCGCGGCGGGTGCGCACCAGCAGGGCGGCGATCTCGGCCGGACTGCGTTCGGCGAGCAGGCGCTCCGCCAGTGCGCGGTCGTCCTCGTCGATCTTAACGGGCAAGAGCAGGTCCGCCAGCAGGCGCGCGTGGTCCTTCGCCCGGATCGCTGCCCGATCCGGCACCGCGCTCCAGCGAGCCGCCACCTGCGCGTGACGCAGCATCGCCTCGACCCGTTTGCGCCGCGCGGGCGGGACAAGGAGGACGGCAGTGCCCTTGCGCCCTGCGCGGCCCGTGCGGCCCGAGCGGTGCTGGAGCGTCTCGGCATCGCGCGGGATCTCGGCATGGATCACGAGACTCAGCGTCGGCAGGTCGATCCCGCGCGCGGCCACGTCGGTCGCGACACAGACCCGCGCGCGGCCTTCGCGCAGCGCGGCGAGCGCCTGGTTGCGCTCGGATTGCGAATGTTCGCCTGACAGGGCCACGGCAGCGAAGCCGCGTTCCTGCAGCGCCGCGTGGAGCTGACGGACCTTCTCGCGCGTGGCGCAGAACAGGATCGCGGTTTCGGCCTCGTGAAAGCGCAGCAGGTTGATCGCGGCGTTCTCCACCTCGCGCGAAGGCACGCAGACCGCCTCGTAGGCGATGTCGCCGTGCCCGCGGTCATCGCCTGCGGTCGCGATCCGCACCGCATCGTGCTGGTAGCGCTTCGCCAGCGCCTCGATCGGACGCGGCATGGTCGCTGAGAACAATAGGGTGCGCCGCTCCTCGGGCGCGGCGTCGAGAATCGCCTCGAGTTCCTCGCGAAAGCCCATGTCGAGCATCTCGTCGGCCTCGTCGAGCACCACGGCGCGCACCTTCGCCAGATCGAGCGCGCCGCGTTCGAGATGGTCGCGCAGCCGCCCCGGCGTGCCGACGACGACGTGGGCCCCCGCGCGCAGCGCATCGCGCTCGGCGCGTGGGTTCATGCCGCCCACGCAGGTCGCGATCCGCCCGCCCGCCTCGGCATAGAGCCAGCCGAGCTCGCGGCTGACCTGCAGCGCGAGTTCGCGGGTCGGAGCGATCACCAGCGCCAGCGGCGCGCACGGCGGCGGCAGGCAATCGTCCCGGCCCAGCATCTGCGCGGCGATGGCAAGGCCGAAGGCGATCGTCTTGCCCGACCCGGTCTGCGCCGAGACGACGAGGTCGCGGCCCGCAGCGGCAGGCGCGAGAACTTCGGCCTGGACCGGGGTGGCCGAGGTGTATCCGCGCGCGACAAGGGCAGCCGCGAGGCTGGCGGGAAGGAGAGGGAATTGCATGGAAATGGCCTGACAGGGGGTGAGGCGCCGGTTCGCTCGGAACGGCGTCGGGAAGCGCTTGAGTTGGGGGCGCCGGAGAGGGCTTCGCCTCTCCTGACGCGCCCCTTAGACCACGATCGCGCGCTTGGCTTGCGAAAAAGGACGGGGTCTGCGGAAAGGCCGGGCGTGCGTCAGGCGGCTGCCCTCGCCGGGCAGTAGCGCGCCAAGTAATCGCCGTGGCCCGGCATATGCTGGACGAGGAAGCGGATCGAGCGTTCCATCTCGTCCGCCTCGCGCGCGGTCGTGGCCGGATCGAGCGCGTCGGCCATCGGGTTATGGGAACGCATCCTGATGCCCTGTCCCATCATCACCGCCGCCCAGCTGGTCTCGGTGAACAGCTCGTCCTCCTCGCGGAAGATCTGCCCGTTCGCCTTGAACAGCTCGACCTTCTCGGTGAGCGTGTCCGGCACGTCCATAGTGCGCACATGGTTCCAGAACGGCGAATCGTCGCGGCTGGTGGCGTTGTAGTGGAGGATGAGAAAGTCGCGGATGCGGGCGTATTCGCGGCCCGTCAGGCGGTTGAACGTGTCCTCTTGCGCCTGCGTCACCCCGTCGAGCGAGAGCAGCGAGATGAGCTTGTCGATGCCGGTGTTGATGAGGTGGATCGAGGTCGATTCGAGCGGCTCCATGAAGCCCGCCGACAGGCCGAGCGCGACGACGTTGCGGTTCCAGAACTTCTTGCGACGGCCGGTGGTGAAGCGCAGGAAATTGGGATCGGCCTGCGGCTTTCCCGCGATATTGCCCGTGAGGATGTCGAGCGCTTCGGAATCCTCCATGAAGGCGCTGCAATAGACATGGCCGTTGCCGTTCCGGTGCTGAAGCGGGACCTGCCATTGCCAGCCCGCCCTATGGGCGGTCGCGCGGGTGAAGGGCGGGGGCGGGCTGCCGTCCTCCCGCAGGCAGGGAAGCGCCACCGCACGGTCGCAGGGCAGCCAGTGCGTCCAGTCCTCGTAACCCGTCCCCAGCGCCTGTTCGATGAGCAGGCCGCGAAAGCCCGAGCAGTCGACGAACAGGTCGCCTTCGATGCGGCTTTCGTCGTCGAGCGCGATCGAGGCCACGAAACCGTTTTCGGGATCGAGCGCGACGTCGTTCACCCGCCCCTCGCGGCGGACCACCCCGCGGGCCTCGGCGTATTTCCGCAGGAAGGCGGCGTAGCGCCCGGCATCGATGTGGTAGGCGTAGTTGATCGGCGGCAGGTCGTCGCGCTTATAGTCCTCGGTCCGCGCGAACTTGCCGAAGGCCGCGGCCATCGTCTCGAGGTTGAAGACCTGCAGCGGGCGATTGTCCCCGCCCGCCGCCATCCGGTGCCACACGTGGTGGAAGGAAATCCCGCCCATCGAATAGCCGTAGGCGCCGAAGGGGTGGATGTAGCTGTCGCCCTGTTTTCCCCAGTTCTCGAACTGGATGCCGAGCTTGAACGTGCCCTGCACCGCGGACAGCAGCTCGCGTTCGTCGATGCCGAGCAGTTCGTTGAAGCCGACGATCGGCGGGATCGTCGCCTCGCCCACGCCGACCGTGCCGATCGCTTCGGATTCGACGAGCGTGATTCGCAAGGGACGCGGTCCGGCCTTCAGCCGCGACAGCGCGGCGGCCGCCATCCACCCGGCGGTCCCGCCGCCCACGATGACAATATGCTCTATTCCCATGAAATCCTCATCCCCTGCGGCACGTTATCATCGCGCCCGCATCCCGGCAAAGCCCTCTCTATCCGGCGTTCACGAGTGTGCTTGATGACAAAAAAATTGCAAGTCTTGAGAACGCTATCAAAGATCGCTACACGCTAGGCCAAGTGATGCAGGCGGGAGCTCAACCCGCCGCAGCCACGGGGGAGAGGAAAATCACATGAACAATGCCCGCATTGCGCGCGCCCGCCGTCTCGGGGTTCTCAGCACGGCCTCCGGCCTTGCCATGTCGATGGCGCTCGCCGGACCGGCTTTCGCGCAGGACGCCGAGCCGGACGAGCAGGACGAGGCCGAGGCAGAGGTGGCCGGCGAAACGACCGCGGACGAGATCATCGTCACCGGCTTTTCCGCCGCCCTTGAAAGCGCGCAGAACATCAAGCGCGACGCCGACACTTTCGTCGATGCCATTACCGCCGAGGACATCGGCGCGCTGCCCGACCGATCGGTCGCCGAGGCGCTGCAGCGCGTGCCGGGCGTGACCATCGGCCGGTTCGAAAAGCCGAGCGATCCGGACCGATTCTCGGTCGAGGGCACGGGCGTCATCATCCGCGGCCTGCCTTTCGCGCGGTCGGAACTGAACGGCCGCGCGATCTTCTCGGCCACCGGCGGGCGGGTGCTCAGCTTCAACGACGTATCGCCCGAACTGCTCGGCCGGGTCGAGGTGTTCAAGAACGTCACCGCCGACATGATCGAGGGCGGCCCGTCGGGGATCGTCAACCTCGTCACGCGCAAGCCGCTCGACACCAACGGGTTCAAGATCGCTGGGACGCTGGGCGCGAACTATGGCGACCTGCGCGAGGAATGGTCGCCGGAATTCTCCGTGCTCGCCTCCAACACCTTCGAGACCGGGGCGGGGACTTTCGGCATCCAGGCGTCCTATGCCTATTCCGAACTGAAGAGCCGCACCGATGCCTCGCAGGTGGCCGACCCGTGCTACCGCGCGCCTTCGCTCGATGCGCCGTGCCTGCGTGCGCTTACGGTGGGTTCGGGCGGATTTGTCGGCGATCCGAATTTCGACGCGGCGAATTTCCCGCCCGACGGCGCGGTGCTCGTGCCCAAGGGGGCGGGCATCCGCACAACCGATCTCGACCGCACGCGCGAAGCCTTCTCGGGCATCCTGCAATACGAGGACCCGACGGGCAATTTCATCGCGACCTTCGAATGGCTGCGCGCCGATGCGACCTTCGAGACCGAGGAATACGCGCTCATCAGCCGTGTCGACGACGAAGCGCTCTTCCCCGAGCCGCTGGCCGGGACCAGCTTCGAATACGACGCGAACGGGGTGTTCCAGCGCGGCATCCTGAGCCAGCGCCAGGGCGATGCCTATGCGACGCCGTTCGGGCGCGGCGGGGTGCCGCTCGATTCGCTGCGCTTCCTGCGCGCGCGCGACACCACGACCGAGGATTTCTCGTTCGACGTGAAGTGGAACATCACCGACCGCTTCCGCGTCAATTTCGAGGCCCAGCACATCAGTTCCGACCTTTCGCGAGACTCGGTATTCGGCGCGCTGTCGACCTGGGCGAATGTCGATCTCGACCTCACCGGCACGACGCCGCAGATCCAGTTCCTCGCGCCCGAGGGCGCTCCGGCGGACTATTTCACATCGGGGCTCAATTCCTATTACTGGTTCGGCCTCGACAGCCGCGAGCTCAACGAGGGCGATCTCGACAGCCTGCGCTTCGATGCCGAATACGACATCAGCGAGGACGGCTTCTTCAAGGCCGCGCGTTTCGGTGCGCGCTGGGCGGAGCGCGACCGGACGACCCGCAACACCAATTTCAGCACCTGGGGCAACCTGTCCGCGCCCTGGGCGGGCCGCGCGGGGTGCGCGCCGTGGGGTGAAGGGCCGGGCTGCGGCGCGAACGGGCCGGGCCCGTTCGGCAACGGCTTCATTCCGGGGCGCTATTACACCGGGCTTCCGGGGCAGGAATTCGCCATCGCGGGCGGCGCCTTCGTCGATGAGTTTCCCGCCTTCGCCCAGTACCGCGATCCCTTCGGCGACGGGTTCCAGCGCGGCAACGCGCCGCTGCCGATCGAGAACGGCGGGGCGTGGTATTTCGGCGGGGACGATTTCCTCGGCGAATACCTCTCGGGCCTGACCGACCAGCAGTTCGAGGAAATCCAGACCTTCGGCCAGTCGCCCGAGCGCTTCAATTACGGGGTCAACAACCGTTTCCGCCCCGACGAGGTAACCGGCGAGATCCTGCCCTGCGACATCGAGGGCGTGTTCTGCCCGGGCGAGGTTTCGATCGTCTCCGAAGTCACCAAGGCCGCCTATGGCCGCCTCGATTACGGCACGATCTTCGACAATGGCTGGGAACTGTCGGGCAATATCGGTCTGCGTTATGTCGAGACCGAGATTTCCACGATCGGCCGGATCGGCTTTCCCGACCCGGCGCGTTTCGACACGCCGGTGATCGAGAACGGTGTGCAGGTCGGCGGGGGCAATGGCGACGGCATCGTCCAGGTCGACGAGATCACCGCCGGGTGCAGCATCGGCGGGGGCACGCCTCCGATCAGCCTTGCCGGGATCTGTCAGCTTTCGCCCGAACGGCTCGAGGAATTCGCCGCGGCCTTCACCGGCGAAGTGCTGATCGACGACCGTGACATCACCTTCGAGCACTGGCTGCCGAGCTTCAACGCCAAGCTCGATGTCGGCGACGGCCTGTTGTTCCGCTTTGCGGCATCGAAGAACATCTCGCGCCCCGACCTGCAGCTGTTCCGCGCGGGCGGCGGGATCGGTGACAACACGGTAGCACTCGCCAATGCGGGGCCCGATGCGCTCGCCAACGGGCCGCTCTTCGCGCTCCAGACGGGCAATCGCAACCTGTTGCCGGTCGAGGTGTGGAACTACGATGTCTCGGTCGAATGGTATTTCGCCGAGGTCGGGTCGGTCACCTTCTCGCTGTTCGCCAAGGACGTGGACGGATTCATCGACCAGGGCTTCTCGCGCGTGGCCTACGAGGGATCGAACGGTCCCGTCGATGTCAATGTGCAGGGGCCGGCGAACTTCCAGGACGGCTGGCTCAAGGGCTTCGAGTTCACCCACCAGCAGGTCTACGACTTCCTGCCGGGTTTCCTCAGCGGGCTCGGCACGCAGTTCACCTACACCTATATCGACGGCGGCGACTTCTCGAACCCGAACCTGTCGGATTTCGGCCAGTCCTCGATCACCAGCGCATCGAACCAGCTGGGCGGTGGGGCCTTCGTCGGGCAGCAGCCGCTAGCGGGGATTTCCGAGCACACGCTCAATGCCACGATCTTCTACGAGAAGGGCAGGCTATCGACCCGCGCGGCCTATAACTGGCGGTCGGAATTCCTCATCACGCCGCGCGACGACATCTTCCCCTTCTCGCCGATCTGGCAGGAAGCGACCGGACAACTCGACGCGTCGATCTTCTATTCGGTTACCGATTACCTCAAGCTGGGTATCCAGGGCGTGAACCTGCTCGACGAAGTGACCGAGACGAGCCAGGTGGTCGATTTCGACGGGACGCGGGTGACGCGCTCGGCGTTCAGGAACGACCGGCGCTTCACTTTCCTCGCCCGGTTCGATTTCTAGCAGCCGGGCGGGGGCGCTGCCCCGCGCGAGCCGAGGAGGACCGCGAAATGATACGCGAGGCGACTACCGCCGCGCTGGCAGCGATACTGCTGGCCGCGTGCACCGCCGCCGAGCCGGAAGCAGCGCAGGCTTCCGCCGCCGATGCACCCGGCGAGGGCTGGGAACTGGTCTGGTCCGA
This sequence comes from Erythrobacter sp., assembly GCF_011765465.1. NCBI lineage: Bacteria > Pseudomonadati > Pseudomonadota > Alphaproteobacteria > Sphingomonadales > Erythrobacteraceae > Erythrobacter > Erythrobacter sp. The sequence goes on along the minus strand of NZ_CP050265.1, from coordinate 1,339,952 downwards.
CGACTTCGAGGGCGACACGCTCGATCCCGCCAAATGGCGGCCCGAAGTCTCGTGCTGGGGCGGCGGCAATGACGAGCGGCAATGCTACACCGGCCGCCCGGAAAACGTCTCGGTCGAGGACGGGCTGCTGCTCCTGAAGGCACGGCGCGAGACCTTCACCGGGCCCGACCGCCCGCCCGAGATCGCGGCCGAACCCAACCCGCAAACCACGCAGGAATATACCTCCGGCAAGGTCCGCACCCGCGGGCTCCACGCCTGGCGCTATGGCCGGATCGAGGTCCGCGCCAGGGTGCCGGAGGGGCAGGGCACTTGGTCCGCAATTTGGATGATGCCTGCAGAAGACCACTATGGCCCCTGGCCGCTGTCGGGCGAGATCGACATCCTCGAAGCGGTCAATATCGGCGCGTCCTGCGAGGAATGCGAGGGAGGCGTGGGCGAGAACCGCACATTGAGCGCGCTCCATTTCGGCGATCGTCCGCCCGAAAATGCCCATGTCGATCACCGCACCGCGCTGCCCGGCCTCGCCCGGCCTTCGGAAGATTTCCACGTCTACGCTGTCGAATGGGGCGAGGGTCTGATCCGCTTCCTCGTCGACGGGCGTGTCCATTTCACCGCCACGCCGGAAGACTGGCACACCGCCTCGCCGCTCGCCGACGGCAATCCGAATGCGCCCTTCGATCGGCCCTTCTACCTCATGGCCAATCTTGCGGTCGGCGGCGGATTGTCCGAAAGAAACAATGACAAGGGGTTTGTCGAAGCGAGCTTTCCGGCCCAGTTGGCGATCGACTGGGTACGGGTCTATCGCTGCGCCGAGGATCCCGATAAGGGCCTTGCCTGTATGCGATAGGACGCCAGCGGACGGAGGGGAAATGTCTGACAGACGCAAGACCGTGACCATCCGCGACGTCGCCGAATATGCCGGCGTTTCGGTCCCCACGGTCAGCCGGGTGATCAACAACGGGCCGAATGTGCGCCCCAATATGCGCGACAAGGTGCGCGCTGCGATCGAGCACCTCGGCTACGTCCCGTCGCTCGCCGCGCGGCGGATGAGCGGGAACCGTTCCTATCTCATCCTCGCGATCAACGACCGCGAGCGCACGCTCGCCGACTGGCGCGAGCGGCAGGGGACCGACTGGGTCGACCAGATGCTGCTGGGCGGGATACTGACCTGCTCCAAATACGGCTACAGGATGCTGGTCGAGCTGGTCGATACCCATGCCGACCACGTCGAGCGCGAGCTCGCCGCGACCGTTTCCGCGCTCCAGCCCGACGGGGTGATCCTGACCCCGCCGCATTCGGAGAACCCCCAGATCACCCAGCTGCTCGCGCGGCGGGGTATCCCGTTTGCACGGATCGGATCGACCGAAGAAGGCGCGGGCATCCGCCTCACCATGGGCGACCGCCAGGCCGCGCGCGATGCGACGCGGCGGATGCTCGAACTCGGCCACCGGCGGATCGGGATGATTTCGGGCCCGCGCGAATATTCGCTTTCCGCTTGGCGCCTCGACGGCTGGCGCGAGGCGATGGAGGAGGCCGGACTGAGCGCCGAGGGCCTGTGCGAGCGCGGCGATTTCAGTTACGATTCGGGCACCAAGGCGGCGCGCGCCCTGCTCGACCGCAATCCCGATCTCACCGCGATCATCGGCAGCAACGACCAGATGACCCTGGCCGCGCTCGAAGTCGCGCGCGACCGCAAGCTGCACGTCCCGCGCGACCTCTCGATCATCTCCTTCGACAACACGCCGATCGTGCGTTTCTCGCAGCCGCCGCTGTCGGCGGTCGACCAGCCGATCGCGCAGACCGTCTCGGTCGCGGTCGAGCACCTGATCGGCGAAGGTGCTTCAACACAGCCGGACGAGGTGATCGACATCCCCGCCCAGATCGTCGAGCGCGCTTCGACCGGGCCCGCGCCGAGATCGGCTTGAACGAGACGCCGCAGCGCCAGCCGGCCTGGTTCCTTGCGCTGTTCGCGCTGGCGGTCGCGGGTGGCACGATCGCCTACGTCCCGCTGCTCACCGTGCTGCTGCCGCTACGGATTGCCGCGATTTCCGGGGGCGAGGACGTTGCGGGTCTGTCGCTCGTCACCTTCCTCGGCGCGATTGTCGCAAGCATCGCCAACATCGCCTTCGGGATGCTGAGCGACCGGACGGGAAGCCGCATTCCATGGATTGTCGGCGGTCTGGTGATCTCGAGCGCGCTTCTCGTCGCGATCGGCGAGGCGCGGACTCTGGGCGAGGCGATCGTGCTCGTGATGCTGTGGCAGGCGGGACTCAACATGATGCTGGGGCCGCTGGTGGCATGGGCCGGGGACTGCTTTCCCGACAGCCAGAAGGGAGTGCTCGGGGGGGCTCTTGCGCTTGCGCCGGCGATGGGCGCGCTGTCGGGTTCGCTGGTGACGTTCGAGGGCTGGATCGAGCCCGTCGATCGGCTCACCTGGGTCGCCGGGATAGTGGTCGCGCTGGTCGTTCCCGCGCTGCTTGCGGGGAGGGGGCGGCGCCGCGCCGCGCTGATGCGGGCCGATGCCGCGACGGAGCGAATGCACGAAGAAGCGCCGAGGCGGCAGCGTTCGCTGGTCGCGCGGATGTGGATCGCCCGCTTCCTCGTCCAGATCGCCGAAGCGGGCCTGTTCGCCTTCCTGCTGTTCTGGCTGCGCTCGCTCGACCCTGACTTCCACGAGAACACCGCGGCAAACATCTTCAGCGCGGTGCTGGTCGTATCGGTCCCGCTCACCATCGCTATCGGGCGCTGGTCGGATCGCCGCGTGCGCCCGATCCTGCCGCTTGCCGCAAGCGCGGCGGGTGCTGCTGCGGGGCTGCTCGCGATGGCCTTCGCAGGCGGCATGGGTAGCGCGATTGCTGGCTATGTCGTGTTCGGGATCTCGGCTTCGATCTTCCTCTCGCTCCACACCGCGCAGACCCTGCGCGTTCTGCCCCAGCCGCGCCACCGAGGACGCGATCTCGGGATCTTCAACCTCACCAACACCGCGCCTTCGATGGTCATGCCGTGGCTGACGCTGGCACTCGTGCCCGGCTTCGGCTTCACCGGATTGTTCGTCCTGTTCGCCGCGCTCGCCATGCTTGCCGCGGTCCTGCTCGCCGCGATTTCCCAACCCGCCGCGCGTTAGCCCCTTGCATGAGACGGCGCGGGCCTGCATAGCGTTGATAACGTTCTCATCCGCGCGCCCGGCGGATGATTTGCGATAATGGGAGGGATGGGCGAAATGAGGACAAGGATGCGGCACGTCGTCGCCCTGGGATGCGTCGCGGGCCTGCTCGTTGGCTGTGCGAAACCGTCGCTCGGATCGGCGGCGAGCGAGGCTGGTGGGCCCGTGATTTCGCCGGAAACCCAGCAGGCGGACGGGGCCGATCGCGTGATCGAGGACTTGCTCGCGCGCATGAGTCTCGAGCGCAAGGTCGCGCAGCTCATCATGCCCGACATCGCCTCGATCACGCCCGAGGATGTCGCGCGCTATCGCTTTGGGACCATTCTCAACGGCGGCAATTCCGGGCCGGGCGGCGACGACAAGGCGCCCGCTCCCGAATGGCTCGCGCTCGCTGATGCGTTCTGGGACGCCTCGACCGCCCCGCTGCCCGGCGGCGAGCCTGCGATACCGGCGTTATGGGCGACAGATGCGGTCCACGGCCATGCCAACATAATCGGTGCGACCGTCTTCCCGCACAACATCGCGCTCGGCGCGACGCGCGATCCCGACCTCATCCGCCGCATCGGGCAGGCGACCGCGGTCGAGATCGAGGTCACGGGCATCGACTGGACCTTCGCCCCCACCATCGCCGTCGCCCGCGATGACCGTTGGGGCCGGACCTATGAGAGCTATTCCGAAGACCCCGCGCTTGTCGCCACGCTCGGCGCGGCGATGGTCGAGGGGCTGCAGGGCGAAAAGGGCAGCGCGGATTTCCTTGGGCAGGGCCGGGTCGCTGCCACCGCCAAGCATTTCTTCGGCGACGGCGGAACCGAGCAGGGCGTCGACCAGGGCGACGTCAACGGCGACCTCGAAGACCTCATGGCGATCCACGCCGCGCCTTATCCGGCCGCGATCGAGGCGGGTGTCGCGAGCGTCATGGCGAGCTTCAATTCGATCAACGGGCGCAAGATGCACGGCAACAAGCCGCTCCTGACCGGCGAACTGCGCGGCAATCTCGGTTTCGACGGGCTCGTCGTCGGCGACTGGAACGGCCACGGCCAGATCGCGGGTTGCACCAATTCCGACTGCCCCGAGGCGCTGCTTGCCGGGCTCGACGTCTACATGGTGCCTGAGGACTGGAAGGCGCTCCACGCCAGCCTCGTGGCGCAAGTGAGGGACGGCACGATCCCCATGGCACGGCTGGACGAGGCGGTCTTGCGCGTGCTCCGGCTGAAGCGCGATCTCGGCCTGTTCGACGGTGAGGTGCGCCCGTCCGAGCGACCGCTGGCGGGGCGCTGGGAGCTGCTCGGCTCGCCCGAGCACCGCGCGATCGCGCGCGAGGCGGTTGCGAAGTCGATGGTCCTGCTCAAGAACGAGGGCGTCCTTCCGCTCAAGAAGGGCGCGTTCGTCCACGTCGTCGGCAGCGCGGCGGACAATGTTCCGCAGCAGGCCGGAGGCTGGTCGGTGACGTGGCAGGGCGGGGGCGACCTTACCGAAGCCGATTTCCCCGGCGCGACCTCGATCCTAGACGGCATCCGCGAAGTCGCGCGCGGGCAAGGTGTGACCGTGAGCCATGCGGCGGGCGGCGATATGCCCGCCGCGCGGCCCGATGTCGCCATCATCGTCTTCGGCGAGGAGCCCTATGCGGAATTCGTCGGGGATCGAAAAGATCTCGCTTTCCGCGACGAGGAGGGTCTGGTGGCCCTGCGCAAGTACAAGGCGCTCGGCATCCCGACCGTCGCGGTGTTCCTGTCGGGCAGGCCGCTCTGGGTGAACCGCGAGATCAACGCGGCCGACGCCTTCGTCGCCGCCTGGCTTCCCGGCAGCGAAGGGGCAGGTGTTGCCGACGTGCTGTTCGGCCGCCGCGAGGCGACCGGCAGGCTCTCCTTTACATGGCCCGCGACCTGCGAGGGGACGCCGCTGAACGGCCCGGGCGAGGGCGTGCTGTTCCCCTTCGGCTACGGCCTTTCCTTCGGCGAGGACGGGACGCTCGCCCCGCTCGACGAGACCTGCGAGGCGCTGATCTCGGGTGGCGGGGCGACGTGGTTCGGATCGGGCCGGCTGGGCGACGGCATTACGGCGCTGGCGGGCGGCGAGGCGCTGCCCGACCTGCGCGGCTCTGCGGGCGGGATCGCGGCTTCCGGGCTCGACCGCAAGGCGCAGGAGGACGCGCGCCGGATCGACTTCGCGCCCGGCGCACGGCTGGTCCTGACCGGACCGGAGGCGCAGGCGGGCTGGCGCATCGCCTACTCGCTCGATGCCCGCCCGCTCGCGCGGGTGACGGTGTCAGCAGCGGGCGAGCCGCTCGACATCACCGACCACCTGTCGGTCGCCGAGGGCAAGGGCTGGCGCGAGATGGTGCTGACGGGCGAATGCCTGGGGGAGATGTCGGACCGGCTGGCCTTCGCCTCCGAAGGGGCATTCACGATCAGGATCGCAAGCATCGCTCGCGAGGAATTCGCCGAGGATACGAGGTGTTCGTTCTGAGCGAACGGGTCGCCGAGGGGGGATGAGAGAGTGACACTCGAGACGATCGATATCGCGATTATCGCGGTCTATGCGCTTGCGCTGCTCGGCATCGCGCTGTTCGTCAGCCGCGAGCCTGCGGGGCATGAAAAGAACACCGAGGACTACTTTCTCGCCGGGCGCGCCCTGCCGTGGTGGGCAATCGGGGCTTCGCTGATCGCGTCGAACATTTCGGCCGAACAGATCATCGGCCAGTCGGGGCAGGGCTTCGCCATCGGCATCGCGATCGCCGCCTATGAATGGCAGGCGGCAATCGTCCTCATCATCGTCGCCAAGTTCTTCCTGCCGATCTTCCTCAAGCGGCGCATCTACACCATGCCCCAGTTCCTCGACCAGCGATACGGCCATGGCGTCAAGACGCTGATGAGCCTTTACTGGGTGGCGCTCTACACTGCGGTCAACCTAACCGGCGTGCTGTGGCTCGGCGGGCTGGCGGTTTCGTCGCTGACGGGCTGGGACGTGCTCCAGTCGATGATGGCGCTGGCCGCCTTCGCATCGCTCTATTCGCTCTACGGCGGGCTCAAGGCGGTGGCGCTGACCGACATCATCCAGGTCGTCATCCTCATCATCGGCGGGCTTGCGATCACCTGGTTCGCCCTCGACGCGCTGCCCGCCGACGGGGCCCTCGCGGGGTTCGGCCACCTCTGGCGGGAAATGCCCGGCCATTTTGAGATGATCCTCGATCCGGGCGATCCGGGCTATGAAAGCCTGCCGGGCATCTGGACCCTGCTCGGCGGGCTGTGGGTGCTGCATTTCAGCTATTGGGGCTTCAACCAGTACATCATCCAGCGCGCGCTCGGCGCCGAAAATCTCGGCGAGGCGCAGAAGGGGCTTGCTTTCGCCTCCTTCCTCAAGCTGCTCATCCCCTTCATCGTCGTCATTCCGGGGATCGCAGCGGTCATTCTCGCGCAGCAGGGCGTGCTCGACGGCGCGGTGCTGGGCGAGCGGTCGGACCGGACCTATGGCGAGCTCATGGCCTTCGCGCCCGCCGGGCTGCGCGGCCTCGTCTTCGCGGCGTTGATCGCGGCGGTGGTCTCCTCGCTCGCTTCGATGATGAATTCGATCTCGACCATCTTCACGATGGACCTCTACCGCAGCGCTCGGCCGGACCGAAGCGAGCATCACTATGTGCGGGTGGGGCGTATTTCGGCCTTCGCGGCGATGGTGGCGGCGCTTGTGCTCGCAGAGCCGTTCCAGGGCAGTTTCGAAAGCGCCTTCCAGACGGTGCAGGAATACACCGGCTTCATCGCGCCGGGCGTGGTGGTGGTCTTCCTGCTCGGATTCTTCGATCGCAGGACCAATTCCGCGGGGGCTTTCACCGCGCTGCTCGGATCGGTCGCGCTCAACGTCGCGCTGAAGTTCGCCGCGAGCGACCTTGAATTCATCATCCGCATCTGGATCGTCTTCCTCGTCTCGCTGGTTGCGGCGGCGGCGGTGTCGCGCTTCACAGAGGCCCCCGACGAAAGCGGCACGGTGAAGCTGTCCGACATTTCCTTCGCGACGAGCGGGCTGTTCAACGTGCTGGCGATGCTGACGGTGGCGCTGCTGGTCGGGCTCTACGCCGTGCTGTGGTGAGCCGGGCGCGCGTCAGTCGATGACGCGCACCTCGATGTCGCCGAGGTGGTTGGAGCCGTGGCGCACCACGTCGCCCGCTTTCAGGAAATGCCCGCCTTCCAGTTCGCTGGCGATGAATTCCGCGCGCGCGGCGGTCATGAAGTCGCGGCTGCCCAGCGGCCCGCCCCCGGCAAGATAGGCAAGCACGGCCTCGATCATGTCCGCTCGGGTCGGCGGGGTGAAGATCGTCCCCTCGGCGGTCCCCGACATCAGCGTCATCGAAGGCTCGATCCTGCCCCCTGGCGAAAGGCGATACATCGCGTCCCCGTACACGAACCGGGGCGCGTCCATGTCGCCGAGCGCCTTTTCCGCGAGCGCGCGGAAATCGAGCGTCATTTCCCCTCCGCGTGCGTCCTGACGCGGTTCGCCGTTCAGCTCGGTCGTCATCCGCAAGTCCTGCGTGAACGCCCTCCAGTCGCCGGGCACGACGAGAAACGGTCCCGTAGGAAAGAAATCGGGCCCGCTCTTGGCATCGCTGAAGCCCCTGCCGGAATCGAGGTTGTCCGGGTCGGCGAGGTTCACCAGCGCGTTGCGGTTCGTGAAATCGCCGCACAGGAAAAAGCCTTTCACCGCAGCGTCGAAATCGGCGAGGCTGGCGATGTCGCGGTCGAAACGGACGCACAGCTCGACTTCGTAATCGAGCAATATGCCCGGCTGGGCCCGGACCGTGGTGCGCGCCGGGCTTGCACCGCCGAACTTGGGGAACTGGAAGACCGAGGCGCTGTTCGCTTCTTCGGCGTGTTCGGGGAAATTCGTGCCGGTTCCGATATGGCGCGTGCCCGCCGGGGCGCTCGGCAGAAGGTCGCCCATCGTCCGCGTGACGGTGGGAATGCGATCGCGCTCGCCCGCGAGCAGCGGCGCAAGGTCTGCCTCGGCAAGCGCGGTGAAGGGATCCTTTCCATTCTGCGCGCCGAGTTCGCGCAGGTCGATGCCGGTCACGCTTTCGCCGTCGCTCGAAAGGACGATCATGGTCGCGCCCGCGCCGTCCTCGCCTACGAACCGGGCGAGCGTTACGCCCTGCGACAGCGGCAGGATCGCTGGGTCAAGCGGCGCGTTTTCGAAACTGGCGGGATTATGGGTCGGATCGGGCGCGCTGGCCCAGGCCGCAAACAGGCCGAGCGCGAGCACGCCGACGCCTGCGCCCGCGAATTTCGCCCATGTCGGCACCCTTCGTCTCCCCCGCAGTCCGGTGCGAAAGCTATCACCGGCCTGTGGCGAGTCCAGCCCGGTTTCGCCGGGGGAAGGAGCGCAATCGGCCGGCGGCAGCGAATATCCGAGGGGCGGAGAGGGCCGCGACGACGCTACGCTTTCGCCGCGGCCGGGCTAGGATCACCCGCATGGCCACTGCAATCAGCGATGGTAAGGACGCGCTTGCCGGCCTTGCCGCGATCGTCGGACCCGACAATGTCCTGACCGATGCCGACACGCTCGAATTCTATGCGACCGACGTGTTTCGCCGCTGCGAACTGCCGCTTGCGGTGGTGCGTCCCGCGAGCGCGCGCGAAATCGCGGACATCGTGCGCCATGCGCGTGCGCATTCCATGCCTCTTGTCATGCGCGGCGGCGGGGCGAGCTACACCGATGCCTATGCGCACGAGCGGCCTGGCGGGGTGACGCTCGATTTCGCGCGCATGAAGGCGATCTCCATCGACGAGGACAACGCGCTCGTCACGGTCGAGCCGGGCGTGACCTGGGCCGAGCTGCGCGAGGCGCTTGCCGCGCGCGGGCTCAAGACACGCTTCTGGGGGAGCTATTCGGGCCTTCAAGCGACGGTCGCTGGCGGCGTTTCGATGAATGCGATCAGCCACGGACAGGGCACGGCCGCCGACAGCTCGGTGTCGATCGAAGTGGTGACGGGCACGGGCGAGACGATCGTCACCGGAAGCGCGCTCTCGCGCCCGGCGCTGCCGTTCTCGCGCCATTACGGCCCGGATATGACGGGGATCTTCACCGGCGATTGCGGCGCTCTCGGCATCAAGGTGGCGATCACGCTCGCGCTCGAACGCTTGGGAGCGGCACATGGCGCTGCCTCGTTCGATTTCGCGAGTTTCGAGGCGCTTCACGAAGCGCTCCGCCGGGTGGCGGCGAGCGGGCTTGCGGAAGAGAATTTTGGCCTCGACGAAGCGCTGCAGCAGGGACAAATCGGCGAGGCTGACCTCAGCGACAAGATCGACATGGCGGGCGCGGTGATGAAGAATGCCTCCTCGCTCGCGAAAGGTGCGACGACGGTCGCGAAAATGGCGCTCGCTGGCTCGAAAGGCATCGCCAAGGCCAAGTTCGCGGGCCACTTCATCGCCGAGGGCTTCGACGACAAGGACGCGCAGCACCGCATCGCCGAGATAAGGCGGATCGCGGGCGAACACGGCCGGGAAATCGCACCAAGCGTGCCCGAGGTCGTGCGCGCCATGCCGTTTGCGCCGCTCAACAATGTCGTGGGGCCCAAAGGCGAGCGCTGGCTGCCGATGCACGCCCAGCTTCCCCATTCTGCCGCGCGGCCGTTTCACGCCGCACTACAGGACTACTGGGCGTCCCGCCGCACCCAGATGGACGCGCACGGCATCTACACCGGCGGGATGTTCATGGCGGTTGGAACAAGCGTCTTCATCTACGAGCCGACCTTCTACTGGCCCGATGCGCGCAATGCCTATCACGAGCGGACCGTGGAGCCCGATCACCTCATGGGCCTTCCGACTTACGATCCCGCCCCCGAGGCAGAGGCGCTGGTCAACCAAATGAAGCGTGAGGTCGTTGCGCTGATGCACGAACACGGCGGCGTGCATTACCAGATCGGGCGGTCCTATCCCTATCTCGAGGACCACGATCCGGCGCATCTCGCGCTGGTGCGGGCATTGAAGCGCGAGCTCGATCCGGACGGCATTATCAATCCCGGCGCGCTCGGGCTCTAGCCGCTGTTGCGGAGCGCTGTCGCGATCGCGTTGATCGAAAGCTGGATGCCTTCCGCGATGCGCGGATCGTCCTCTCCGCTGCGGTGGCGGCGCAGGAGTTCGACCTGGAGCAGGTTCAGCGGTTCGATATAGGGCAGGCGCAGACGGATCGACGCGTCTAGGCGGGGCGAGTTCTCGAGCAGGTAGGACTGTCCCGTCGCTTCAAGAAGCGTGTCGTGGGCGAGATGCCAGCCTTCCTCGATCCGCGGGAAGATCCGGCCTGCAAGCGCTTCGTCTTCGGCCAGCTGGGCATAGCGCCGCGCGACGCCCATGTCGGATTTCGCCAGCACCATTTCCATATTGGCGAGTGCGTTGCGGAAGAACGGCCATTCGCGCGCCATTGCGCGCAGCAGGCCCTTGTCCTCGAAGGCGGAAAGCGCATGGCCGACCCCGTACCAGCCGGGCAGCATGACCCGCGCCTGGCTCCACGAAAACACCCACGGAATCGCGCGCAGGTCCTCGATCCGCCCGCCGCCCTTTCGGCTCGCCGGCCGACTGCCGATCTTGAGCCCGGCGATTTCGGCAATCGGGGTCATCTGGCGGAACAGGTCGGCAAACCCCTCGGTTTCGTAGACCAGCGCGCGATAGGCGGCGAAAGCGGAGGCGGAGATCTCCTCCATCGCGGCGGCGAAACGCGCCGCGTCGGCGGGTGCGATGCGTTCGGGTTCGAGCGTTGCGAGCAGGGTCGCGCTCGCCATCGCCTCTAGATTGCGCGCGGCATTGTCGCGGCTGCCGTATTTCGCCGCGATCACCTCTCCTTGTTCGGTGATGCGGATGCGCGCGTTGACCGTGCCGCGCGGCTGGCCGCGGATCGCCTCGAAGGCGGATCCCCCGCCGCGCCCGACCGAGCCGCCGCGGCCGTGGAAGAGCTGCATGGTGACGCCCGCCTCGGCGAAGACTTCGGCCAGCGCCTCGCTCGCGCGGGCGAGGTGCCAGGAGGAGGTGAGATAGCCCCCGTCCTTGTTCGAATCCGAATAGCCCAGCATCACTTCCTGAAAGCCTCGCGCGCGGGCGAGCGCGGCGAATTCGGGTAGGGCGAGGGCACGCTCCATGATCGCGGGCGCGGCTTCGAGGTCGCCGATCGTCTCGAACAGCGGGACCGGCATGACCGGGCATTCGGGCGTATCCCCGGCGCGGTAGAGGCCCGCCTCGCGCAGGACCAGCAGGACTTCGAGCAGGTCGGATACGCTCGTCGCCATCGACACGACATATTGCGTGACCGATGCCGGGCCATAGCTGCGGTGGGCGCGGGCGACCGCGTCGATGATCGCGAGTTCGCCAGTGGTTTCTTCCGAATATTCGTGCCACGCGATGCGCAGCGGGCGGGCTCCTGCGAGCTCGGCGCGCAGCACGGCGATGCGCTCCTCCTCGCCTAGCGCGGCGTAGTCCGCCTCGACCCCGGCGGCGGCGAGCAGTTCGGCGACGACCCGTTCGTGCACCGCGCTGTTCTGGCGCAAGTCGAGCGTCGCCATGTGGAACCCGAACAGGCGCACGGTGCGGATGAGGCGAGAGAGTGCGTCCCCGCTGGCAAGCCCCGCGCCCTCCAGCTTTTCGAGCGCCGCGGAGATGGTTTCGAGATCGGTGAGGAATTCTTCCGGCGAGCCATAGGCCGGCCGCTCGGCCACCGGCGCGCGGGGCGGCTCGGCTCCGGCAAGGGTGCGATAGGTCGCGGCAAGCCGGGCGTAGATACCGGTGAGCGCGCGGCGGAACGGCTCGTCCCTGCGATGCGCGGAGGTGTCGCCGCTAGCGTCGGCCAGCGCTTCGAGCGCGGGATCGACGGGCGCGAGTTCGCTGGAGATCGAAAGCTCCGCGCCGAGTTCGTGGACCGCCTCGAGACAGGCTCCGATGACCAGACGCGCCCCGCGCGACAGGGCGTAGTCGAGCGAGGCGGCGGTCACGTGCGGGTTGCCGTCGCGGTCGCCGCCGATCCAGCTGCCGAGCCTCAGGAAACCGGGGACGGTGCGACCCAGTGCCTCCTCCCAGCGCTCGAACAGGGCCGGGAGGACGGGAAGGAAGACCGCGCCCATAACGTCGATCGCATTGTCGACCTCGTCGGTGACATAGAGCCGGTCGCGCCGCAGGGTGCGGGTGTGCCACAGCAACGCGATCTGGCGCGCGATCGCCGCCTCGATGCGTCCCGTTTCCGCGCCCGCGGCGATGGCCGTGTCGCGTTCCCGCATCAGCCGGGCGATATGCGCGCGGTGGTCGAGCACGCTCTTGCGCCGCACCTCGGTCGGGTGAGCGGTGAGCACGGGGGCGACCAGCGCTTTCTCGAGCAGCCGGGCGACCTCATCGCGGGTGATGCCGTCCGCTTCGAGTTCTCTCAGGGCCGCTTTCAGGTCGCTCGCTCCCTCGGCAACGGGCGCGGCGCGGTCCTCGGCGAGATTGGCGAGCATCGAGAACAGCCCGAAACCGCGCACGAAAGCGAGCGTTTCGTCGAGGTCGAGCCGGTCGAGCCCGAGATCGGCCACGTCCTCCCCCCGGTGGCGCGAGATGCTGGCGCGGCGGATGTCCTCGGTGCGCTCGAACAGGCGCGTGCCGCCGTGTTCGCGGATCACGTCGCCGAGCAGCTTTCCGAGGAAACGGATGTCGGGGTTCTGCTGGATCGGGGAGCGCGTCGCCAATGTCCTCACCTCGTGCGGCCGGGGGCGGGGCACTGCCCCGCCAGCACACTGTCCTAGCGCCTATTCCCCGCCGGGCGCAAAGGGTTCCGGTGCCGGGGCCGGGGTCGCAGCAGTGTCGGTCGTATCGTCGGGGGTCACGTCTTCGACCTCGATCGGGGTGTCGACATCGCCGTCACGGTCGCCCGAGGGATTGAAGAAGACGATCAGCAGCAGGACGCCGAGCCCGACGATGACGAGCGGCCAGAGCCATTTCGAGCGGCTGGTTTCGGGTTTTTCGTGCGGGGTTGCCATGGCGGTCCTCCTGGTCGTTGTTCCTGTCGCGCGCGCTCGCAATGCGGCGCGCCATCCTGGTTGATTCAACGCAAGGGGGCCCGCCGCCGTTCCGGCGGGCGGGTCCGCCGGCGGCTCAGGCGGGGTCGGTCAGTCCCGCAAGGCCGAGCGGGGCGTGGGGGCCGATCGCGAGCTGTTCGAACACGCCCATGCCTTGCGCCTCGCCCGTCACGCGGCAGAGCATCTGGACGTGGAGATTGTCCATCGCCGCCGGGTCGAGTTCGGCGAGCGCAAGGTCCTCGCGCGCGACGCGCAAGGGACCGTGATGAAGGCCGTGGCCCCATTCGGGATGGGTATAGCCGATGCCCTTCATCTGGAACCGGGCGAGCGCTTCGAGTTCGAGCGCGGCGGGCGCGCCCGGCACGTCGAGCGACAGCGTTCCGCCCGAAGGCCAGCGCGTGCCGGGTTCGAGCCGGGCTGCAAGCGTGCCGAAGCCCTCCGCCACCGCCTCCTGCCCGCAGCCATCGGGAGCATAGGCCGCCCGCGTGTTCCAGGCGCGCCCCTTGGGATCGGCGTTGACGTGGAAGAACAGCGAACCGTCCGCAAGGTTGATCGGGGTCCATTGCCAGAAGAAGGAGGGCAGCGGCGCGCCCGGAACCGGCTGGGCGTCGCGCGCGCCGACCGGCCGCACGCCCCAGCTGCGGTCGCGCGTTCCGACCGTGCCGGTTGCCATCTCCTCGCGCACGCCGTCGGCTTCGATCCAGCCTTCGTAATGCCCGTTCTGGGTCATGCGCGTGTAATCCATGAAGGCGCGCGTGCCCGTGCGGTGGATGAAGCGCGGCTCCTCGATCGGCGCGGCGCGCGCGGTGAAGGTGAACTCGCCCGCCAGCCCCTCGGTCTCCTCGATCGTGACTTTGAGGCGGTGGAGAGGCTCCAGCACCTCGATCGCGATCGGCCCGACCCGCATCGCCATGCGCTCGGCGCCGAGTTCGCAAGAGGCATGGAGGCAATGCTGCACGCCGCCGCGGATGAAGCTGAAATGCGCATCCGCCACGTCGAGATGGGGATAGACCCCAAAGGCGGCGGCGAAGAACCCGCTCCCGTCGGGCGCATAGCCGTTGAAGAAATAGCGGTCGTAGAAATTCCGGTCCGTGCCGGCATAGGCGACCGGCTCGCTGGTCTGGTGAATCGGATAGTCGTCGCCGCGGGTAAGCACCATGTCAGGCGGTCTCCTTGAGGGCGGCGATACTGCCGCGTTCGAGCGCGAGGCCGCACGCCCCGCGCGCCATGGACAGGAAATTGGCGTCGCCGCGTTCGGTGCGCTCGACGAAGGCCGCGCTGAACACCGCGGTCGAGACGCCATGGAGCGCGCCGATGCGATAGTCGCGCTCGATCTCGCCGCGAGAAAGCTCCACGCCGTGCGCGGCCATTTCGGCCAGCCACAGGTCCAGCAGTTCCTCCTCGTGCGCCCGGCGCAATTCATTCCCGATCCCGCAGCCGAGGAAATAGGCGACATCGGTCATCGCCTTGCCGGTGGTGACGGTCTGCCAATCGAGCACGGCGATGGGCTCTGCGCCGCCCTTGATGTCGAACAGCATATTGTCGAGCCGGAAGTCACCGTGGACCAGGCATTGGGGATTGGAATTGTCGCGCTCGAAGAAGGCGGGCGTAGTGGCAAGCTCCTCGCACAGCGCCATGAATTCGGGCTCGAGCGTGCCCGCGTAGCGTTCGCGGAACACCGCCTGCGCCTGCGGATACATCGCGGCGATGCGGGCGGAGAGTTCCGGTTGTGGTGCGATCCAGCGGGCTTCGAGAAGGTCGCGGCGCTGCCAGCTCCCGGCGTGGATCGCGGCGGCCTGGCGGATCGCGGCGCGCGCGTCTTCTATCCCGCAGCCCGCGATCTGGTCTCCGCCGCGCGCGGGGGCGAGATCCTCGAACAGGATGACCTGCCGAGCCCCGTCCTCGCTGACATGGGCGGCGAGCACATCGGGCACGCGCACGCCCAGCAGGGGGGCGGCTTCGCGGTAGAAGCACACCTCCTTGGCATAAAGCCCCATCAGAGCCGCCGTGCCGCGGCTGGTCTCATCGGCCGCGCTGAACTTGGCCGCGAGCGTCGCGGGGCCTGCGCCTTCGCTGGAATAGGCAAGATGGAAACGCACCGAGTCGCCGACCTGCCCGGTCCCGATCGCTTCCCACGTAACCGAAGTGACCGCGCCTTCGTCCTCGCCCAGAAGCCCGTTTTCTCGCAGGCGCTGCGTCACCCACTCGGCCGTCACCGCGTCCGCATGGTCTGGAAAATTCTGCAATTCCCGTCCTCTCTCCGGGATAAAGGCTTAAGCTCCGCGCCGACTGCCCGCAATGGCGATTGTGAGAGGGAGGCGGTGGTGGCAGCGCGGCGTTAGCCGACCCGATGCCAAGCAACCCACAGGCAATTTGACATTTTTCTTACGCCTGGCGCCGCAATGCGTTATATTCTTGCCCCAGAGCCGCCGAAGCGGCCGAGTATATGGGGGAGAGAGAAATGAGGGTGAAAACCTTTCTGATGGCTGGTGCCTGCCTTGCGTCGATTGCAACGCCGGCATTTTCTCAAACGACTGACGAGGATATGCCGGACCTGCCGGAAGTCCCGCCCGAGGCCAATGTCATCATCGTCACCGCGCAGCGCCAGGCGCAGAGCCTGCAGGAAGTCCCGCTTGCGGTGACCGCCTTCGATGCCGAAACGCTGCAGGCGCAGCAGATCGAGAACGCGAGCGATCTTCAGCTGACGCTGCCGAACGTCTCCTTCACCAAGGGCAATTTCACAGGCTCCAGCTTCACCATCCGCGGCATCGGCGACCTGTGCGTCGGCGTGAGCTGCGACAGCGCGACCGGCATCGCGCTCAATTCCGCACCGCTGTTCAATACCCGCCTGTTCGAGACCGAATATTTCGACCTTGAACGGATCGAGGTGCTGCGCGGGCCGCAGGGCACGCTGTTCGGTCGCAACGCGACCTCGGGCGTGGTGAACATCGTCACCGCCAAGCCCGATCTCAATGCCTTCGGCGGCAGCGCCCAGTTCGAATACGGCAATTTCGACAGCATCCGCGCGCAGGCCATGCTGAACGTGCCGATCGGCGACACGCTGGGCGCGCGCGTGGCGGGGTTCTTCCTGAAGCGCGACGGCTTCACCGAAAACCTGTTCAACGGGGACGACATCGACGGGCGCGAACAATTCGCGATCCGCGGCTCGCTGCGCTGGGAGCCGGGGCCGGACACCACGCTCGACCTGATGGCCTATTACTTCGAGGAGGACGACGACCGCTTGCGTATCCAGAAGCAGCTGTGCCAGCGCGATCCGACGGGCGTGCTCGGCTGCCTCAACAACCGGCGCGATTTCGACCAGCTCAACGCCAATGCGACCTTCACCGGCACGCTTGGCTCGGAAGAATTTCTCCAGCTCAACGGCCTGCCGCCCGGTTTCGGGCTCAACAGCCTGTATGGCCCGGACGGCTATGCCAATTTCAACGAGCCCAATGACGTTCGCCAGGTGCGCACCCAATTCACGCCCGAATACTACGCCGACGAGTTGCAGCTCCAGGCGCATCTGGAGCAGTCCTTCGGCGACATCGCGCTGAGCGTGACCGGGACCTATCAGGAAAGCTCGGTCGATTCGGCGCAGGACTACAACCTCGGGATCAACGATCCGGCGTTCTATGCGCCCGCGCTCGCCCAGCTTTCCACCTTCGCCAACCCGGCAGCCGTGGGGCCGGCAACTGCGGCCTATTTCCAGCCGATCGTCGATGCGATCATTCCCAATGGACCGGGAGGCGAATTGTGCACCTCCGACACCCGGCTCGACAACCGCGGCGCTTTCGAGGGTTTCGCGGTCTGCTCGCCCGCGGGCCAGCAGTTCGACCGTTCGGCGCAGGAAGACCGAGCCTGGTCGGTCGAGGCTATCGTCTCATCGGATTTCGACGGGCCCTTCAACTTTCTGCTGGGCGGGATCTATGCCGATCTCAACACCCGCAACAACAGCTATTTCGTGAATGCCTTCGCGATCGACTACATCACGGGCGTTTTGGGCTCGTTCAATTCGCTTTCGGCGGGCCTGCCGCCGTCCTACCTGGCAACCTCGTTCTTCCACAACAACACACTGGACTACCAGCTCGAAAGCTGGGGCATTTTCGGCGAAGTCTATTTCGACATCACCGACCGGCTGAAATTCACTGGCGGCCTGCGCTACAACGACGATTCCAAGTCGATCACCGCACGCTCGACGCTGGCGAGCTTCCTCAACCCCTACTCGAACGACGGCGACCCGTTCACTTCGCCTTTCGTCGGGCTGTATGATGCCGACCCGGGTATTCCGGGCAACCAGCTGTCGCAGGACCGTTCGGTCAGCTTCAACGAGATCACGGGCCGCGCCGTGCTCGATTTCCAGATCACGCCCGACAACCTCGTCTATGCGTCCTATTCGCGCGGCTACAAGTCGGGCGGGATCAACCCGCCGCTGCAGCCGATCTTCAACGTGCCCGAAAGCTTCGGGCCGGAGACGATCGACGCCTTCGAGATCGGGACCAAGAACACCTTCGCGAACGGGGCGTTGCAGCTGAATGCCACGGCTTTCTACTACAAGTACAAAGACCTGCAGCTCAGCCGCATCATCGCGCGCACCTCGGTCAACGACACGATCGATGCCGATATCTACGGGCTCGAACTGGAAAGCATCATCCGTCCGTCCCCGAACTGGCTGATCAACATGAACTTCAGCTACCTCAAGGCCGAGGTCGCGGGCGACCAGTTCTTCTCCAATCCGCGCGATCCGGGCGGCGGGGACGAGAACGCGGTCATCGTCAAGGACATCACCAACGGCGCGCTGTGCGCCGTGACCGGGCAGGCCCCCGGCGGGCCGGACGGCTTCGTCAATTTCGTCAATTCCGAGCTCAACGCGGGCAATGTGCCCGGCCTTTCGGCCCCGGCCACCGCGCCGCTGCAGGGGACGACGGAATTTCCGGCCGATGGCGGGATCGCTTCCTCGGGTGCGTTCAGCATTTGCGAGGTGCTGCAGGGCTATGCCGCCTCGCCCGCTGCGGGGGCTTTCGGCGGGGTTGAGGTGCTGAGCCCCGGCGTCGAGGTCAACCTTCGCGGCAACACTCTACCGCAGGCGCCGACGATCAAGGCCTCGGCGGGGGTCCAGTACACCGCCGAATTCGGCGACGGCTACAACCTCGTGCCGCGTTTCGACGTGGCGCTGACGGGCGAGCAGTTCGGCAACGTCTTCAACGGCCGGGTCAACCGCATCGCGCCTTTCGTCCAGGCGAACGCGCAGGTCCAGCTCAATTCCGAGGACGGCTGGTTCGTGCGCGGGTTCATCCAGAACATCTTCGACAGCAACTCGACCACGGGCCTTTACGTGACCGATGCGAGTTCGGGGCTGTTCACCAATATCTTCACGCTCGATCCCCGGCGCTACGGCGTTGCGGTCGGCGCGAGCTTCTAGGGGCGCTCTCGCTCCGGGTGATGAGTGAGGGGGCCGGGCGACCGGTCCCCTCCTTTCTTTTGGGATTTACGTGCAGCGCGCGGTCGTGTTTGAACGCGTGCGGCTTTCCCCTCGACCGAAGGACCGATCATGACCGACATGAAGCTCGAATCGCTCGCCGTCCACGGCGGCACCGCGCCCGACCCTGCGACCAATGCGCGGATTACCCCGATCTACCAGACCGCGAGCTATGTCTTCGACGATGCCGAACACGCTGCCGACCTGTTCGCATTGAAGCAGTTCGGCAACATCTATTCGCGGATCATGAACCCGACCAACGACGCGCTTGAGAAGAAGATCGCGGCGATGGAAGGGGGCGTCGGCGCGCTCGGCCTCGCCAGCGGCCACGCCGCCCAATTGGTTGCGTTCCACACGTTGATGGAGCCGGGCTGCAACATCGTCGCGGCGAAGAAGCTCTATGGCGGCTCGCTCAACCAGATGGGCGAGGCGTTCCGCAAGTTCGGCTGGGAGACGCGCTTCGTCGATGCCGACGATCCCGAAAACGTGCGCGCGGCGATGGACGAGAATACCCGCTGCGTCTTTGTCGAAAGCCTCGCCAATCCGGGCGGGGTCGTGACAGACATCCGCGCCATCGCGGATGTCGCGCACGAAGGCGGCGTGCCGCTGATCGTCGACAACACCATGGCGACCCCGATCCTGTGCCGCCCCTTCGAGCACGGCGCGGACATCGTCACCCATTCGACCACCAAGTTCCTGAACGGTCACGGAAACGCGGTCGGCGGGGTGATCGTCGATTCCGGCAAGTTCGACTGGAAGGCACAAGGGTCGAAATTCCCCAGCCTGACCGAGCCCAACGGCTCCTATCACGGCGCGGTGCTGGTCGATGCTCTGGAGCCCATCGGCCCGATCGCCTTCATCACCGCCTGCCGCGTGCTCGGCCTGCGCGACCTCGGCCCGGCGATGGCCCCGCAGAACGCCTGGCTCGCGCTGACCGGCATGGAGACGCTCGCGCTGCGCATGGAGCGGCACTGCGCCAACGCGCTCGCCGTGGCGAAATGGCTTCAGGCCCACGACAAGATCGAGTGGGTTTCCTATGCCGGGCTCGACGACAACCCCTACAAGCCGCTCGCCGACAAGTATCTCGGCGGGAAGGGCGGGGCGGTCTTCACTTTCGGCGTGAAGGGCGGATACGAGGCAGGCGTGAAGCTCGTCTCGAATGTCGAGATGTTCAGCCACCTCGCCAATATCGGCGACACGCGTTCGCTCATCATCCACCCGGCATCGACCACGCACAGCCAGCTGGGCGAAGCTGAACTGGTCGCGGCGGGCGCGGGGCCGGACGTGGTGCGTATCTCGGTCGGGATCGAGCACGTCGACGACATACTCGCCGATCTCGAACAGGGTCTGGCAAGCCTTTAGGCGAAGTCGAAATCGGCCCAGACCGGCAGGTGGTCCGAGGCCCGCGCGGCGAGGGCGCTGCGGTGAACTCCGCAGTCGCGCGCGGCGAGCCTTTCGCAATGCATGATCCGGTCGAGCCGTCCCACGGGCCGCGCCGCGTGGAAGCTCGGGCCGGGATCGAGGATCGAAAAGTGCTTTGCGAACTCGCGGAAAGTGCCCGCGCGCGCGCGCCATTCGTTGAGA
This sequence comes from Erythrobacter sp., assembly GCF_011765465.1. NCBI lineage: Bacteria > Pseudomonadati > Pseudomonadota > Alphaproteobacteria > Sphingomonadales > Erythrobacteraceae > Erythrobacter > Erythrobacter sp. The sequence continues at coordinate 1,319,711 of NZ_CP050265.1, read as the reverse complement.
TCGCCCATCAGCACGGTCGCGTGGCTTTCGCTCGCGGCGGCGGCGAGGTCGGCGATCGCGCGCGCCTGCCGGGTGCGCCACAGGCCCGACAGGTCGAGATGCATTCCGAAGACGGAAAGCCTCCGGCCGCGAACCGACAGCCTCGCCGTCACCACGCCGCGCGGTTCGAGGCAGGGAATGTGGATGATGTCGTGCTCTTCGAGCGCGATTCCCTTTTTGACGAGGATCGCGTTGCCGTGCCAGCCCATCGAATCGACCTGCACGTCGAGCGGGACGGCTTCGTAGTCGGTGTGGTTCTCCAGCAGCACCTGCGGCAGCACGCTTTCGCGCGTGCCGAAGCGGCGGTCGGCCTCCTGCAGAGCGACCACGTCGGCGTCGATTTCCTCCAGCACACGCAGGATGCGCAGCGGGTCACGGCGGCGGTCGAGGCCGACGGCCTTCCTGATATTGTAGCTCGCCACCCTGACGCTCATCGGCTCTCCTCGAAGGGAACTCCCCTCGCATCGCGCTAGCACATCGGCAGGCAGCGCGCATCCGGCCTGCGCCGGACCTCTGGCGGGAGGGCGGCGAAGGGTCTACCAGCACCTGCGCGGCGGTAACGTGCCGCTCGGAAAGGGAACGGAGAGGCGTGCTCGGCAAGTTCGCGATCATCGGTGGCGCGATCGTGGTCGGCATCCTCGTGCTGCGCCTCGCCTATCGCCTGCCGCAGCGGCCTGCCGAGACACCCCGGCCCGGCGCGGCGGGCGATCCGGATGGTGCGCTCCACCGGCTTGTCGGCCCCTGCGACGATATGCACGGCTCGGCGATCCAGCCGCTGCGCGAAGGCAAGATCGCGTTCGCCGCGCGGTTGATGCTGATCGACCGGGCCGAGCGTTCGATCGACGTGCAATATTACATCTGGCATCGCGACCTCACCGGCCTGCTCACGCTCGAGCGGTTGCGCGCGGCTGCGGATCGGGGGGTGGCGGTCCGCCTGCTGCTCGACGATCTCGGCGTGTCGGACCTCGATGCGATCCTCGCCGAGCTGAACGCGCATCCGAATATCGAGGTGCGGCTCTACAATCCCTTCGGCCTGCGCTGGCCGCTGGCGGTCAATTACCTGTTCGATTTCGTCCGGCTGAACCGGCGGATGCACAACAAGGCGATGACGTTCGACCGGGCGGTCACGATCACCGGCGGGCGCAATATCGGGGACGAATATTTCGACACGGGGGACGAACCCGCCTTCGTCGATCTCGACGCGATCGCGGCGGGCGAGGCGGCCGAGGCGGTGGCTGACGACTTCGCGGCCTACTGGGCCTCGCGCTCGGCTTTCCGGCTGGAGCGGGTGGTGCCGGGCGAACGCCGCCAACAGGGCGCGCTCGACCGGGCGCTGGCGCAGGTCTGCGACACCGAGGAATACCGAGAATATTCGCGCGCTTTCGAAAGCGACCCGGCGATCCGTGCGATCAGTGAAGGCGAGCTGCGCCTCGAACCGGCGCGCACGCAGCTGGTCAGCGACGTGCCCGATAAGACGCTGGGCAGCGTGCTGGCGGGGCATTTGCTGGTGGGCAAGCTCGCCGACCTGCTCGACGAAGTGGAGCAAAGCTTTGACCTAGTCTCGCCCTATTTCGTGCCCGGCAGGCGCGGGACGGCGGAATTCCTGCGGCTTGCCGGGCGCGGTGTGCGGGTGCGGGTGCTGACCAATTCGCTGGCCGCCTTCGACGTGCCGCTGGTCCACGCCGGCTATCGCAAGTATCGCCGCCGCCTGCTCGAAGGCGGGATCGAGTTGTACGAGCTCAAGGCGCGTTCCTCCCCGCCCGCGCGCCGCTCGGATGCCGGCACGATGGGGTCGAGCGGGTCGAGCCTCCATGCCAAGACGTTCGCCGCCGACGGGCGCACGGTTTTCATCGGTTCGTTCAACTTCGACCCGCGCTCGGTCTGGCTCAACACGGAGATGGGCCTCGTGATCGAAAGCGAGCGCATCGCGCGGGAGATCGAGCGGGTGCTGGCAGAGGAATACACCCGGATCGCCTACCGCGTCTCGCTCGACGAAAGGGAGCGGATGGTGTGGGAAGACCCGCAGACGGGCGAGGTCCATTACGCCGACCCGGACAGCAGCCTTGCCCAGCGCGCCTTCATGCGCGCGCTCGGCCTGCTGCCGATCGAATGGCTCCTCTAGCGCGCGGCTTCGTGCTACGCGAGGCGACACAATGACCGATGTCAGCAGCCATCCCGACGATCCGCATTTCGTCACCCGAACCGGCTGGCTGCGCGCCGCCGTGCTGGGGGCGAACGACGGGATCGTCTCGGTCGCCTCGCTGATCGTCGGGGTCGCTGCCGCTTCGCCTGCGCGCGAGGCGGTGCTGGTCGCCGGGGTCGCCGGGCTCGTCGCGGGAGCGCTGTCGATGGCAGCGGGCGAATATATCTCCGTTTCCTCGCAAGCCGACCTCGAAAAGGCCGACATCCGGCGCGAGAAAATGGCGCTGAAGAAAATGCCCGAAGAGGAACTGGCCGAACTGCGCGCGATCTACGAAGAGCGCGGCCTCTCGCCGGAAACCGCCGACCTTGTCGCGCGCGAGCTGACCGAACACGACGCGCTCGATGCGCACCTGAGGGACGAGCTCGGGCTGACCGAGGCGCTCAGCGCACGTCCGCTGCAGGCCGCCTTTGCCTCCGGCCTCACCTTCAGTTCGGCTGCGGCCCTGCCGCTGGCCGCCGCCTGGCTCGCCCCGTCGGATGCCATACTTGCGGTGGTGCTCGGTGTCTCGGTGCTCGCTCTCGCCCTGCTCGGCGCATTCGGTGCGCGGGCCGGGGGCGCGCCGATCCTGCCCGGCGTGCTGCGGGTCGTGGTGTGGGGCGTGATCGCGATGGCGGTGACCGCCGCGGTCGGTTCGCTTTTCGGGGTCAGCGTCTAGCTGCGGCCCCGGCGCTTGAACCCGGCGCATGGCGGCGGCATCTTCGCCAAGCTCCTGCAGGAGGCTGGGCACGCGGTGATCATCGATACGCACCTCAATGACGGCACGCCGGTCTGCATCCGCTCGGTCCGGCGCGACGACGAAGCGCGGCTGCGCGCCGGGATCGCCCGCCTTTCGCCGCAATCGCGCTACCTGCGATTCTTTTCCGGGATGCGCGAGCCGCCGCAGGGAGTGATCGACGCGCTGCTCGATGTCGACGGGCACGACCACATCGCCTGGGGCGCGATCCGCACCGACCTCGTCGAGAAGCCCGCGCTCGGTGTCGTCCATGCCTTCCGCGATAACGAGCGCCCGAGCCGCGCTGAATTCTCGGTCGCGGTCATCGACGACTATCACGGGCTTGGCCTTGCGCGCCTGCTGACCGCGACCCTTCTGCACGATTGCAGGCGCGAGGGGCTTGAGACGCTCGCGGTCTCGATCCTGCCCGAGAATGCCGGGGCGATCCGGCTCACCCGCTTGCTCGGCGGGCACGTCACGAACCGCAGCGGCGAGGTTGCCGAATTCGACATAGCGATAGACGAAGCGCTCGAAAGCCTGCGCCGCGAGGGGGCGACGCCGGGCCTTGCGGCGGTGTTCGAGGCGTTCGAGCGTGGGGATTAAGGCCGCGTCTGGCCGTCTCCGCGCACGATATATTTGAAGCTGCACAGCTGTTCGAGCCCGACAGGCCCGCGCGCGTGCATTTTGCCTGTGGCGATGCCGATTTCCGCGCCCATGCCGAATTCCCCGCCGTCGGAGAACTGGGTCGAGGCGTTGTGCATGACCACCGCGCTGTCGATCGCGGTGAGGAAGGCGCGCGCCGCGCCCTCGTCCTCGGTCATGATCGCGTCGGTGTGGCCCGAGGTGTGCGAGGCGACCCATTCGATTCCTTCCTCAAGGCCGGAGACGACCTTGAGCGAGGCGATCTGGTCGAGATACTCGGTGTCGAAATCCTCCTCGCTCGCGGGCTTCACGCGGGCATCGATTGCCACCGCGGCCTCGTCGCCGCGGAATTCGCAAGCGGGCATGGCGTCGAGCAGAGCGGGGATCGCCTTTGCCGCCACCGCTTCGTCGACCACCACGCTTTCCGTCGCGCCGCAGATGCCGGTGCGACGCAGCTTGGCGTTCTTCGTGACTTCGACCGCTTTCTCAAGATCGGCGGATGAGTGTATGTAAGTATGGCAGTTTCCGTCGAGATGGAGGAGCGTCGGCACCTTCGCCTGGTCGCGCACCAGTTCAACGAGACCGCGCCCGCCACGCGGGATGACGAGATCGACGAGCCCGACCGCGCGCAGCAATTCGGCCACCGCTTCGCGTGAGGTCGTCTGGACGGTCTGCACCGCCTCGACCGGTAGCCCCGCCGCTTCGAGCCCGGCCTGCATACACGCGACGATCTTGCGGGTGGAATGGCGGCTTTCCGACCCGCCGCGCAGAATCACCGCATTGCCCGACTTGAGGCACAGGGCGCTGGCATCGGCGCCGACATTGGGGCGCGATTCGTAGATCATGCCGATGACGCCGATGGGCACGGCAACGCGCTCGATATGGAGGCCGTTGGGGCGCTCGAAGGTGGCGAGAACGCGGCCCACGGGATCGGGAAGGTCAGCGATTTCCTCGAGCGCTTTCGCCATGCCGGCAATGCGGTCTTCGTCGAGCATCAGTCGGTCGATGAAGCTGTCGGGCTTTTTGCCGCGCACGCTTTCGACGTCCTTGGCGTTGGCCTCGATCAGCTCTGCCGACGCTTCGCGCAGAGCCTTCGCGGCCTCGCGCAGGGCGGTGTTCTTCGCTTCGGTCGATGCGGCGCGCAGCTGGCGCGATGCGGCCTGTGCGTTGTGGCCGAGCTGGGTGATGTGGATGCGGGGGTCGAGATCCTGGCCGGTCATTCTTGTGTGTCCTTGTATCTTCAATCGGGGGTGGGGCGGCCTTGTGTCGTCAGCGCAGTTCGACTGCGCGATCATAGGCCGCTTCGAGAGTTGCGGAAAGGAGGGCGGACAGCTCGCCCTTGCCATTGAGGGCATCGAGCCCGGCAGCGGTCGTGCCGCCCTTGCTCGTCACCGAATCGCGCAGGGTTTCGAGAGGCTGGTCGCTGCCCGCCGCCATCGCCACCGTGCCCTGCAGCGTGCCTAGCACCATGGCGCGCGCCTCGCCCTCGTCGAAGCCGAGCGCCATCGCCGCTTCGGTGTAGGCGCGGGCGAGTTCGAAGACGTAGCCGGGTCCGGAGCCCGCGACCGCGGTGAAGCGGTCGATCCTGTCCTCGTCCTCGACGGTGATGACCGTCCCGGTGCGCTCCATCATCGCGCGGGCGTGGGCGAGCTGGGCCTCGCTCGCATCCTCGCTCGCGCAGATCGCGCTGACGCCTGCGCCGATCGCAGCGGGGAGGTTCGGCATCACGCGGATGACGGGCTTGCCGCCGGAGACTTTCTTCAGCCGCGCGATGGAGCAGCCCGCGGCGATGGAAAGGAGGTAGCCGTCATCGGTGAACATTTCGGAATAGTCGGGCATCACTTCGTCGATCATCTGCGGCTTGATCGCAGCGACTATGACATCGAAGCGGCGGCCTTCGATCTCCTCGCGCGCGGAGTGCAGCGCGACGCCTTGCGGGGCGCGTTCCAGGAAGGGGTCGACGATGGCGAAAGCCTCGTCCCCGCGCTTCCAGTTCTCGAGCAGCGCGCCGCCCATCTTTCCGCATCCCACAAGTAAAATATTCACGGTTCTTTCTGTCCTCTCTTTATTCGTCTGAAAATTTTACGATCCGCATCGAAAAAAGTCGCTGGTAACGGCTTCGTAAAAAATCCTGTCTAATGCGCTTGCCGAAACTGCTGTTGCAAAATTGTTTTGCATGGCAGGTTGTGCACTGCACAATTAGTAACTAGATGGGCACAGCAGATTTTCAAGCAAAAATGAGGGCATTCGTGTCAGGAAGAAAGAGAGTTGTCGTCAAGGTCGGATCGAGCCTGCTTGCGAACGAGGACCGGCTGACGCCGCGCTTCGGTTTCATGCAGCGCCTGCTCGAGGACATCGCCCGCCTGCGCGACGAGGGCTATGACGTGATCCTCACCTCCTCGGGCGCGGTCGCGCTAGGGCTCAACACGGTCGGGGTCGCGCGGGCCAATGCCGGGGTCAGCGACAAGCAGGCCGCCGCCGCCTGCGGGATGCCGCTGCTGCTCAACGCCTACAAGCAGGTCGGCCACGAATACGGGCTCGAGATCGCGCAGATCCTGCTGACACTGGGGGATTTCGAGGATCACCGCCGCTTCCTCAACACGCGCAACACGGTCAACCGCCTGCTCAAGTCGCGGATCATGCCGATCGTGAACGAGAACGACACCATCACGACCGAGGAAATCCGGGTCGGCGACAATGACAGGCTCGCGGCCAAGATCGCGCAGATGGTCGAGGCGGATTATTTCATCATGCTCACCAGCGTCGACGGGCTTTACGACCGCGACCCGTCCGAAGAGGGCGCGAACCTCGTCGAGGAACTGACCGACGTGAACGAATATCTCGAGGCGGCCTCGGGTATCAGCGAGCTGGGTTCCGGCGGGATGCTGACCAAGCTGCAGGCCGCCAACATGGCGCAGAACGCGGGCTGCACCACCTTCATCGCCAATGGCGAGGCGGATTATCCGATCACCTCGGTCATGCACGGAGAGCGGCGCTGCACCAAGTGCATCGCCAATTCGCAGCCGGATTCGCTCTGGGAAACCTGGCTCGCCGACCGCCTGCAGCGCGCGGGCGTGCTCGTCATTACCGAGCAAGCCGCCGCGCGGATCGATCGGGAAGAGCCGATCAGGCGCGAGGACGTGGTCGAGATGGACGGCGATTTCACGCGCGGCGACGTGCTCCACATTTATGACGACGAAGGCAACGAGCTCGCGCGCGGTCTGTCCGACTTCACCTCGGACGAGACGCGGGTGATGATCAACAACCAGGATATGCCCGCCGACAAGCTGCTCGGCTATCAGACCAGCGGCGAGATCATCCGCCCGGAAAACCTCGTCGTGCTGGAGCACCGGCATCTGCCCTGGGAAACGCCGAGCGTTGCGGGCGGATAAGAATTGCAAAATAGGGGTAATACCCCGGCCGATCTCGAAAATGCCCTGCACGGCTCTTGCCGCGCAGGGCTTTTCTTCGCTTGCGTTGCGTTCGCGTCTGTCCGGTAAAAACGAAGATTAACCAAAGGCGTAAGCCTCAATGCTTTGGTCGAAACACCCGTAATTCCGCGGCTTCCGAGCGTTGGCTAACGGGATGCTAACCATTTCTAGGTAGCCGTGCTTAAGTATGGATACCAAGGATGCCTTTCGCTCGGTCCTCGCAGCCTCTCTCGCGGCACCTGTGGTTGTCGCGCTCGGACTTGCGTCGCCTGTCATGGCCTAGGGGGTCAATGCTGGCACGCTGATCGAGAACACTGCCCAGGCCACCTACGAGGATGCATCCGGCCAGCGCACGGTAAGCTCGAACACGGTCACCGTGCGCGTCGACGAATTGCTCGATGTGACCCTTACCTCGCTCGACTCCGGCGCGCTCGACGCCGGGCCGGGCGATGCGGTTTTCGCCTTCGAGCTGACCAACCAGGGCAATGGTCCCGAAAGCTTCGGATTGATCGCCAATGCGGCGGTTGCCGGCAATGATTTCGACCTCGTCATCGACGGGCTTGCTTTCGATACGAACGGCAATGGCACCTATGAGCGCGGTGTCGACGAGATCTTTCCTGCGCCCGAGACGACCCGCGTGCTCGCACCGGGGGAGGCCCTGACCGTTTTCGTGCTCGCCACCGTTCCGGCAGGGGTTGCCGACGGCAGCGAGAGCGATGTCGAACTGACCGCCAATGCCACCACCGGTACCGGCGCGCCGGGGACGCTTTTTGCGGGCGCAGGCGACGGCGGGGGTGATGCGATCGTCGGGACCACCGGCGCTTCGGCGCTCGCCCTCGCGCAGGTGCGGGTCGGCGTTGCCAGCGTGGAATTGACCAAGACGGTCAGTCTTGCCGACCCGTTCGGCGGGTCCAGCGCCGTTCCCGGTTCCATCGCCACTTTCACAATCACCGCGAATGTTTCGGGCAGCGGCGCGGTCGACGAGCTCGTCGTGAGCGACGCGATACCGGAAGGCACGTCCTATGCCGCCGGCACGCTCGCGCTCGATGGGGCGACCCTGTCGGATACGGCGGATGCCGATGCGGGCAGCGCCTCGGATGCGGACGGCATCAGCGTCGATCTCGGGACGGTCGCCGCGGGAACCAGCAGATCGATCACCTTCGATGTCATCGTCAATTGAAGCAGTTTTGCAGGATAGGGACTTGAGACCATGAAATGGCTTGGAAAAATTGTCGCGATACTGGCCGCCTTCTCGGCTGTCCCGGCGCCCGTCGCGGCGCAGGAAAGCGCTCCCGGCGCGGGCAGCCCGGTAACGCTTGCCGGGGACGTGAAGGCGGTCAAGACCGTGACCGACGCTGAAGGTGTGGAGACGGTCGAACTGGTCGAGCCCGAGGTCATCGTGCCCGGCGATCGGCTGGTCTTCGGCACGGATTATGCCAACACCGGCAGCGAGACCGTGTCGGATTTTGTGGTCACCAACCCGGTGCCCGCCGCCGTCCGCCTCGCGCCGGACGCCGACCCGGACCTCGTCGTTTCGGTCGATGGCGGAAAGACCTGGGGCACGCTTTCCGAACTTACTGCGCTTGGCGAGGATGGTGCGACGCGGCCCGCGACCCACGCCGACGTGACCCACGTGCGCTGGACGATCGAGAGCATCGCGCCGGGCGAGACCGGGCGGCTCGAATATCCGGCGATCATCCGCTGACAGGGGGGAGAACGAGATTCTCCGTCCATCCGGGCGGAGATTAGCCGCCAAGCCTTGCGGGCGGCAAAATCGACGCGGGGCACACGCAAAGGACCAGGAAAATGAAACCCACCACCCAATTGCTGGGGGCGGTGAGCGCGCTTGCGCTTGTCGCGATGACCAGCGCTCCGGCAATCGCCGCCGGCACATCGGCAGGCGTCGATATCACCAACAACGTCACCGTCCAGTACCAGGTCGGCGGCGTCCAGCAGACCGACGAGACGGCTTCCGACACCTTCACCGTCGACCGCCGGGTCAATGTCACGGTGGCCTTCACCGGCACGGGCAATACATCGGTCACCCCCGGCGAAGAGAACGCCGTGCTGGCCTTCGATGTCACCAACCTCTCGAACGACGAAGTCGACCTCGACCTTTCGACCGCGCTCGCCGGCGGAACGGCGGGCAATATCGGCAGCTTCGAAATCTATCTCGACAGCAATGATAACGGCGTGCTCGACGCGGCCGAAGTGACCGCAGGCGCGATCACCATGCTCGACGACGTGGCCGAGGACCAGACGGTCGCGGTGCTCGTCGTGGCGGATGTCGGCCTTGGTGCGGCCAACGGCGACCTGTTCGATGTCGTCCTGACGGCCGATGCGACCGACGATTCGGGCAACCCGCTCGTCGCCACGGGCGGCGCGAATACCGCGGGCATCGACACCGTTCTGTTCGACGGCGCGGGCGAGACCGACGCGGCCAATGACGGCGCCTTCTCGGCGCTCGGCACCTACGAGGTCGCCGGCGCGCTGGTGACGGTCGCCAAGTCGAGTACTGTCGTTTCCGATCCGGTGAACGGGACCACCAATCCCAAGGCGATCCCGGGGGCGACCATCGAATACTGCATCACTGTCGCAAACGCGGCGGGCGCTGCGACCGCCACCGATGTCGACGTGATCGACGACCTCCCGGCGGATGTCACCTACGTCACCGGATCGACCTTCATCGACGGCGATGCCAACTGCGAAAACGGCACGTCGGGCGGTTCGTTCGGCGCCGGGGCGGGTCCGGGCGGGCTCGACCAGGTCACCGGCTCGCTGAGCGACATCGCCGCGGGCGAGACGCGCTCGCTCTATTTCCGGGTCACGATCGACTGATCCCGATCCGGAACTAGACCTTGCGTGTTGTTCCCTCCCTGAGGCGAATGGCAGCAGCACTTTCGTTGGTGCTGCTGCCATTCATCGTGCCCGGGGAGGGGGCGCGCGCGCAGGAAAGCGGCGACGGCAATCCTGCCGAGACGGTTCGCACCATTACCAATATTGCCGAAGCCGCATGGCGCGTTCGCGGCGTCCGGGCCGAGACACGCAGCAACCAGGTGTCGTTCGACGTCGCCCTTCCGCCGCCTGCGATCCGCGCTTTCCGCCTTTCCTCGGGCAGCGGTCTCCAATTGACCTTCAGGGCGCCCGCTTGCGCTCTTTCGACGGCCCAGGGCACAGCCGGCCTCGACCAGGCCGGGCAGTCCGCCAGCGCCAGTGCCGCGCCGCTCAGCGCGGATGTGGAACAAACGAGCCTGCTGCGCGCAGGCCAGGACCTGTTCTTCGAAGTCCGGGCAATGGCGGCCAATACCGATTCCGCCCAGATCGAGCGGCTCGATGTGCGTCTCAGCTCCTCGAGCGGCGACATGGAGCGCCAGACGCTTTTCGAGACCGGCCCCGACACGGGGGTCTTCGTGGGCAGCATCCCGACCAGGCGGATGCCCCCGCAGCCGGTCGCAGGCGACTGCCGCCTGTCGATCGACGACGGAAGCGAGATCGAGATCGCGGCCATGCTCGAGGGCTCCGAAACCGTAATGATTCGGACCAGCCTGCAGGTGCTCGCCGACCCCTTCGGCATCGTTTTCGACAGCGAGACCGGGGAGGCGGTCGACGGGGCGAGAGTCACGCTGGTCGATGACGCGACCGGGCAGCCAGCTACGGTCTTAGGGCCCGACGGGGTCACGCCCTGGCCTTCCAGCGTCGTGTCGGGTGCGCCCGTCACAGACGGGGCGGGGCAGGTGACGCCGATGGGGCCGGGCGAATACTGGTTCCCGCTCACCAGCCTCGGTCGCTACCGCCTCGTCGTCGAGCCGCCCGATCGCTACTCGGCGCCCTCGGCGGTTCCGCCGGAGCTCATCGCGCGTCTCGCGCGGCCCGACGGGCGGGCTTTCGTCGTGAGCGATGCGTCCTACGGGGCGCCTTTCGTGCTCGACGATCCTATCCCGATCGAAGTCGACATTCCGCTCGACGCGCCGAGCCTCGAACTCGCCTTGTCCAAGACCGCCTCGCGCCAGAGGGCGATGCCGGGCGACGTGGTGTTCTACACTCTCGGCGTGCGCAATGCCGATCCGGCGCGGGTGAAGCGCGATGTTGTCGTGACCGACACCCCGTCGCGCTGGCTCCGCCTGCGCCCCGACAGCGTGCGTGTGAACGGCGAGGAAAGGCCGGACGCGGTCCGCTTCGCCCCCGACGGCAGCACCCTGACGATCGCTCTCGGCGATCTTCCCGGCGGCGCGTCGGCGCGTGTCACCTATGCCGTGAGCGTCAGGCCCGATGCTCCACCGGGACGGGCCGTCAACGCGGCGCGGGTCGAGGACGCGCTCGGCCGCAGCGCACGCGCGAGCGCGACGGTCGATATCGAGCGCGAAACCATCGCCGACCGAATGACGGTGATCGGACGGGTGACCGCGGGCGACTGCACCGTGCCGGACCGCGAAAGGCGCGGGATCCCGGGCGTTCGCGTGATGCTCGAGGACGGAAGTTTCGCCGTGACGGACGCCGACGGGCGCTATCATTTCGAAGGCGTCGTGCCCGGCACCCACGTCGTCGCCGTCTCGCGCATGACGCTGCCTGAAGGCGCCGAACTGGTCGATTGCAGCCGCTCGACCCGTAACGCCGGAAGCGCCTCCTCGCGCTTCGCGATCGGGCAGGGCGGCAGCCTTGTGGTGGCGGATTTCCACGCCGTTCTGCCGCCCGGCGCGATCGAAGAGCCGGCTCCGCCGGTGCAGCTGCGCGCCGAAGTGCGAGAGGAAAGCGGCGCGACGACAGCTCGGGGCGCGCAGGATGTAACCGCCCCGACATCCATGCCTCAAGAGCCGGGCGAGAAGTGGCTCGCGCTCGGCGATGGCGAGGACGGCTTTCTCGCCCCTGCCGTCGATGCCAACCCGCGCGCGCCCGCGATCCGCGTCGCGGTGCGGCACAGGCGCGGGCAGAAGGTGGTGCTGAAAGTCGACGGCAAGGAAGTGGATCCGCTGTCCTTCGACGGGACCGAAACGCCCGAGCGCGGCAAGTTCGCGGTTAGCCTCTGGCGCGGCGTCCCCCTGGTGAACGAGCGCACTGTCCTGGAGGCGCAGATCATCAACTCGTTCGGAATGCCTTCGAAAAGCTTCACGCGCGAAGTCTTTTTCACCACGCGCCCCGCGCGGGTCGAGCTTGTGCCCGGCCAGTCCCATCTTGTCGCCGACGGGCGCACCCGGCCGGTCGTGGCGGTGCGCGTGCTCGACCGCAACAATCGCCCCTTGCGCGAAGGCGTTTCGGGCAATTTCACGCTCAACGCGCCTTATGAAAGCGCCGACCAGCTCGACCGCCAGCAGTTGAACCAGCTCACCGGCATCGCGCCGGGCCAGGCGCGCTGGGTGGTCGAGGGCGACGACGGAATCGCGCGCATCGAACTCGCACCGACGATGGTCAGCGGGTCGCTGCGGCTCGATTTCACTTTCGACGACGGCGAGATCGTGCGGCGGCAGGAACTCGAGGCGTGGATCGAGCCGGGCGATATCGAATGGACCATCATCGGGCTTGCCGAAGGCACTGCCGGCGCGCGCTCGGTCGCGGACAACATGGAGCGCAGCGGGCGTTTCGACAGCGACCTGGGCAACAACGCCCGCGTCGCGCTTTATGCAAAGGGGCGGGTGCTCGGCAAATACCTGCTCACGCTCGCCTACGACAGCGCCAAGCAGCGCGAGGACCAGCGCCTGCTCGGCACGCTCGACCCGCAAGCCTATTACACCGTCTTCGCCGATGCCTCCGCCCGCCGGTTCGATGCGGCGAGCCGCGAGAAGCTTTATGTGAGGGTCGAGACGGCGACGTTCTACGCCCTCTACGGCGATTTCCAGACCGCCTTCGACCAGACCCGGCTCGCCCGCTACAATCGCACCGCAACCGGCGTGAAGGGCGAAGCACGGATCGGCCAGTTCAAGGCCCAGGGCTTCGCCGCCGAAACCGCGACCCGCCTGCGCCGCGAGGAAATCCAGGGCCAGGGCATCACGGGGCCTTACGAGATCGGGAGCCGCCGCATCCTGCCCAATTCCGAGCGCTTGATCTTGCAAGTGCGTGACAGGTTCCGCTCCGAACTGATTGTTTCCGAGACGGAATTGTCGCGCTTTATCGATTACGACATCGATCTTCTTTCGGGCACGATCACTTTTCGCGAGCCGATCCTGAGCCGGGACGAGAACCTCAATCCGCAATTCATCATCATCGAGTACGAAACCGGCGGCGCGGGCGAGGCGCGCTTCAATGCGGGTCTTCGCGCCGACTGGACGAGCGCCGACGGGCGTGTGCGGATCGGTGCGAGCGCGATCAGCGATGCAGGGTCCGGCGGCACGGGCGAGGCACGGACCGACATCGGCGCGCTCGACGTGCTTGCGCGGATCGGGACGGGGACGGAACTGCGCGCGGAACTGGGCATCAGCCGGCGCGACGGTGAGAGCGCGACGGGCTGGCTGGTCGAAGCGCAGCACCAGACCGGCGACCTCGACCTGCTCGCCTATGCTCGCGAGGTCGAGGCGGATTACGGCATCGGCCAGCAGAACGGGGCCGAGGTCGGTCGCCGCAAGTTCGGGCTCGACGGGCGCGTGCGGCTCGCCGAAGATCTCAGCCTGCTTACCAGCCTGTGGCAGGATGACAGCCTCGTCGACCCCAGCCGCCGCCGGGCCGCGCAGGCGCAGGTCAACCTCACGCGGCGCTCGACCGACCTGCGCGTCGGCATCGTCCATTTCGACGACCGCCTCGCCGATGGCTCGACCAACACCTCGACGGTGCTCGAAGCGGGCGCGACGCAGCGGCTTCTGGAAAACCGGCTCGAACTGTCCGCCGCGACCGCGATCGCACTCGACGAGGCGGAAAGCATCGACCTGCCTGCGCGCCACCGTGTCGGCGTGCGCTATGCCGTGACCGAGGACGTGCGCCTCGTGGGGACTTATGAGATTGCCGACGGCGCGAATATCAGCTCGCGCCAGCTTCTCGGCGGGATCGAGACGAACCCGTGGCGGGGTGGTCAGGTCGTGACTTCGATCGGGCAGCAGACCATCGGCGAACTGGGCGTGCGATCCTTCGCCGCCTTCGGGCTGTCGCAGACGCTCCAGCTGTCGAGCGAATTCACGCTTGATGCGACGATCGACGGGAACCGCACGCTGAACGGCGCGCCCGATACCAGCGATCTCGTCAACCCGCTCCAGCCGGCGGCAAGCGGCGGGCAACTCACCGGCGGCCAGCAATTCGAGGATTTCACAGCGGTCACACTCGGCGGGGCCTGGCGCAAGGATCGCTGGAGCATCGTCGCGCGCGGCGAATATCGCGACGGCGAACAGGCCGACCGCATGGGCGCGACGTTCGGGGCGATCCGCCAGCTCGGCGAAGGCAGCATCGTCGGCTCCGGTGCGACCTGGACGAGGGCGGAAACCCGCGGCGGCGCGGCGAGCGAGATCTTCGATGCGAGCATCGCATTCGCCCACCGCCCCGACGCCTCCGAGGTCGCGATGCTCGGCAAGCTCGAATTCCGCAGCGACCGGATCGAGGATGCCGTGGCCGGGCAGCCCGGTGCGGCGGGACGGACCGCGCTCACGGTTGACGGGGACGCCGTGACGCGCCGCCTCGTCGGGAGCCTGTCCACCAACTGGTCGCCGCGCGGCTGGACTTTCGACGACAGCGGCCTGAAGCAGCAGGTCCGGCGCGACGAATACAGCCTGTTCGTCGGCGCGCGCTACAATTTCGACCGCTTCGAAGGCACCGAGTTCGCCGGCACGACCCTCATCGCGGGGATCGATGCGCGAATTGGGATCGGCGAGGATTTCGAGCTCGGCGCGAGTGCTAGCGTCCGCACCAATATCGAGGACGAGGTGACCGATTTCGCCTACGGCCCGACCATCGGCTTCAGCCCGGTCGAGGGGATGCTGCTTACCGTGGGCTATAATGTCGAGGGCTTCCGCGACGGCGATTTCGCCGCCGTGCGCAACACCGACAAGGGCGTTTTCGCGGCGGTGCGGATGAAGTTCGACAACGACCTTTTCGCCTCGCTCGGCAATGCTCTCGGGATCGGGCGGCGGCGATGACGGGCCGGGTCGGCAGAATCGCGGTAAACCGCGCGTTTACCATGTTGGCCTATCGCCGGGGCATGGCATGGGAAAGGCTGGCAAGAGGCGCGAGCGGGGCGGTGCAGGCGGCAGCCAGGCTCGCCTTTGCCGTGCTCTGCCTCGCGTTCGCGCAACCGGCGCTGGGCCAGGCCGTCTTCAGCTATTCCGTCACCAATGACGGCAATATCGACGACGGCACGCCTTGCGGATCGCCGCTGGTGCGCAATTTTACCGTTACCGACAGCTTCACCGTCGCCGATGTCGATTTCGGCTTCTACGCGACGCATTCCTGGCGCGGGGATATGCGCATAACCTTGCAGGCGCCCGATGGAACCCGCGTCCAGTTGGTCGATGGGGATGCGACCAGCACCAGCGGCAACAACCTCAATGCCCTGCTGGACGACGATGCGGCGGTCGAGGTCAATTCGGTCGACCCCAACGGCAACCAGCCGACCGGCAGCCCGCCGCCGTTCGCCAACACCTTTCGCCCCAATTCGCCGCTTGCCGCATTCTTCGGCGTGGCGAGTGCGGGCACGTGGCGGATGGAAGTGTGCGACATCTTCCCGAGCGCGGACGATGGCCGGTTTCGCTTCGCCGAACTGCGCCTGACTTCCCTGCCGAGCAATTTCGCGGATCTCTCGCTGACCAAGTCGCTTCTCGGCGCGCCGGCGGTCTCGGGAGGCACGGCCACGTGGCGGTTGACCGTGACGAACACGGCCGCATCGACCGCCACCGCGAACGGGATCGTGGTGCGGGACAACCTGCCCGGCGGTTTTTCCTTCGTCGGCGCGAGCGGGGACGGCAGTTTCAACGCGGCGACCGGAGACTGGGCGGTGGGCACGCTCGCTCCCGGGCAAAGCGCGGTGCTGACCATTTCCGGCACGATCACCTCCGGGGCCGGGACAGTTGTCACCAACACCGCCGAAATCATCGCCAGTTCGCTACCTGACATCGATTCGACGCCCGGCAATGCAATCGTCTCGGAGGATGATTACGCCGCCTCGAGCTTTACGGTCCAGAGCGGGCGCGCGCCGGGTATTCCTCCGAGCCTGTCCTGTCCCGCCGGCTCCGCGGTGTTCGACTGGGACATGATCGCAGGCTGGACACCGGGAAGCGAGAACAACGCCTATGCCTTCGCCGGTTTCGGCAATATCGGTTTCTCGCTCAGCAATGACGGGGCCTATCTCAGCAACCCCACCTTCGGCGGTCAGTCGCCGACCGTCGACGACGCGTTCCTCGGCGGGCTGTCGATACCCGAGGACAGCCTCGTCATGCTTGCCGACCAGTCGAGCCGGGCGGGCGTGGTCGAACTCGTCATCACGCTGCCGCGCGCTTTCAGCGGGGTCCAGTTCTCGATCTTCGACATCGATTTCTTCGGCGGGCAGTTCGCCGACAATGTCGAGGTGACCGGCACGCTGGGCGGCGCGACCGTCCTGCCCACGCTCACCAATGGCAATGTCAATTTCGTGAGCGGGAACGTGATAACGGGCGATGGCGGGTCCGACACCGACGAGGCGCTCGGTAATGCGGTCGTGACCTTCACCCAGGCGATCGATACGATCGTCATTCGTTACGGCAACGCCGCCACGGCTCCGACCAATCCCGGCCAGCAGGCGATTGCCGTGCACGACATCACCGTGTGCAATCCCTTCGCCCGGCTGGTCGTGAGCAAGGTGAGTTCGGTGATCTCGGACCCGGTCAACGGCACTGCCAATCCCAAGGCGATTCCCGGCGCGTTGGTCGAATACCTCATCACCGTGACGAACACCGGAACCGACGCGGCCGATACCGACAGCGTGGTGGTGATCGACAATGGTCCTTCCGATGCCAAGATGTGCCTGCTCGATCGGTCGGGCGGGCCGGTGATCTTTGCCGATACCGGTGGGGCATCGGGGCTCACCTACAGCTTTGCCGGGCTGGCCCAGGCGAGCGACGATCTTGAATTCTCGGCCGATGACGGGGGTTCCTGGGGCTATGTGCCGAGCGCGGACGGGGAGGGCTGCGACAGCGGCATCACCGATTTCCGGGTTCGTCCCGGCGGCGCTTTCGCAGGCGGCGAAACCTTCACCCTGAGCGTGCGCTTCATGGTCGAATAATTCGCGCAAAAGGGAGTGCCAAGTGCCTGCCCGCTCTGCTAGCGCGGCGGCGATGAGCGACTGGATCGACGACGCGAGAAATGCCGCAGCGGCGGCGAGGGGATATTGCGGTGCCGTGCAGGCGGCACTCGCCGCGAGAGTTGCGGACGGCGGTAAGGTCGACGCCGCGCTCGCCCAGCGGGAGCAGCACGCACTCCACGGTTTCGCCTGGATCGCCGCCACGACCGCAGCGCTCGGGGCCACGGCCGACTGGGGCGCTCGGGCTGCAGCTAGCGGCCATTTCGGCCCGGTCGAAGAACTCGCGCTGCGCATCGGTTTCGGCGAATACTGTGCCCAGCTTGCCTTCGGCGTGCCGATGAGCGCGGGCGAGATCGTACGGCCCCACGCGCTTGGCACTGCGAGCGAAGCGGCGGCGCTGGCGCAAGATCCGGCAGTCGCGCGGTTCCTTGCCGATGGCAACACTCCCGACACCCGTGCGCGCTTCGCCGCGCTGCTGGCCGAAGGCGCGCGGCCCGACGAGGGGCTGGGCGACGAAACGCTCGACCTCGTTCGCGCGCAGTTCCGCGCCTTCACCGCCGACCGCATCACGCCCCGCGCGCATCAGTGGCATCTCGCCGACGCGCTGATCCCCGCCGAGGTGATCGCCGAAATGGCCGAGCTCGGCGTGTTCGGCGTGTGTATCGACGAGAAATACGGCGGCCTCGGCCTCGGCAAGCTCGCCATGTCGGTGGTTTCGGAAGAGCTTTCGCGCGGCTGGATCTGCGCCGGATCGCTCGGGACACGCTCGGAGATCGCGGGCGAGCTGATCGGCGAGAACGGGACCGAGGCGCAGAAGGCGCACTGGCTCCCGCGCATCGCGGACGGGTCGGTCCTGCCCACCGCGGTCTTCACCGAGCCCGACACCGGCTCCGACCTTGCCAGCGTGCGCACGCGCGCGCGGCGGCAGGCGGACGGCAGCTGGCGCGTGGACGGGGCGAAGACGTGGATCACCCACGCCGCGCGCGCGGACCTGATGACGCTTATCGCCCGCACCGATCCGGACGCGCCGGGATACAAGGGCCTTTCCATGTTCCTCGCCGCCAAGACGCGCGGGACCGACGCCGACCCGTTCCCCGATGAAGGCATCGACGGGAGCGAGATCGAGGTGCTCGGCTATCGCGGCATGAAGGAATACGCGCTCGGCTTCGACGGGTTTGCAATAGCCGAAGACGGCCTGCTCGGCGGGGCCGAGGGGCAGGGCTTCAAGCAATTGATGCGGACTTTCGAAGGCGCGCGCATCCAGACCGCCGCGCGCGCCGTCGGCGTTGCGTGGAACGCCTTCGACCTCGCGCTCGACTATGCCATGGGGCGCAAGCAGTTCGGCGAACCGCTCACCGCCTTCCCGCGCGTCGCCGACAAGATCGCGATGATGGCGGCGGAAACCGTGATGAGCCGCGAACTCACCTATTACGCCGCCCGCGCGAAGGATCGCGGCGCGCGCTGCGACATCGAGGCGGGAATGGCGAAGCTGCTCGCCGCGCGCACCGCATGGTCCGCCGCCGACAACGCGGTGCAGGTCCATGGCGGCAACGGCTATGCGCTCGAATACCCGATCAGCCGGGTGCTGTGCGATGCGCGCATCCTCAACATCTTCGAAGGCGCCGCCGAAATCCAGGCGCAGGTGATCGCGCGCGGGTTGCTCTCCGCGCAGGCCGCACCGCGCGCGAGGGAGCCTGCCCGGCAAAGCGCCTAGGCGCGCGCCTTGTTGACCGCGGGGGTGAGGTCTTTATGGACGCTTCCCATGGATTCCGGTCTCGCACAGCGCTCTCCGCCACGGCTCGCCGACCTGCTGGACGAAGGCCCGACCGCGCTCTTCCTCGATTTCGACGGGACGCTGGTGGAGATCGCCCCCGGTCCCGACGCGATCGCCCCGCGCGAAGGTCTGGCCGGGGCGCTGCACGCGCTGGCGGGGCGGCTCGACGGGCGGCTCGCGGTTATCAGCGGGCGCGCGATCGCCGATATCGAGCGCCACATCGGATCGCTCGATATCGCCGCCGCGGGTTCCCACGGGACCGATATTCGTGCGGCCGACGGAGAACCGTTGGGCGATGGTCCGGCGGGCCTGCCCGAAGCGATTTCGACCGCACTCGAAGGCTACGCCGCGCGCGAAGGGCTGGCCTACGAGGCGAAGCCCCATGGCGGCGCGCTCCATTACCGCGCCACGCCCGAGCGCGGTGCGGCGGCCAATGCCTTTGCTCGCAGCCTCGCCGATGAGCATGGCTGGCAGGTGCAGGGGGGCAAGGACGTGGTCGAACTCGTCGCGCGCGGCGCGAGCAAGGGCGGGGCGGTCGAGATCTTTATGGCCTCCGGTCCTTTCGCGGGCGCGCGGCCCTTCTTCATCGGCGACGACCTGACCGACGAGGCCGGCTTCGAGGCGTGCGAGGCGATGGGCGGGGCGGGCATCATCGTCGGGATGCGCGAGCCGACGGCGGCGACCTATCGCCTCGACGGCGTTGCCGAGGTCCATTCCTGGCTGGGGCTGTGACGACCATGGACGAACCCAATCTCCAGCTCTGGCCCATCGGCAATTGCCAGGTTTCCGGCCTGATCGACGAAACCGGCGCGCTCGTGTGGGGTTGCGTACCGCGGGTCGATGGCGATCCGATTTTCTGTTCGCTGCTCGACGGGAAGGAGCGTGACGAAGGCATCTGGCGCTTCGAGCTTGAAGGGCAATGCGCTGCGCGGCAGGAATATATCCGCAACACGCCGCATCTCGTCACGACACTTGAGTCGCGTGATGGCGACGCTATCGAGGTCCTCGACTTCTGCCCGCGCTACGAACGCTCGGGCCGGATGTATCGGCCGGTCGCCTGGGTCCGCATCGTCCGTCCCATCCGGGGGAATCCCCGCGTGCGCGTGGTGCTGAAGCCGATGCGTGACTACGGCGCCCGGCTTGCCGACACGACCAACGGGACTAACCACATCCGCTACCTCTTCGGCGACCAGGCGCTACGCCTCTCCACCGACGCGCCGGTCGGCTACATCCTCGAAGGGCGCACCTTCCGGATCGAGGAGGACACGCATTTCTTCCTCGGGCCCGACGAGCCGTTCGGCGGCAATCTGCGCGAGGACGTGCGCGCGATGGAGCAGCGCAGCCGGAAATACTGGCAACGCTGGACCCGTATGCTCGCGCTCCCGCTCGAATGGCAGCAGGAGGTGATCCGCTGCGCAATCACGCTCAAGCTGTGCCAGCACGAGGAAACCGGTGCGATCGTGGCCGCGCTGACCACCTCGATCCCCGAAGCGCCCCATTCGGAGCGTAACTGGGACTACCGCTACTGCTGGATCCGCGATTCCTATTACACAGTGCAAGCGCTCAACCGGCTGGGCGCGCTCGATGTCATGGAGAAATACCTGCGCTACCTGCGCAATATCGTCGATGCCTCGCGCGGGGGGCAGATCCAGCCGCTCTATTCGGTGATGGGCGAAAGCGCGCTGGAGGAAAGCACGGCGCAGCATCTCGAAGGCTATCGCGGCATGGGGCCGGTGCGGCGCGGCAATGCGGCCTACACGCAGGTCCAGCACGATTGCTACGGCCAGATCGTCCTGCCGATCGCGCAGGGCTTTTTCGACCATCGCCTGCTGCGTCCGGCGAGCGAGCACGATTTCGAGAATCTCGAACAGGTCGGCAAGATGGCCTGGGCGATGCACGACCAGCCGGACGCCGGCCTGTGGGAATTCCGCACGCGAACGGAGGTCCACACCTATTCCGCCGTGATGTGCTGGGCGGCGTGCGACCGGCTCGCGAATGTCGCGGCGCACCTGGGTAAGGAAGACCGCGCCGAGGTCTGGCGCGAGAGGGCCGACGCCATCCGCACCGCGATCGAGGAGAGGGCCTGGAAGGAGGACGGCGAAAGCCAGTTCGGCGTCAGCCATTACGGCGCTAGCTTCGAGAGCGACTATCTCGACGCGAGCCTCTTGCAGATGCTCGAGCTGCGTTTCCTCTCGCCCGACAACCAGCGGTTCAAGGACACCTTCGCCGCGATCGAGAAACACCTGCGCCGCGGCGATCATATGCTACGCTATGATGCGGAGGACGATTTCGGATCGCCGGAGACGGCTTTCAACGTGTGCACGTTCTGGCTGATCGAGGCGCTCGAGGTCGCGGGCCGCCGCGAAGAGGCGCGCACCCTGTTCTGCACCATGCTCAGCCACACCACCAAATCGGGCCTGCTGAGCGAGGATATCGACTACGAAACGCACGAATTGTGGGGGAACTTCCCGCAGACCTACTCGCTGGTAGGGGTGATCAATTGTGCGGGGCTTCTCTCGAAACCCTGGAGCGAGGTGAGGTGAGCGAGGACGGACAGCGCCTGGTCGTCATATCCAACCGCGTCGCGGTGCCCAAGGCGCGCGGCGCGGCCGGAGCGCAGGGCGGGCTGGCGGGCGCGCTCAATTCCGCGCTCAAGGATCGCGGCGGCGTGTGGTTCGGCTGGTCGGGCGAAGTCGACGACAATCCGGGCGAGACCGTCCATATCCACGAGGCAGGCGGGGTTACGACCGCGACGATCGATCTCACCCACCGCGAGCTCGACGAATATTACAACGGCTACGCCAACGAGACGCTGTGGCCGCTGTTCCATTACCGCATCGACCTCGCCCGCTTCGAACAGCGCACGGGGGAGGGCTATGAGCGCGTCAACGAGCGTTTCGCCGATTGCGTCACCCCGCTGATCGACGAGGGCGACCTTGTCTGGGTTCACGACTACCACCTCATCCCGCTGGGCGACCGGCTGCGCCGCCACGGCGTGAAAAACCGGATGGGCTTCTTTCTCCACACCCCGTGGCCGCCGACGCGCCTGCTCACCTCGCTGCCCTATCACGAGCGGCTGGTGCGCACGATGCTGGCCTATGACCTGATCGGCTTCCAGACGCGCGAATGGCTTTCGAGCTTTGTCCATTACTGCGAGACCGAACTCGGCGCCGAATTCGACCGCGCGACGGGCGCGATCCGTTTCGAGGGGCGCGAGGTGATCGCGCGGGACTACCCCATCGGGATCGACTGGGACCACTTCCAGGCGCAGGGTGAGACGGGCGAGGCGCGACAGGCCGAACAGCGCTTCCTGTCGTCCACCCGTCACCGCACTGGCATGATCGGGGTCGACCGGCTCGACTATTCCAAGGGCCTGCCCGAGCGCATCGACGGGATCGGCCGCTTCTTCGACCAGCACCCGGAACGCACGCGCGACCTCGTCTTCATCCAGATCGCCCCGCCGAGCCGCGAGGACGTGAAAAGCTACCAGCAGATCCGCGAAGTGCTCGAACAGAAGACCGGGCAGATCAACGGGGCGAGGAGCGAGGTCGACATCGTCCCCATCCGCTACGTCAACCGCGGCTACAGCCACGCCGAACTTTACGGCTTCTTCCGCGCGGCCAAGATCGGGCTCGTCACTCCCTTGCGCGACGGGATGAATCTTGTCGCCAAGGAATACGTCGCAGCCCAGGACCCGGAGGATCCCGGCGTCCTGATCCTGTCCGAATTCGCCGGCGCAGCGCTGCAACTCGGATGCGAGGACGATGACGGCGTTGCGCGTGGTGCCGTGCTGGTCAACCCGCACAGCCCCGATGCGCTGGCGAGCGCAATCGGGAAAGCGCTCGATATGCCACTCGAGGAGCGCAAGGCCCGCTACGAGGCGATGATCGGGACCGTGCGCGACGACAATGTCCAGGCATGGACCGCGCGCTTCTGCCGGGATCTCGCCGCGGGCTGAGCCCGCTTCATCAGGCCCGGCGCGGCGAGGGCAGGTAGCGCTGCCAGTAGGCGGCGCTCGCCGGAAAATCGCCTTCCTCCGCGATTTCGGCATATGCGCCGGAGAAGGGGCGTGCTTCCACCTTCCGCGCGAGGGCTGTCTCGACGCGGGCGACCAGGGCATCGGGATCGAACGGCTTGCGCAGGAAATCCTGCGCGCCCGCCCTAATCGCCGCGTCCTCGTCCAGCTCGTCGCGCAGGGCGGTGAGGATCACCACCGGCAGGTCGTAGAACAGCGGCGAGGCGCGCAGCTTGGCGAGCAGCGCGAGACCGGGCATCCCCGGCATATCGCGGTCGAGCAGGAGAAGATCGGGACGCCGCGCATGGACGCTTTCCCATGCCGCCTCGGCACTGGCGACGGCATGACTGGGATGGCCCGCTTCGGCGAACGCCTCGGCCAGGATCGTCGTCACCAGGTCGTCGTCGTCGGCGATGAGGATGTGAGCCAATCGGGGCCTCTGCAAAGGTGTGATCCGCGTGAGGCGAGAGCTTCTAATCCCACTGCGCCAAAGCGAAGCCTTGGTCGGCCCCTAGCGCAAATACGTAGGCCCGCCCCTTTTTGCGGCGCCCTGGCGCGCCTGTGCATGGCGACCGGAAGCGCCCAATTCCATCTCAAGCTGCACCCGGCTTGCCGCGCCTGCGCGCGCCTGCCACCTTGCGCGGGCAATGATTCGCGAACCCATGCAAACTCCCCCCGATGACCCGTTCCTGCCGACCGAAGGCATCCACAATCTGCGCGACTATGGCGGCTACAGCGCAGCCGACGGCGCGCGCGTGAAGCGCGGGGTGCTGTTTCGTTCGGGCCAGCATATGGAGGCTTCCGACAGCGACCTCGAAACGATCCAGCGGCTCGGCATCCGCACCGTGATCGACCTGCGCGGCACGTCGGAGCGCAGCCGCTTTCCCTGTCGCCGCCACGCCCAGTTCGACGCGCACGTGATCGCCTATGACGGGGAGACGAGCAATTCCCCCCCGCACGAAGGGGGCGGAGGCGCGATCGACATGACTGCCGAAACCGCGCGTGAACGGATGCTGGCGGTCTACACGAGGATGCCGGTCAACCCCGCGATGATCGACATCTTCACGCGCTATTTCGATGCGCTCGCGACCCGCGACGGGGCGAGCCTCGTCCATTGTTTCGCCGGCAAGGACCGCACGGGAATCGCCGCGAGCCTGCTGCTCCATGTCCTCGGCGCGCATCGCGACGACGTGGTGGGCGAATATCTTCGCACCAATGACGCGCCGACCCGCGAAGTGCTGGAGCGCCAATCGCTCCCGCGCATGGAAAAGCATTATGCCAGCATAGCGCCTGAAGCGATGGCGAACCTGATGGGCGTGCTGCCCGACTATATCGAGACCTATTTCCGCGAGGTGGAACGCATTTCGGGATCGCTCGACACCTACCTGTCGCTGACGCTTGGCGTGGATCACAAGAAGAAGGCGCTGCTGCGCGAACGCTTGCTGGCGTGACAAAAAGCGCAGGCCATCCCATATGCCGCGCGAACACGATTGAAAGAGACGCAAAATGGCTACCCACCGCACCAAGATGCTCATCATCGGCTCCGGCCCCGCGGGCTATTCCTGCGCGATCTATGCTGCGCGCGCCATGCTCGAGCCGATGGTGGTGCAGGGCCTCCAGCCCGGTGGGCAGCTTACCATCACCACTGACGTCGAGAACTATCCCGGTTTTCGCGAGGTCATCCAGGGTCCGTGGCTGATGGAGGAAATGCAGGCCCAGGCCGAGCACGTCGGCGCGCGGATGATGTGGGACACGATCGTCTCGGTCGATCTCGAGAACGGCCCGCCCTTCCGCGCGATTGGCGATTCGGGCGATGAATATATCGGCGACACGCTCGTGATCTGCACCGGCGCACAGGCGAAATGGCTCGGCGTTCCGGGCGAACAGGAACTGGGCGGCAAGGGCGTATCGGCCTGCGCGACCTGCGACGGCTTCTTCTATCGCGGCAAGAAGGTCGCGGTGATCGGCGGTGGCAACACCGCGGTCGAGGAAGCGCTGTACCTCACCAACCATTCGGACGACGTGACCCTGATCCACCGCCGCGACGAGCTGCGCGCGGAGAAGATCCTGCAGGACCGCCTGCTCAAGCACCCGAAGATTTCGACCCTGTGGAACAAGACCGTCAAGAGCTTCGAGGCGGGAGAGAACGGCGCGCTCGATCACCTCGTGCTGGAAGACACGGTGACGGGCGAAACCTCGACGCTTCAGGTCGACGGCGCCTTCGTCGCGATCGGCCACGCGCCCGCTACCGAGCTGTTCAAGGGCAAGCTGCCGATGGACGAGGGCGGCTATCTCGAAGTCGAACCGGGCACGCCCAAGACCGCGATCCCAGGCGTCTTTGCGGCCGGGGACGTGTGCGACCATGTCTATCGCCAGGCCGTGACCGCAGCGGGGATGGGCTGCATGGCGGCGCTCGACGGGGAGCGGTTCCTGGCGACACTGGAGGCGGCCCGCAACGAGGAAGCGGCGGCCGAAGCGGCGGAGTAACCGCGCCTCCTCCTAGCCTCCGGCCTGGTCCGCCAGGCCGAAGACCACCACCGCTGCCTGCACGATCAGCGCGGCGAGGACGAGGCTCGACAGGGCGAACAGCGCAAAGCGCAGCGCGACCTTGTTCACCGTCGCCTGCACGATGCTGTGGACGACCCGCAGGGCGACATAGGCCCAGGCGAGCGTCACGTTGATCCCTTCGCCGTGCCCGACATAGGCGAGCACGATCGCCACCGCGTAGAACAGCGTCGGCGCTTCGTGCAGGTGATTGTAATTATGCGCTTTCCACTGCACCTCGCGCGGCAAGAGGCGGTCGAGCGAGGCGTCTGGATCGCGCGCGAGGCTGTCCGGATCGACCTTGGCCTTCTGCATCGCGGGAAGGCGTGTTGCATACATCCACGCCCACATCACCATGGTCCACACCATAAGCGCGACCGCCGGCTGCAGGATCGCCATGCCCGAAAGGATGATCTGGTCGCGCATCTCCCGCGCCTCAGATCGCCGCCGGATCGGCGAAGGCGGTCGCCATCACCGCGCGCACCGCCAGCACGACCAGCGCGATGCTCGAGGCGAGGAACAGGGCAAAGCGCACGGGGATGGTGTTGACGAGGATCTGCCACAGCGAATGCAGCACCCGAAGGCCGACATAGATCCACGCCAGCGTCACATCGAGCGCGCCCGGCCCCATCACCGCAAGGATCAGCACGGTGGCGTAGAACAGCGTGGGCTGCTCATGCAGGTGGGTGTGGTTGTGCGCCGGCCAGTTGGCCTTGTCGGGAATCACCCCCTCCAGATCGCCGCCGCGCACGCCCTGTTTCTGCGGCAGTTTCGACTTGTCCTCGATCCTCGCGATCGCGCCGAAGCGCGACGGGATGATCCACAGCATGACGATGAGCGTCCACACCACCAGCACGGCGGCGGGCGCGAGTATCTGGGCCTGCATTGCGCGATCCCCTGTTGGTCCCTGATGCACCCCCGTCCTGCGAAAGGGCAGGCCGATTGTCAATTGCAACCGATCAGGCGGCGAGCACGTGCAGTTGGAAATAGCCGAGCCTGCCGCGCGTCTCGCGGTGCACGAGCCCGAGCTCGCGCGCGACGCGCCGGGCGGTTTCGGGAAGGGCGCTGCGGGCCTCGACGTGGAATTTCGCGAGCCAGGCGTGGAGGCCCTTCTCCAGCGGCGCGGGCAGGCCGGCGAGGTCGCCGAAATCGACCACGTGAAGCTCTCCGCCCGGCGCGAGGTGCGCAGCGGCATGGTCCAGCGCGCCTTCCCAATCGGGTATCATCGAGAGCGAATAGGACAAGATGATACGCTCGAACCCCGCGATCTCCTCGCCGAACAGGGCCGAAGGCGAAAAGGAGCAGGCATCGCCCTGCCCGAGGCGTGCCTCGGGGCCGAGCGTCTTCCTCGCATTCTTCAGCATCTCCTCGGATATATCGAGCCCGTAAAGCCGAACGCCCGGCCATTTCGCGCTTACTTTCGCAAGGTTGCGTCCGGTTCCGCAGGCCACTTCGAGCACCCGCATTCCCGGCCTTGCATCCAGCCCGGCGATCAGCGTGTCGCGGCCGAAAAGGTAATATTTGCGCGTCAGGTCGTAGATGTGACGCTGGCCCTTGTAGACGCTGTCCATCAGCGCCGCGTGGCTCGTGCCCTGCGCCTGCGCCATCAAGCCAGCTCGTAGACGTGGACGCCGCCGTAAATCGACGAGCGGTCGCGCCGGGTGAGGTCGGCGGACTGCTCCTCGAGATAGCGCCATTTCGACAGGATCGCCTCGTCGAGCCGTCCGGGCAGCAGGCTCGGCTCGGCGGCGGTGCGGAACAGGACGCGCGCGCCGGGGCGGCCGGCGCGGGTGATGCGCGCCCACAATTCGTCCAATTGGGCGTTGTTCATCCAGTCCTGCGCATCGAGCAGCACGAAGCGGTCGAGGCTCTTCTCCTCCCGGTCGCCGATCCAGTGGACCATGTTGGCATTGACGACGTCGATCCGGTCCACCCTTTCGCGCATCACTTCCCAGTTGGCGCGCTGGAGATAGGGCGGCAGCGGCGCGCTTTCGGAACGGTCGTAGGAGCGCGCGAATGCCTGCCAGGCGAAATAATTATCCTTGATCTCGAAATCGCAGGCGAGCTTTTCGAGCCGTCGGCGCAGCACTTCTGCCATGCGTTCATCGCCTGCAAGGTGCTCGAACTGGGCAGGCGGTATGCCGAGGCCGAAGAGCGAGGCGGGCTGGCTGGTGAGCCAGCGGACGAACTTGCGGTCGAAAACGGGGGCCAGCTCGCGCTCGAACACCTCGCGCTGTTCCTCGAGCGTTTGCGCTTCGAGGACTTTCGACAGGTCGATCTTGTAGAGCTTGGCAAAAAGGTGGGCGAGCCCGATGAAATTGCCCAGCAGGCCCTTGCGATAGAGCCCGCGGGTGAAATAGCTGATCCGCCGCCGCCCGCGAATGTCGCGCTTTTCCCAGTACTTGCGCGATTCCGCATCGAGATGCGGGGCGATCATGGTGCGATAGACTTCGGCGTTTTCCTTGTGATCGGCATGACCGAAGAAGCGGTGAAAACGCTCGTAATTCGGCAGGTGACGGATCGCGGTGATCTTGAGCTGGCCCAGCGCCACGTGCGCGCGGTTGAGGTCCACCGCAGTCACCTGTGCCGGGCCGGCGGTGAGATAAGATAGCGCGTTGCAGCTCCCGCTCGCAATGCACATCACTCGGGTGTCGGGACCGATCTCCAGCCCTTCCATGTCGACCACCGGATCTTCCCAGATCTGGGCATAGACCAGCCCCTTGAAGGCGAGGGCAAAGGCCCTGTCGAGCAGCTTGTCCCCGACCTTCGCATCCTTGCGCACCACCGCGTCCTCGATGATCCGCTTTGCCTGAGTTGCCATTCGTCCTCGTCTCCGGGGTTTCGTCAGGACGCGGTCATATTCGCCCTGCGTGTCGGCAATGTGACTATATCCACACGCCTCTACCAGCCGCGCGGCAACGCCTTGTCCTAACTCGCGAGCGTCCGGGCGAAGGCTACGGGATCGGCATTGCCTCCGGTGAGCATGATGACGCTGTCCTCGTCGAGCGGAACCTTCCCCGCCAGCGCCGCCGCCAACGCCGCCGCGCCGCCCGGCTCGAGGACGAGGCGCAAATTCGCAAAGGCCCAACGCTGGGCGCTGCGCACCTCGTCGTCGGTGACGGTGACGCCCGGCTGCGCGCGGTCCTGCAGCACGTCGAGATTGACCTGCTTCGTGGCGGTCGGCTGGAGCGCGTCGCAGATCGTCGCGGGCGCGTCCGGTCCGGCCTGGACGATTTCTCCCTTGGCGATTGCCCGCCCCACCATGTCCCAGCCTTGTGGCTCGACGATATGGATCGCTGCCTCGGGACAGGCGAGGGAGAGCCCCGCAGCCAACCCCCCGCCGCCGCAACACACGACGATGCGCGAGGGCGATCGGCCCATTTGCGCGGCGATCTCGACTCCGGCGCTGCCCTGCCCTTCAATTACGTAGCGGTCGCCAAAGGCGTGGACCAGCGTGCCGCCCCGCTCTGCGATCACCCGCGCGGCGACCTCGTCGCGGTCCTCGCCGGTCCGGTCGTAAAGCACGATTTCGGCTCCCAGGGCGCGGGTGTTGTCGAGCTTCACCCGCGGCGCATCGCGCGGCATGACGATCACCGCCCGCTTTCTCATTTCGCGCGCCGCCCAGGCGACACCCTGCGCGTGATTGCCCGAGGAAACGGCGACCACGAGCTCCCCCTCGACATGGGACAGCGCCCACCACGCGCCCCTGATCTTGAACGCGCCGATGGGTTGCAGACTCTCCGCCTTCGCATGGCAGCGCACCCCGCCTATCTCCACCGGCAGCAGCGGAG
Source organism: Erythrobacter sp. (assembly GCF_011765465.1). Lineage (NCBI taxonomy): Bacteria > Pseudomonadati > Pseudomonadota > Alphaproteobacteria > Sphingomonadales > Erythrobacteraceae > Erythrobacter > Erythrobacter sp. Next base: position 1,290,377 of record NZ_CP050265.1, on the reverse strand, counting down.
TCGGCGGCAGGATCGCAGCGATGCTCGTCGCGGCGGCGTGCGCGCCTTTGCGGGTCGGGAAGGAGGTGTCGCGGATCATTTGTCCGCTCTAGCGCATTCGACTAAGGCACGCGCAAGATTCGAATTCGAAAGGACACCACAATGTCGACAGTCCTCGTGATCGGCGCCGGCGGGGTAAGCTCGGTCTGCGTTCACAAGATGGCGATGAACCCCAAGATCTTTACCGACATCCACCTCGCCAGCCGCACGCGTTCCAAGTGCGATGCAATCGCCGAAAGCGTGAAGCAGCGCACCGGCGTCGATGTCGCCACCTACGAGATCGATGCCGAGGAAGTCCCGGCGATGGTCAACCTCATCCGCAAGGTGAACCCGTCGCTGGTGGTCAATCTCGCGCTGCCCTACCAGGACCTGCCGATCATGGACGCCTGCCTCGAAGCGGGCGTCGATTACCTCGACACGGCCAATTACGAGCCCAAGGACGAGGCCAAGTTCGAATACAAGTGGCAGTGGGCCTATCACGACCGCTTTGCCGAAGCCGGGCTGATGGCGCTGCTGGGTTCCGGCTTCGATCCGGGCGTGACCAGCGTCTTCACCATGTGGCTCAAGAAGCACAAGCTCAAGTCGATCCGCCAGCTCGACATTCTCGACTGCAACGGCGGCGATCACGGGCAGGCATTCGCGACCAATTTCAATCCCGAGATCAACATCCGCGAAGTCACCGCGCCCGCGCGCCACTGGGAGAACGGCGAGTGGGTCGAGACACCGGCGATGAGCACGCGGAACGAGTTCGACTTCGAGGCGGTGGGCACGAAAAGCGCCTACATGATGTATCATGAGGAACTGGAGAGCATCACCAAGTTCAATCCGGAAATCGAGCGCGCGCGCTTCTGGATGACTTTCGGCGATGAGTACATCAAGCACCTCACAGTGCTGCAGAATGTCGGCATGACCCGGATCGATCCGGTGAAATACCAGGGCAAGGAAATCATCCCGCTGCAATTTCTCGCAGCCGTCCTGCCCAAGCCCGAAACGCTCGGCGAGACGACCAAGGGCAACACGAACATCGGCGTCATCGCGACCGGCGAGGCGATCGATGGGTCGGGTGAGAAGACGTTCTACATCAACAATATCTGCAGCCACGAAGCGGCCTATGAGGAAACGGGCAATCAGGCGGTCAGCTACACCACCGGCGTGCCTGCGATGATCGGTGCTGCCATGATGGTGAGCGGCCAGTGGCGCGGGGAAGGCGTCTTCAACATGGAGCAGATGGACCCCGACCCCTTCATGGAAATGCTCAACGATCACGGCCTGCCGTGGCAGGTTAAGGAGCTTTCGGGGCCGGTGGATTTCTGAGCGCGCAAAGGCCGACCCTGATGGAAACCAAAGCCGGCGACCCGGGCGCCTTCGCCCATTTCGACCTGTCGCGCGTCGACAGCCCCGCCTTCGTCGTCGACGCGGCGAAGCTGCGCGCCAATTGCCAGGTTCTAGCACAGCTGCGCGATGCAGCGAGTGCCGACGGGGCGAGCATCAAGGTGTTCGCCGCGCTCAAAGCGTTTTCCATGTGGTCGACCGCGCATATCATCGGCGAATATCTCGACGGCGTTTCCACCTCGGGCCTTTGGGAAGCGCGGCTCGCGAGCGAGTTCTACGACGGCGAGATCGCGACCTATTCCGCCGCCTACAAGCCCGACGAACTGGAGGAGGTCTGCCGGCTTTCCGACCACGTCATCTTCAATTCGCCCGGCCAGATGCGCCGCGCCGCGCTGATCCTCGATGCTGCCGCGGCGACCGGCGGCGATGTCAGCGTGGGCCTTCGCATCAACCCACAGGTTCCGACAGGCGAAGTGCCGCGCTACGACCCGTCCTCGCCCGGCTCGCGGCTCGGCTTTCCATTGGACCAGCTGACCGAGGAGCACATGGAAGGCGTCGAGGGCATTCACTTCCACAACCTGTGCGAACAGAGCTTCGAGCCCCTCGCGCGGACGTGGGACAGGGTGTTCGATGCGATCGAGCCTTTTTTCGGCCAATTGAAGTGGATCAACATGGGCGGCGGCCACCACATCACCCGCGCCGATTACGAGCGCGAAGAACTGGTCGAATTCCTGAAGGACGCGGCCGAGGACACGGGCGCGGAAATCATCATCGAGCCGGGCGAAGCGGTCGCGCTCGATGCCGGAATCCTCGTCGGCACGCTGCTCGATACCGGCTTCAACGAAGTGCCCATCGGTGTCACCGACGTGTCGGCCACCTGCCATATGCCCGATGTGATCGAGGCGCCCTATCGCCCCGCCATGCTGAACGAACTGGCGGACGAGGAGCAGATCCCGATCCGGCTCGGCGGGCCGTCCTGCCTCGCGGGTGACGTGATCGGCGATTATCGCCTGCCGGTCCCCGCCGAGCCGGGCGCCCGCTTCGCCTTTCTCGACCAGGCGCATTATTCGATGGTCAAGACCAACACCTTCAACGGCGTGCAATTGCCGAGCATCTGGTTGTGGGATTCCGAAACCGACGCGCTCGACTGCGTCAAACGCTTCGAATACGAGGATTTCAAAGGCCGGCTCAGCTGACGTTCACAACCCCTTGCGCCCGAAGCCGCCCCCTGCGCGGCGCTTGGCGTATTGCGCCGCGTCCTCGCGCGGGGGCGCGGGCGGGGCGGGGCGTTCCTTCGCCACCACGCGCCCGCGCTCGGTCTGATTGATCGACAGGGCGAGCCTGGCGAGCGCGGCGAAGTTGTCGGCGGTTTCCTCGGCCAGCATTCGGTCCTTTTCCGGGTCCATCGAGCCGCTTTCGAACAGGTTTTCGCGCTGCTCGACCGCGACGATCACTTCGCCGCGCATGAACAGCGCGCGCACCGCCTTGCCGCGAAACGTCTTTTCGAGCGCGACGAGGTGTTCGACATAGGCCGGGTGGACGAGCACGCGCGCCTCGACCGCGTCATCCGAATAAAGGTCGAAGGCATCCTCGAAGGCGGGATGGACCTGATCGACATAGGCAAGCAGGTGGCCGTCGAAATCGACGCTGTCTTTCGTCCCGCCGAGCCCGAACCATGCCTTGTGCCGCCCGGCGCGCTGGAGCAGCGTGGTCGAGCGGAATTCGCGTCCGAATCGCATCTTCACGATCGCACCCCGGAACACCGTGACCCAGCGGCGGTTCTTGCCCGAGCCGCGGCGTTCTTCCAGATGGGCTTCGTAGAGCGAGAATTCGTGTCCTTCGAGCGCGCCGTGCCAATGGTCCTCGAAACTGTCGCGATCATAGCGCGGCACGAGACCATAGCGTTTCGCCGCTTCGAATTCCGCGCCCGGTTCGACGTCGTGTTCGTAGGATATGCCGAGGCTCTTCGCTATCCCGGCATTGATCCCGATCTTGATCGCCTTCTTCGCCTGCGCGATCGGCTGGTAGCCCCAAACGATCACGCCGACCACGCCGAAGAAAGTCATCACCGCCTTGAGGTCGAATCCCCATTCGGGGCCGAACCAGACAAAGGCGAGCGCGGGCATCAGCGCCGCTGCGCTCCACGTCCAGCGCGAGGCGGCCTGCTCCTTCGCCTGTGCGCGCATCTCGCCCTGGCCCGCGAGCCAGTCGCCGAGTTCGCCCTGCATCAGCCCGCTCACGTCCGCGCGCATCGTATGATTTCCCGCCGCTTTTGCTTAACCAATTGCGGCTAACATAGGGCCGACCCGTAAAGGAGGGGTGAGCAAATGGTCGATATTCTTGGCTGGTTCTGGACGTCTGCGGTCCTCGTCATCGCCGTGGCGGCGCTTGTGCTGGTCATCGGCATCTACAACAACCTCGTCTCGCTGCGCCAGAACGTGCGGCAGGGCGTGGCCGATATCGACGCGCAATTGCGCCAGCGGCACGATCTCATCCCCAACCTCGTCGAGACGGTGAAGGGCTATGCGGGCCACGAAAGCTCGACTCTCGAAGCGGTGATAGAGGCGCGCAACCGCGCCGCGCGGGGCGGGCCGGACAGCGCGAGCGAACAGGGGCTTCGCGTCGCGCTCGACAACCTGCTGGCGCTGGGCGAAGCCTATCCCGATCTCAAGGCGTCGGCCAATTTCCAGGAATTGCAGCGCGAACTCGCCGATGTCGAGGACAAGCTCGCCGCCGCCCGCCGGGCGCTCAACGCGGCGGTCGCGCGGTTCAATTCGGCGCGCGAAGCCTTTCCCGCCGTGCTGTTCGCGGGCGCGCTCGGCTTTCGCGAGGCCGATTTCAACCGGCTCGACGACAGCGAAAAGGGCACGGTCGACCAGGTCCCTGCGATCTCGTTCTGACGGATCGGCGGCACGGCCCGCCGACACAGCGCATCCGCGAGGAACTTGGGCGCGCATTTGCGTTGATTTACAACGCCGAACGCGGCGAGCCGGTGTGCGGCCCGCAAGCGCGCGAGATTTATCATTGCGTCGCTGTGCGAAGTCTCTATATGCGCGCTTCCTCTGCCCCAAGGGACATGACCGCAAGGCAGGCTCAAACCGTTTGGTTCAACGCTAAACCTCTGGGGGTCCCTTGAATTGCGCACATATCCCGACGCCAAGGCTGTAGCCCGGGCCCTTTGCCCGGATGAACCGATCATCCTCAACCGGCCGCACGCTGCGCGCCGGGCTGCGGAGTTCTTTGTCGGCAAGTTTCCCGGCAAGGTGCTCTACGCGGTCAAGGCCAATCCCGCACCCGATTTGATCGAGGTGCTGTGGGATGCGGGCGTGACCCATTACGATGTCGCCTCGATCGCAGAGGTGCGGTTGGTGCGCGCGGCGCTGCCCGATGCCGTGCTGTGCTTCATGCACCCGATCAAGACGCCGAGCGCGATCCGCGAGGCGTACCACCAGCACGGCGTGAAGACCTTCAGCCTCGACACGCTCGAGGAGCTCGAAAAGATCGTCGATGCCTGCCGCGACCCCGAAACGGGCGAGCCGGCGCATGACCTTCGCCTGTGCGTGCGGCTGCGCGTTTCCTCAGAATATTCCGAGCTTTCGCTCGCCAGCAAGTTCGGCTGCGACCTCACCGATGCGCCCGCGCTGCTGCAGCAGGTGCGCCAGCATTGCGACTGGCTCGGCGTGTGCTTTCACGTGGGCAGCCAGGCGATGACTCCCTTCGCCTTCGTCCAGGCGCTCGACCGCACCCGCGCGGCCATTGCCGAGGCCTCGGTCGTGATCGACATGATCGACGTGGGCGGCGGTTTCCCGAGCATCTATCCGGGCATGGAGCCGCCCCCGCTCGAGGACTATTTCGCGATCATCCACCAGCACTTCTATGCGCTCCCCATCGCCTACAATGCGGAGCTGTGGTGCGAGCCGGGCCGCGCGCTGTGCGCGGAATATTCCTCGATGATCGTCAAGGTCGAAAAGCGCCGCGGGACGGAACTGTTCATCAACGACGGGGCCTATGGCGCGCTCTACGACGCGGCACACGTCGCGTGGCGTTTTCCGGTCAGCGCGCTCGAGGATGACCTGCGCGATGCGCCGGAAGATTTCGCCTTCTACGGGCCGACCTGCGACGATGCCGACTACATGGCCGGGCCGTTCTCCTTGCCGGGCGATATCCAGGCGGGCGACTATATCGAGATCGGGATGCTCGGCGCCTACGGGGCGGCGATGAAGACCGGCTTCAATGGCTTCGGCAATGCCGAAAAGGTGATCGTCACCGACGAGCCAATGATGAGCTGCTTCACCGGCGAGCGGGAACGCCCGGCTTCCGACAACGTCGTGAACCTGCGCTAGGGCGCTCGCCTCTCGCCATCGCGCCATGCCGGGCCTATGGGTCCGGCATGACGCGCCCGGCTTTTCGCATCAATCCCGCGCTCGATCCCGAGGCGCTCGCCCGCGAGTTCGCGCGCGCGGGGCGCGTCCACATTCCCGATTTTCTCGTCGCCGAGGACGCCGAGCGCCTGCTCGATCACCTCAAGGCGGCCGAAGAGGAATGGCGGCTCGTCATCAATGCGGGCGAAAAGCTGTTCGAACTGGATCGCAAGACGCAGGGCGAAATGGACGAAGGCCAACGCGAGGCGCTCGACCAGGCGGTGAACGCGCAGGCGCGCGCGGGCTTCCAGTTCCGATAGGAAACGATCCGCGTGCCCGATGCGGAAGCGGACCGGCGCGCGCGGATCGGTGCTCGACGATTTCGCGCGGTTCCTGTCGGACGAGCCCGCGCTCGATTTTGTCCGCACGGTAATCGGCGCGGGCGCCGCTTCCTATGCCGACGCGCAGGCGACCGCCTATGGTCCGGGCCATTTCCTGACCGCGCACGACGACGATGTCGCGGGCAAGAACCGCAAGGCTGCCTATGTCATGAACCTCTCGTGCGACTGGACGGCGGACTGGGGCGGGCTGCTGGTCTTTCATGCGCCGGGCGAGGCCCGTGCCGAGGCGCTGGTTCCGTCTTTCAATGCGCTCAACCTGTTCGCCGTCCCGCAGCTTCACAGCGTGTCGATGGTCGCGCCCTGGGTCCCGCGGCGGCGCTATTCGATCACCGGCTGGCTGCGCGGCGGGCGCAAGCCGTGACCTGCACCCCGGACCTAGACGGGTTGCGCTGCGAGTTCCTCTGCCACGAGCGCGAGCACTGAAGGCTTGAAGCCGATTTCGAAATGGCCCGCGCGCACCTCGATATTGGTGGTGCGCGGCAGGTCGCGCTCGATGCAGCATTCCGCGGCAACGATGCCGTCGCTTTTCGAATGGATCGCGAGCGAGGGGACGGGCGGCGGCTCCCGGCTGCGTTCGATCTGGCGGCTGGCGACGGGGTCGTCGAGCCGGTGGCCGGCCATTTCCTCGTATAGCGGCCATGCGCGGTTGTCGTAGGGATTGCCGGTGAAGGGCGCGCTCAGTGAGACGACGCGAGTGACGAGGTCGGGCCGGGCGCGGGCGACCATGCGCGCGACGATGCCGCCCATGCTCCAGCCGACCAGCGCGACCGGCTGCCCCGCGCGGCGCGCTCGCTCTTCTACGGCACGGATCGCGCGAGCGTTGTGGAGCCCGATCGTCTTGCGTCCCATGTTGCGCCCCAGCCCCCAGCCTTGCGCGGCGAAACCGCAGCGCCTCAGATACCAGCGCAGGAACAGGGTCGATCTATCGGTGAAACCGAAGCCGGGCACGACGACGACCGGAAGGGGCTCGCCTGCGCGGGCGGTCCGGCGCCGAGGCCAATGGCGTACAAGGCGCAGCGGCAGGGTGGCGACCGTTTTCAGGAAACGCGGAATTTCGAGCCAGTAAAGGAGCCGCGCTCGCAGGCCCGTGGGAAGCACCCGTTCGGGGTTTTCCTGTGCTCGTCCGGCGCGGGCGTCTCCGTGTTCCATTATCGACAAAACGCGGCGGGCGCGCGTTTGTGCCGTTGATCGAAAAGCGGTCCAAGGCTTTTGGGAGCCGTGGTCGCGCAACCTTGCCATGGTCGATCGATCATAGCCTGCCGCGGTCAGGCAAGCCCGGATGTTCAGTCGAAGCCGACGAAGCGCGCCGCTTCCTCGACGCTCTTGCGCTTCGAGACCACGGCATTGGCCGGGAAGTCCGGGTCGGGCCAGCCCATCGCGACCGCCTTCATGATCACCTGGTCCTCGGGAATGCCGGCGTGTTCGCGCACGACCGGCGACTGCATGATGCCCTGCGAATTGATGACGCAGCCCAGACCCCTCGACCACGCCGCGTTGACCAGCGCGGTCGTCACAGCGCCGCAATCGAAGGCGGTGTCGTCGCTGTCGGAAAGCTCCTTGTCATAGGTGACGATCACGCAGACCGGCGCATCGAACTGGCGGAAGCCGCGCAGCACCCAGTCCTGCCGTCCCTCCTTGTCGTCCCGCGCGATGCCCATCGCACCGAAGAGCTGCTTGGCGACCTCGACCTGGCGTTCGCGGTGGACGCCTTCGAAGGGATGGCCGCGGCGGAACTCGCGGCTGTCAGGGACGCCGGCGAGGATGTTCTCCGTGTTCCCCTTGCGAATGCGGTCCAATGGCTCGCCGGTGATGACGTGGAAATGCCAGGGCTGGGTGTTCATGCTGGTGGGCGAGCGCATCGCCATGCCGAGGATTTCCTCGATCAGCGCACGCGGCACGGGCTTGTCGAGATAACCCCGGATGCTGCGGCGCCCCATGACGACTTCGCTGTAGGTCTGGTCAGGCGATCCGCCCACGTCTCTCTCCCCGATTCGATGCAGGGGCAGAGCTAGCGCAGGCCGCAAGCCGGGCAAAGGACGCTACGGCAGGGCCGGGCGGATCACGCCGCTTTCCTCAGAGCCAGCCCCAGCCGGTCCCAGATCTCCACCAGCGCGCTCGTCAGCTCGTCCATCATCGGCTCGGTGTGCATCGGACCGGGAGTGAAGCGCAGGCGTTCGGTGCCGCGCGGGACGGTGGGGAAGTTGATCGGCTGGACGTAGACGCCGTATTCGGCGAGCAGGATGTCGCTGATCTGCTTCGCGCGCACCGGATCGCCCACCATCAGCGGGACGATATGCGTGGTCGAATCCATCACCGGCAGGCCCGCCTCGGCCAGTTTCAGCTTGAGCATGGCGGCGTTGGCCTGCTGCGCGTCACGCTCGACGCTCGAGGATTTCAGATGCCGGACCGAGGCGAGCACGCCCGCGACCAGCACGGGGGAAAGCGAGGTCGTGAAGATGAAGCCCGGCGCGTAGGAGCGGATGCAGTCGATCACGCGCTTGTCCGCCGCGATATAGCCGCCCATCACGCCGAATGCCTTGCCCAGCGTGCCTTCGATGATGTCGATCCGGTGCGCCGCCTCGTCGCGTTCCGAAATCCCGCCACCGCGTGCGCCGTACATCCCGACCGCATGGACCTCGTCGATATAGGTGAGCGCGTTGTACTTTTCGGCCAAATCGCAGATCGCGTGGATCGGGGCGACGTCGCCGTCCATCGAATAAACGCTTTCGAAGGCGATCACCTTGGGCGTCGCGGGGTCTTCGGCGGCGAGCAGTTCTTCGAGATGCGCGACGTCGTTGTGCCGAAACACCCGCTTGTCGCAGCCCGAATTGCGGATGCCGGCGATCATGCTCGCGTGGTTCAATTCATCGGAGAAGATGATGCAGCCGGGCAGCAGCTTCGCCAGCGTCGACAATGTCGCGTCGTTCGAGACATATCCGCTGGTGAACAGCAGCGCGCCTTCCTTGCCGTGGAGGTCTGCGAGTTCAGCCTCCAGTTCGACATGGAGATGCGTGTTCCCGCCGATATTGCGCGTGCCGCCGCTGCCGGCGCCGACATCGTGCAGCGCATCTTCCATCGCGCCGATGACCTTGTCGTGCTGGCCCATGGCGAGATAGTCGTTCGAGCACCACACGGTGATGGGCTTGGGCCCGTTGTGCCCGTGAAAGCAGCGCGCGTTGGGATAGGCGCCCTTGTTGCGCATGATGTCGATGAAGACGCGATAGCGGCCTTCCTCGTGGAGGCGGTCGATCGCCGCATCGAAGATCTGGTCGTAATTCACGTCGCGCCGGCTCTTGTCTGGAATATCCCTTCGCGCCGCTATCTAGGGTTCGCGGCCGGATTTGACCACCCGCGATCTTTGCAAGCGGTTTGCAGGTTTCAGAATGGTTCGACCGCCAAAAACCCGCGCGCGGCAAGGCACGGCTCGAGCCCGGCGGCGGCTTCGAGCGGGCCGGTCACGACGAAGCGCGATGGCGCAGGCGCGATCTCCTGCCCTTCGAGCAGGTGCGCGATCCGCCGGGCGATGCCGTCCGCCCCGTCGACCAGCGCGACGTCCAGCCCGAAAGCCGCGCCCAGTTCCTCCTTGAGCAGCGAGAAATGGGTGCAGGCGAGAACCAGCGTGTCGATCTCTTCCCCGCGCTCCATCGCGGCAAGACCCGCGCGCGCCTCCTCGACGGCGACGAGGTCGAGCGGGTGGCCGCGCAGCTTGTCCTCGGCCAGCGCGACGAGGCCGGGGGCGGCGATGCGGTGGAGCAGCTTGCCCGCGGCAAAGCGCGTCTCGAGATCGTCGACATAGGTCTGCCGGATGGTCGCGCCGGTCCCGACGAGGCCGATCACGCCCGAGCGCGTCGCGGCGGCAGCAGGCTTGATCGCGGGGACAGTGCCGACGATCGGCACTTCGAGCACGTCGCGCACCATGCCGAGCGCAATGGTGCTGGCGGTGTTGCAGGCGATGCAGACGAGGCGCGGGGCGAAACGCTCGCTCATCCGCCCCAGCAGCCCTGCAACCCGCGCGGCGACCTGCGGCTCGGTCTTGGTGCCGTAGGGGAGCCCTGCAAGGTCGGCGGCGTAGATCACCGGCGCATCGGGCATGATCCGCCGCAGCGCGTCGTAGACGGACAGCCCGCCGACGCCGGAATCGAACAGCAGGATAGGCGCGGATGGGTCGGGAATGGTCGTTTCTCGTCTCGAATGCTTGCCGGGCCTCGTGCTATTACCTAGGCGTTTCCAAAAGGAAAGCCGACGTCCCGGCCGGGGGACTGACAAGGGTGCACATGGACGTCTATCTCGCCGCATTGCTGGGCTATCTTTCGGGGTCGATCCCCTTCGGCCTGCTGCTGACGCTGGCGGCGGGGAAGGGCGACGTGCGCAAGCAGGGCAGCGGCAATATCGGCGCGACCAACGTGTTGCGTACGGGATCGAAAGGGCTGGCGGCGGCGACCCTGCTGCTCGACCTGGTGAAGGGACTGGCACCGGTCATCGCGGCGGGGATGCTGTGGCCGGGCGAATCGGGCGACGTGGCGAAAGCCTTTGCCGCAGCAGGCGCGGTACTGGGCCACTGCTTCCCGGTCTGGCTGGGTTTCAAGGGCGGCAAGGGCGTTGCCACCAATGCGGGCGTCTCCTTCGGCCTTGGCTGGCCGATCGGGCTGGCCTATGCGCTGGTATGGCTGTCGGTACTTGGCATATTCCGCATCTCCTCGCTTGCCGGCATGAGCGCGGTGGTCGCCGCCGCCGCCGCCGCACCCCTGTTCGGCTATGCCGATTACTTCCCGGTTCTCGCCGCCATTGCGGTGCTGATCTTCTGGCTCCACCGGGAGAACATCTCGCGCCTGATGAAGGGCGAGGAGCCCAAGGTCGGGGGGAAGGCGTGACAAGGCCCGCATCCTTGATTTCTCGCGGAAAGCCGGGAGGCGGGGGTTGGCCGAACGGGGGAACCCAGCCTTCGCTGGGATGACGCAGGAAGGGCGCATGGCAACGGCAACGCAGACAGGCGGCTTGTCGCAATCCGAAGCCTTCGCGCGTATCCGCCTGCTGCGCTCACCCAATATCGGCCCCGTCAGCTATGCCCAGCTCCTCGCCCGGTTCGGCACGGCGGCGGAAGCTCTCGACGCGCTGCCCGACCTCGCGCGGCGGGGGAAGGACGCCTACCGCCCCGCCCCCGCCGAACGGATCGAGCGTGAAGTCGAAGGCGTCATTGCAGCGGGCGCGCGCTATCTCTTCCACGACCAGCCGGATTACCCGGCGCTGCTCGGCGAACTCGAAAGCGCGCCGCCGATCCTCACCTGCCGCGGCGACCTTGCGCTCGCGACGCGGCCCTGCGTCGCGATCGTGGGCGCGCGCAACGCCTCGGCCGCTGCGGTCAAGCTGGCGCGCGAATTCGGCACCGGGTTGGCGGAGGCCGGCTTCACCGTGGTCTCCGGCCTTGCGCGCGGGATCGACGGGGCGGCGCATGAAGGCGCGATGCCGGCCACCATCGGGGTGATCGCGAGCGGGATCGACGTCGCCTATCCGCCGCAGCACGAAGAGCTTCAGGAACGGATCGCCTCCGAAGCCCTGCTGATCGCCGAACAGCCCCCCGGGACCGAGCCGCGCGGGCGGCACTTTCCCAGCCGCAACCGGATCATCGCCGGGCTATCCAGCGGCACGCTGGTGGTCGAGGCCGCGCCGAAATCGGGCTCGCTCATCACCGCGCGGCTGGCGGGCGAGGCGGGGCGTGAGGTGATGGCGATCCCCGGCTCGCCGCTCGACACCCGCTCGACCGGGTGCAACCGGCTGATCCGCGACGGGGCGGTGCTGGTCCAGGCGGTGGAGGACGTGGTCGAACTGCTCGAAGGCTTTACAGGACAGCCGCGATCGACCTTTCGCGTGGCCGAGGGGGCGAGCGCATTCGACTACAAGGAATTGCGAGGGCTCGAATGGGGCGAGGCGCGCGAGGAGGGCGGGGACGCGGTCGGTCGCCTGCTCACCAAGGCTCCGATCGCCGTTGACGAACTGATCCGGCAATCGGGCGCGAGCCCGGCGGCGGTCCACATGGCGCTGCTCGAGCTGGAACTGGCGGGCGAACTCGAGCGCCACGACGGCGGCATGGTGAGCCTGTCGGGCGGCCCCGCCTGACGAAGCTTAATCGGCGAAAATCACCCCGCAGGCGACCCGCTCGCCGGTCGAGCCGGGAGGCTGCGCCTGGTAGTCGTCGCCTTTTGCGTGGACCATCACCGCCGAGCCGTCCGCATCGGCGAGAGTGAAGGGATAGCGGTCGTCTTCATAGGCTTCGAGCGTGAGTTGGGGCGCGAAGAAGTCGGCGCTCGCGGTGCCGTCCGCCTCGACGATGAGGTTGGGCAGGTCGCCCACGTGGTAGCCGCCCTCGCTATCGAAGCCGTGCTTGGCGCGCAGCGGATCGTAGTGTCCCCCGGCGGCCTTGAAATCGGGCGAGCACGCGCCGGTTTCGTGGATGTGGAAGCCGTGTTCGCCGGGTGAAAGGTTCATGAGGCGCGCTTTGACCACGACGCCGTGATCGGTCTGTTTGAAGATGACGTGGCCGGCGGGCTCGCCCGCGGCGGTCGTCACGTCGGCGCGGACGGTCATCGGGGCCTCGTTCTACATGTGGTGGTCGGCCAGCGCGGGGGCGGCGGCGAGAGTGAGCAGGCCGCCCGCACCGAGCGCGGCAGCGGTGAAATGTCTGAAATCGCGTGACATTGGTTTTTCTCCTGTCATGTCGGTGCAACAGGCCGAGCCGCATCCGCGTTTCCCAAGGAAGGGCGAAGCGAGCGTCGCGCGCGCCGCGCCGAGGAAGCGACTTCGCCCTTGACCTCGCGCGCGAACTTGGCAGCTAGGGCGAATACGCAAAGGGGTCGACAATCCATGAACCGCACCATTTCCTTCGGAGATCTTCTCACCTCGACCTTCGAGGAAATCAGCGCCAGCCGGAGCATCGTGCTGGTCTTTCTCGCCATCGCGGTCCCGATCGATACGGCCGCGGGCCTGTTCGAGGGCAGCGGCGATTTCAGCCTCTTCGGCGTGCCGATCTCACTCACTGCGCCCTTCGGCGATCTTGGCGGCGGGCTTGTCGGGGCGCTGGTCGCGCTGGGCAGCTTCGTGGTCGGCGTGCTCATCACCTACTGGTTCTACGCCGCGCTCCTGGCGCGCCAGCCGGCTCCGGGTTTCGGACGGTTCTGGGCCTTCGTGCTCGTTTACGTGCTTTCGATCCTCGGTATCGTGCTTGCCACCCTCGCGCTCGTCATCCCGGGGATCATCGTCGCCGTGCGGTGGGTTCCGCTGATCCCGGTCCTGCTCGCGCGGGACGAGCCGGCGATGGATTCCTTCGGGACAAGCTGGCAGATGACTTCGGGATCGTCCTGGCCGATCTTCGGCGTGGCCGTGGTCCTGATCGCCATCGGCCTGATCGTGTCCGTCCTGTTGGACTTGGCGAGCGCCGCCACCGGCGGGCCGGGCTCGATTGGCGCCGTCTTCTTCGACGCGGCGGGCGAGGATGTCATGGTGGTCCTCTTCACCGCGTTTGCCGTGGCGACTTTCCGCGGCCTCGCGGACGAGGGCGAGGAAGTCGCGGCGGTGTTCGAATAGGCGCTTGACGAGCTGCGCGGGACGACCCCACCTTCGCGCGTACGCACACGTAAGGAACGCTTCCACCGCTCATGCAGCTTGTCATTGTCGAATCGCCCGCCAAGGCGAAAACCATCGAGAAATACCTTGGGCCTGACTTCAAGGTTCTCGCTTCCTACGGCCATGTCCGTGACCTCCCGCCCAAGGACGGCAGCGTCCGCCCGGACGAGGACTTCGCGATGGACTGGGAGCCGTACCGGGACAAGCAGAGCCGCATCAAGGACATCGCCGACGCCGCCAAGAAGGCCGACCGGCTTGTGCTTGCGACCGACCCCGACCGCGAGGGGGAGGCGATCAGCTGGCACGTGCTGGAGCTCCTGAAGAAGCGCAAGGCGCTTCCCGCCAACGTCGAGCGGGTGACGTTCAATTCGATCACCAAGCAATCCGTGACCGAGGCGATGGCGAAACCGCGCGAGCTCGACCAGCCGCTGATCGACGCCTATCTCGGGCGGCGCGCGCTCGATTACCTGTTCGGCTTTACCCTGTCGCCGGTCCTGTGGCGCAAGCTGCCGGGCGCCAAAAGCGCGGGCCGCGTGCAGTCGGTGGCGCTGCGCCTGATCGTCGACCGCGAGCGCGAGATCGAGGCTTTCCGCGCCGACGAATACTGGTCGGTGATCGCGAAGCTCCAGCACGACGGGACGGAGTTCGACGCGCGGCTGGTGCGCTACAAGGGTGATAAGCTGGAGAAGCTCAGCCTCGGCCATGAGGGCATGGCGATGGAAGCCAAGGCCGCGGTCGAGGCAGGGCGCTTCACGGTCGAGGAAGTCGAAACGAAGCCGCTCAAGCGCAATCCCGCGCCGCCCTTCACCACCTCGACCATGCAGCAGGAAGCCTCGCGCAAGCTCGGCTTTTCGGCGAGCCACACCATGCGGCTCGCGCAATCGCTCTACGAGGCGGGCGCGATCACCTATATGCGGACCGACGGCGTGCAGATGGACGGCAGCGCGATTGCCGCCTGCCGCGAGGCCATCAAGGAGCGCTACGAGGCGAGCTACCTTCCCGAAAAGCCGCGCCATTACAGCACCAAGGCGAAGAATGCTCAGGAAGCGCACGAAGCGATCCGGCCCACCAATTTCGCCCGCGACCGGGCGGGCTCGGGCGACGAGGCGAAGCTTTATGCGCTGATCTGGAAGCGCGCCATGGCGAGCCAGATGGCGACCGCGCAACTGGAGCGCACCACCGTCACGCTTCGCGATGCGACCGGGCAACATGAATTGCGCGCGACCGGGCAGGTGGTGAAATTTCCCGGCTATTTCGCAGTCTACCAGGAAGGCTTCGACGACAAGGACGACGACGAGGACGGCCTTCTTCCGATCCTGCGCAAGGGCGATTCCCCGACCAAGCGTGCGGTCGAGGCGAACCAGCATTTCACCCAGCCCCCGCCGCGTTTTTCCGAGGCTAGCCTTGTGAAAAGGCTCGAGGAGCTCGGCATCGGACGTCCTTCGACCTATGCCTCGACCATCCAGACCCTGCGCGACCGCGACTATGTGCGGATGGAGAAGAACCGCTTCTTCGCCGAGGAATCGGGCCGCCTGTTGACCGCCTTCCTCGAACGCTTCTTCCCGCGCTATGTCGCCTACGACTTCACCGCCGGGATGGAGGACGAGCTCGACGTCGTCTCCGACGGTCGCGAGGACTACAAGGAACTGCTCGCCAAGTTCTGGGCCGACTTCAAGCCCAAGGCGGACGAAGTGATGGAGAAGCTCCCCTCCGAGGTCACGGAGGTGCTCGACGACTATCTTTCCGACTACCTCTTTCCCCCGCGCGAGGATGGGGCCGACCCGCGCGCCTGCCCGCTGTGCCAGCAGGAGGGCCGTGAAGGGGGGCGCCTCAGCTTGCGCGGCGGACGCTTCGGTGCCTTCGTCGCGTGCAACAACTATCCCGAATGCAAGTACACCCGCCGCTTCGCCCAGCCGGGCGCGGACGGGGCGGACCCGGCCGAGGACGGCCTCATGGGCAAGCACCCGGAGACGGGCGAGGAAATCCACCGAAAGTCGGGACGCTTCGGCCCCTATGTCCAGATGGGCGAGGGCAAGGAAGCGAAACGCGCGAGTATCCCCAAGGACGTGGACGATTTCGATCTCGAATGGGCGATCAAGCTCCTGGGCCTGCCGCGCATCATCGGGGCGCATCCCGAAACCGGCAAGGAAATCGAGGCGGCGATCGGGCGCTATGGCCCCTATCTTCGCCATGACGGCAAGTATGCCAAGCTGTCCTCGACCCGCGACGTGTTCGAAACCGGCATGAACGCTGCGGTCGCGCTGCTCGCCGAAGCGGCCAATCGCAAGGGCGGGTCGCGCGGCAAGGCGGAGCCGATCAAGACGCTCGGTGAACACCCGACCAGCGGCGGCGAGATCAAGGTCATGCCGGGACGCTACGGGCCTTACGTGACCGACGGCACGACCAATGCGACCATCCCCAAGGACGTGAAACCCGAGGATGTCGAGCTTGCCCAGGCGATCGAACTGATCGACGCGCGCGCGGCCAAGGGCCCGGCGAAGAAGAAGGGCCGCAAGAAGGCGCCTGCGAAGAAAACGGGGGCGAAGAAGGCCCCGGCGAAAAAGGCGGCGGCGAAGAAATCCTCAAAGGAAGCAGCGCAGTAGGTAGCGGCGAGGCGGGTAGGGGCAGGACACCGCTGCCCCTCCGACATCCTTTCGCGCGTTGGTAAATCGTCAAGCATTGTTCCGT
Organism: Erythrobacter sp.; assembly: GCF_011765465.1. NCBI lineage: Bacteria > Pseudomonadati > Pseudomonadota > Alphaproteobacteria > Sphingomonadales > Erythrobacteraceae > Erythrobacter > Erythrobacter sp. The sequence goes on along the minus strand of NZ_CP050265.1, from coordinate 1,273,939 downwards.
ATCACTCCGGCCCATGACCCGAGGGCCGAAACCGTGATCGAGATCGAAGTCCAGAACGAGACGCACCAGACCCAGACGCGCATCCGCTTCGCTGCGGTCCCGCGCATCGGCGAAGGCATCCGCCTGCGCGAACCGGACGGGATGTGGGCGAGCTACGACGTGCTCGACGTGTGGTACCAGAAAGCCGAATTCGGCGATGTCTGGATGCCTTATCTTCACGTCCGCATGACGCCCGGCGAAGGCGGCGGCGGCGGCTCGCGCGAGCCGGGGCTTGAGGATTACGACACCGGCTATGGCCACGGCGCGGCGCAGGCAGGGGAGTTCGAGCCATTCAAAATCTGATCAAGCGCAACACCGGGCCGCATCGGGGCCGCCACGCGGGCAAGACGCTGGCGGAAAAGCTTGCCGAGGCGGAGGACACGCACCCGGTCGAAACGCCCGAAGACGCGGCAGGGGGCAGCGACGTGGTCGATGCAGGCGCGGCGCGCCCAGCGGCTTCGCGCGCCGACACCAGCGATACCGATGCCATCGTGCGCGCCGCCAAGGCGATGCGCGACGGCGCGGGCGCGGGCGCGCAGGCACAGGCGAAAGCCTGCCTGATCGTCGACGACAGCCGCGTGATCCGCAAGGTGTCGAGCAAGATCGCCAGGAGCCTCGGCTACGTGCCTGTCGAAGCGCAGGACGGGATCGAGGCGCTCGCCCGCTGCAAGAAGGCCATGCCCGACCTCGTGCTGACCGACTGGAATATGCCGGAAATGGATGGGCTCGAATTCGTCCGCCAGCTGCGCGCGATCCCGACGCCCAAGCCGCCGGTGGTGGTTTTCTGCACCTCCAAGGGCGATGCGACCGACATCCACGAAGGCATCAAGGCGGGCGCGGACGACTATATCGTCAAGCCCTTCGACGAGGCCGCGCTGAAAGCCAAGCTGGAGCAGCTGGGCCGAGCGTAAGGCAGGCCGCCGCACTGGGCTCCCGGTCCGCCAAGGGCGGGCCGGACAATCGGAAAAATTAACCCCTGAATGCTAGCGCCGGGGCATGAAGGGGAGGCTCGCCGAGATCGACGCGCTGCGCGGAGTGGCCGCGCTCGCGGTCGCGTTCATCTACCACCAGCATTACCTGACGGGCCAGTTCCAGTCCGGCCCGCTCGACGGGCTGCCGGTCTTTTCTTGGCTCCACAAGAACGGTTTCGTCGCCGTGGACCTCTTCTTCGTCATCTCCGGCTTCATATTCGCCTATATCTACGCCGACCGAAAGGCCGGGGAGGTGTCGGGGCGGGATTTCTTCTGGGCAAGGTTCGCGCGGCTTTACCCGCTCCACCTTGCAACCCTGATTGTGTGTGCATTCGTCCTTTGGTTCGGAAATCCGGCCTCGGGCGGACGGGTCGAGAATGGTGCATGGCATTTCGCCCTGAATCTGCTGATGTTGCAGGAATCCGGCCTCGAGACCGGCAAAAGCTTCAACGTCGCGTCATGGTCCATCTCCGTCGAGATCTATTGTTACGTCATCTTCTATTTCCTGGTCTCGCGCTTTCCCGAGCGGCTTTACCAGGTTTCGGGTTGCCTCGCGGTCGTCGGATTGCTGATGACCGTCGGGGACGACCTGACCGTCGATCGTATCGGGCGGGGGCTGTGCGGCTTTTTCGCCGGGGTCGTCATGTTCCGTTACCGCAAGGCCGACAGGGTGCCGGTCCTGTTCGCATTTCTGGCTTTCGCCCTCGCGGCGATGTTCGTGCCCGATGCCAGCCGCGGGGCGAAGCTGGGCTTCGCGTTCTTTCCCGCGTTGGTCGTGTTCTCGCTTCGCATGAGTTTCCTGCGTCACCCGGCGCTGACGTGGCTGGGCGACAGGAGCTATTCGATCTATATGTGGCACATCCCCATATTCATGGGGTTCAACATCCTGCTGTTCGGCTCGCAGCCGATTCCCGAGGTGCTCGTCTGGCCGGTCCTGATTGCGGCCTGGCTGGCCGTCCTGGTCGTGTCGGACCTCAGCTATCGGATGGTGGAAACGCCGTGCCGGGTGTGGCTGCGCTCGAAACTGGCACGGCCCGCACTGCCTCAGCCGCCCGCGGTCCCGGCTGGACAACTGCCCCCTTCGCCCCGGCCTTGATGTCCCGCCGCGCTCGCAGGCGGCGCTGAAGGCTTGGCCTCTCTCGTCGGCCACGCTACCCGGGGTTTCATGTCCGCCATATATGCAGAACGGGAAGTCGCCGATGCCGCCCAAGCGTACTTCGCAGGCGTAAAGGCCGATCTGCTCGAACACGGCGGCATTCTTGTTGATCGGGAGAAGCCGCTGAGGCGCAGCCCGGAGTTTGCTACGGCGGTGTTCGACAAACTGGCGGTAATTCTTGCCCGGTCATATCACACCGGCGAGCTCGATTATGAGACCGCCGATATGTTGGCGAATTCTTTTGAGGGAGAGCTGATCGAGCTGCTCATCGACTTCTGGCCGAAAGGGGATGGCGGGCCGTATCCCCATCAGTGGTCGGAGGTCTACGAAGCGTTCGATGCTGGCGAATTCGATCATTTTGGACGCTCGAGCGATCCTGTCAGGGAATTCACCGATCCGGCGATTGCGGAGTTTCTGGCGAAGCACGGCTGACGCACCTACTTCACCCAGTCCAGCCCCATTTCCTCGAACATCTCCTTGTCCTCGCTCCACCCCTCGGCGTGCTTGACGTGGAGGAACAGGTGGACCTTCACGCCCAGCAGGTCGGACAATTCCTTCCTCGCCGCCTCGCCGATCGCCTTGATCCGCTGACCGCCCTTGCCGAGCACGATGGGGCGCTGGCTTTCGCGTGCGACGACGATCTGCTGGTGGATCTCGAGGCTGCCGTCGGGGCGGTGCTGGTAGAGTTCGGGGCGCACCGCGCTGTCGTAGGGCAGTTCCTCGTGCAGCTGGCGGTAGAGCTGTTCGCGCGTGATCTCGGCGGCGAGCAGGCGTTCGGAAGCGTCGGATACCTGGTCTTCCGGATACATCCACGGCCCCTCCGGCATCAGTTGGGCAAGCGCGTCCTTCATTTCCGGCACGCCTTCGCCGGTGAGGGCGGAGACGAAGAAGATCTCTGCGAAATCGACTTTCTGCGACAGCTCCTGCGCGAGCGCGAGGAGCGGCTCCTTCTTCGAGACATCGACCTTGTTGAGGACGAGGATCTTGCGTTCGGGTCGGTCCTTGAGCGCCTCCAGCAGCGGTTCGAGTTCATGCCGCCGCTGCTTGACCGGATCGACCAGCAGCAGCACCGCATCGGCGCTTTCGGCACCTTCCCAGGCCGCGCTCACCATGGCCCGGTCGAGGCGGCGGCGCGGCGCGAAGATGCCGGGTGTGTCGACGAGGATCATCTGGACAGGACCGTGCAGGGCGATCCCGAGCATCCGCGCGCGGGTCGTCTGCGCCTTGGCGCTGGTGATCGCGACCTTCTGGCCGACGAGCTGGTTCACCAGCGTCGACTTGCCCGCATTGGGCGCACCGATCACGGCAACCACGCCGCATTTTTGTGTGGTCATTGCATGACCTCCTCGCCGCTGTTTCTTCGCCCCGGAGCAAGTCCGGGGCGAAGAGCGGCTGCGGGCGGCCGCTTGGCCTTGCGAAACCTTGCGGTTTCGATGCGTCCTGGCGTCTCGCTCATCGCGCGCGCTCCTTGCGGCTTGAACGTTCCACGTGGAACATATGCGGAACATTTGCGTTGCTTCGTCTCATCCGTATTGCTCCAGGAATTTCTGCGCGGCGAGTTTCTCGGCTTCGCCCTTGCTCGATGCGGTCGCCTCGGCGCTGCCGACGCTGGGGATGGTGACTTCGACGGTGAAGCGTGCCGCGTGGTCGGGGCCGCTGCGATCGACCACGGAATAGCTCGGCATGGCGCGCCTGTTGCCCGCGGCCCATTCCTGCAGCGCGCTCTTGGGATGCTTGGCCTTGCCCGCATCGCCCGCGAGTTCGTCCTCCCACAGCGCATAGACGATGTCGCGGGTATGGTCGTATCCGTTCTCGACGAAATTCGCCCCGATCAGCGCTTCCATTGCATCGCCCAGGATCTTGTCGCTGTCCGCGCCGCCGTCCTCGCGCGCCTGCTTGCCGAGGCGGATGTGATCGGGCACGCCAAGCCCGCGAGCGATCCGCGCGCAGGTGCGCCCGCTGACGAGCGCGTTGAGGCGCTGCGAGAGCCGCCCCTCTGGCGCGTCGCCCGCGTGGTAGAGCCAGCTCGCCACCGACAGGCCGAGCACGCGGTCGCCGAGGAATTCGAGCCGCTGGTAATCCATCTCGCGCCCGCCCGAAGTCGCCGCGGCCCTGCTTCCGTTGAAGCTGCCATGGGTTAGCGCCTCGAGCCAGACGCGCTCGTCCGAGACGCCGAAACCGGCCTCGACCAGCCAGTCGCGCGTTGCGGTCGGGAGATCGCCGGCGCCGCTCACAGCCCGGTCCCGATGCGATCCCAGCGCGCGGCGGAAACCCAGGTCCACGGCTTCATCCATTCGGCGCTGCCGTCGGTCGACCACATGATGACGCTCGCCCGCCCGACGAGGTTTTCGAGCGGGACGATGCCGACCGCATCGCCCGCCTTTGCCGGAAAGCGGCTGTCGCGCGAATTGTCGCGGTTGTCGCCCATCACGAACATATGCCCCTGGGGCACGGTCACGGGTATCATGCTGTCCGCGACGGTCTGGCCGAAATCGAGAACTTCGTATCGCCGCCCGCCCGGCAGGGTCTCGCGGAACCGGGCGTAGCGGCACACCGCGCTGCCATCCGCGCCGATGATCGGTTTGCCGCCCCAGGCGCAGGTCGTGTTGGGCGAGACCGCGATCTCGAAATCGGCCACCGCCTCGCGCGGGACGAGCTCGCCGTTGAGCACGATCTGGCCGCCGGCCATGCCGATGGTGTCGCCCGGCAGGCCGATCACCCGCTTGATATAGTCCGAACGGTCGAGCGGGTGCTTGAATATGACGATATCGCCCCGCGCCGGGTTACGCGCGAGCAGCCGCCCTTCGCCGAGCGGCGCGTCGAACGGCAGCGAATGGCGCGAGTAGCCGTAGGGCCATTTCGCCGCGAGGATGTAGTCGCCGTTGACCAGACGCGGCAGCATACTTTCCGATGGAATGGAGAAGGGCGAAAAGACCAGCGTGCGGAACGCCAGCACGCCCAGCAGCACCAGCAGCAGGAAGCGCGCGAAGCCCAGCCAGCTTTCGTCCTTCGCCCGGCTCCCCTCGTCCTGCGAGGCATCGGCGGGCACGGATTGGGTCTTAACATCCATCGCCAGTCCCCTTACTCGCAGCCCGTCCAAAGCGCCAAGGGGGTTTGCCGCATGAGTGATCCGATATCCGCCGCATGGGAACGCCTCGCGGCGCTCGAGCCTGTCACGCTTGCCGACCTGTTCGCGCGCGATCCCGAGCGCACGGCGAAGCTGTCGCGGCGGATCGAGGCATCGCTGGGCGAGCTGGGCGAAGTGGGGATGCTGTTCGACTGGTCGAAGACTCACTTGTCGCACGAGGCGCTGTCGGCTTTCGAGAATCTGGCCGAGGCGTGCGATTTCGCCGCTGCCCGCGAGGCGCTGTTTTCGGGCGGAATCGTCAACCCGACCGAGGGGCGGGCGGCCAATCACGGCGCGATGCGCGGCAGCGGGCCGGAGCCCGAGGTCGAGGAAGCCGGCGCGCTGCTTGCCCGCATGGGGATGCTGGTCGAGGCCATCCATGACGGCGCGCTGGGCGAAGTGAACCACCTCATCCACATCGGCATCGGCGGCTCGGCGCTCGGCCCGGCCATGGCGGTTGACGCGCTCACTCGCGACGGCGCGCGGGTCGACGTGCACGTTGTCTCGAACATCGACGGGCTTGCGCTCGAGCAGGCATTCGCGGCCTGCGATCCGGCCAAGACCCTGGTAGCGGTCGCGTCCAAGACCTTCACCACGACCGAGACCATGACCAATGCGGCGAGCGCGATGAAATGGCTCGGCGACAATGGCGTTTCGGACCCCTATGGCCGGGTTGTGGCACTGACCGCCAACCCCGATCGCGCGGTCGAATGGGGCGTCGATGAAACCCGAATCCTGCCTTTCCCCGAAAGCGTGGGCGGGCGCTATTCGCTGTGGTCCTCGATCGGCTTTCCGGTCGCGCTGGCCGTCGGCATGGAGGATTTCCGCGCCCTGCTCGCCGGGGCCAAGGTGATGGACGATCATTTCCGTGGAAGCGAGGGCCGCGACAACGCCCCGCTCCTAGCCGCTTTCGCGGACCAGTATTACACCCGCCTGCGCGGATGCCAGACCCGCGCGGTGTTCGCCTATGACGAACGGCTCGGCCTGCTGCCCGACTATCTCCAGCAGCTCGAGATGGAATCGAACGGCAAGCGCGTGACGCTCGAAGGCGAGCCCGTGTCCGGCCCGACCGCTCCGATAACCTGGGGCGGGGTGGGGACTGACGCGCAGCACGCCGTGTTCCAGCTGCTCCACCAGGGCACGCATCTCGTGCCGGTGGATTTCATCGCCTCGATCGCGCCGGGCGACCTGCTCGACCCCGCGCATCATCGTGCGCTGCTGATGAACTGCCTTGCGCAAGGGGCGGCGCTGATGGCGGGGAGCGAGGCCGACGACCCTGCGCGCGCCTATCCCGGCGACCGGCCGAGCACGACGATCCTGCTCGACGATATCGACGCGGCGACACTGGGCGCGCTCATCGCCTTCCACGAACACCGCACTTTTGCCAATGCGGTGCTGATGCGGATCAATCCCTTCGACCAGTTCGGGGTCGAACTGGGCAAGGCGATCGCCAAGCGGATCGATGCCGGAGAAGGCGATTTCGACCCCTCGACAACCGCGCTGATGGAGGCGGCGGGTCTGCGCTGAGCTGCTCTTCGGTCGCAACGGGCGATTCCGCAATGCGGATGTCATAAGTTCTACGCTGTTGGTTCATGATTGCAGAAAGAGGATGAATGGTTGCGCGTCGGAGAAGCGATATTACGATTTCTTGCGAAGTGCGCGCCATGCCGGGATATAAATTGCATACTCCGGTCAGACCCTTATTTTGACCGTTCATCCTAGTGTCGCATTCGAACAGACGGGCCACCACTCCATGAATCTGCGCTTCCCTCTCGCCGCAGCCGCCGCTGCCATGTTCTGCACGCCTGTCATGGCGGAGGAACCGATGCAGGCCGAGGCTGCGGATGACGCGGAAGAGGCGACCCCGGTGAAGCTCGTCTCCTTCGACGGGGAATGGGCTTTCCTGAAGACGTCGAGGCGGCTGCGCATCATGCGTTCGGCGATCGATTACACGCTGACGGTAGACGAGGCGGGCGAGGTGACTGCCTGCAAGCTCGATGCCGAATTCCGCCGCACCTATATCAACGAGCGGCTGTGCGACGTGCTGGTCAAGCACCACACCTTCGAGCCCGCCCATGACGCGAGCGGCACGGCGGTTCCGGGGAGCTATTCGGCCCGGCTCGTCTATGCCGACCTGCGCGAGCGGTCCTGACCGCACGCGCGGCTGCGGGTGCGCCGCAGCGATAGTCTTTGACTTTCGCGGACCAAGCGCCCATCTGGCGTGCAAGCGAACGCCACAAGCCCGCGTGAAGCGGCGGCTCTGATCCATCCGCCCCCGGCGGCGTATCGCAACCAGTCTACCGACATCCCTTTTCACGCGGGGCGTTCCATTCCCCCGCGCCGCGCGTGCGCCGTGCCCTTTTCATGGGGTCGCCGCACAGAGCGCGCCGCATATTTGCGAGTTCAATCTTACATGACATTCAAAGACCTCGGGCTGTCGCAGCCCGTCCTCCAGGCGCTCGACCTCAAGGGTTACGACGTGCCGACCCCGATCCAGGCGCAGGCGATCCCGCCGGTCCTGGAGGGGCGCGACCTGCTCGGCATCGCCCAGACGGGCACGGGCAAGACGGCGGCCTTCATGCTGCCGTCGATCGACCGGTTGCGCGATGCGGATAACCGCATCCCCTTCAAGAGCTGCCGGATGCTGGTGCTCGCCCCGACCCGCGAACTCGCGGTGCAGATCGCCGCGAGCGCCAAGGACTACGGCGCGCTCGCCGGCCTCAAGGTGCAGGTCATCGTCGGCGGAACGAGCGTCAACAAGGACCGCAACAAGCTGCACCGCGGGACCGACATCCTCGTCGCGACGCCGGGCCGCCTGCTCGACCTCATCGACCAGAACGCCTTCAACCTGTCGGGCGTCGAAGTGCTGGTGCTCGACGAGGCGGACCAGATGCTCGATCTTGGTTTCATCCACGCGCTCAGGAAAATCCGCGATCTCGTGCCCAAGGATCGCCAGACCCTGTTCTTCAGCGCGACCATGCCGAAACAGATCAAGGAACTGGTGAGCGGCTATTGCCGCAATCCGGTGCAGGTTTCGGTCACGCCCGAAAGCTCGACCGCGGAACGGATCGACCAGTATCTCTTCATGGTCCAGCAGGACGAGAAGCAGTCGCTGCTCGAACTCATCCTGTCGGGCCGCCACAAGGTTCCGGGCGAGCGTGACCGTGTGCTCATCTTCACCCGGACCAAGCACGGCGCGGACCGCGTCGTGAAGAAACTGAGCCGGGCAGGCATCGCCGCCAATGCGATCCACGGCAACAAGTCGCAAGGGCAAAGGCAGCGCGCGCTCGACGAATTCCGCTCGGGCCGCACGGCGATCCTGGTCGCAACCGACGTTGCCGCGCGCGGGATCGACATTCCGGGCGTCTCCCACGTCATCAACTACGAACTGCCCAATGTGCCCGAACAATATGTCCACCGCATCGGCCGCACCGCGCGCGCGGGCCGCGACGGAGTGGCGATCGCCTTCTGCGCCGAGGACGAGCGCGCCTATCTCAAGGACATCCGGCGCACGACCGATGCCGATTTCGAGCGGCTGGCGCTGCCGGACAATTTCCGCGCGGTGGTCGAAGGCGTCGGTCCGACCAAACCCGCGCCGCGCGGCGCGACGCGCGTGTCGCAGAAGAAGGTCCGGCCCAAGCCCGCAGGCGGGGCAAGGCGCGAGGAAAGGGCGCAGGGCGAGGAACAGCGCGCCAAGCCAAAGCAGAAGCACCCGGCGCGCAAGGGTCGTCCCAACCGCTCCGGCCCGCGACAGGGCCAGGGCCAGGGCGGCGGCAACCGGCGGCGTCGGGGCGGGGGCGGTCGCCGCGCCTCCTCGCAGGGAAGCTAGGCTTCCCTTGGCAAGCGAGCCTCTCGCCTGCATAGCGCCCCCGCACGACCAACGGAGGCGAGATGACCGCTAGCGAATACGATTACGACCTCTTCACCATCGGCATCGGCTCGGGCGGGACCCGCGCGAGCCGCATCGCCTCAGGCCACGGCGCACGGGTCGCCGCAGCCGAGGAATACCGCGTCGGGGGCACCTGCGTCATCCGCGGCTGCGTGCCCAAGAAGATGCTCGTCTACGGCGCGCATTTCGCCGAGGACCTCGAGGACGCGACCAATTTCGGCTGGACCATCGAAGGCAAGAGCTTCGACTGGGTGAAGCTGCGCGATCACGTGCAGAAGGACATCACGCGCCTCGAGGGGCTCTACACCCAGACGCTCGAGAACCACGACGTGACCGTGTTCAAGGAGCGCGCGCGGATAACGGGCCCGCATGAAATCACGCTGGAAAGCGGCAAGACCGTCACCGCGAAATACATCCTCATCGCCACCGGCGCGCGCCCGCACGTGCCCGAGTGCGAGGGGAGCGAGCACATCATCACCTCGAACGAGGCGTTTCATCTCGACGCCGTGCCGAAGCGCATCCTGATCCTCGGCGGGGGCTACATCGCCAATGAATTCGCCGGAATCTTCAACGAGTTCGGCGCCAAGGTGACGCTCGCCAACCGCTCGGACACGATCCTCAGGTCCTACGACGAGGCGCTGCGCGACCGGCTGCTCCAGATCTCGCTGACCAAGGGGATCGAATTCCTCTTCAACACGAAGTTCGAATATATCCGCGCCCGCGAGGACGGGGCGCTCGACGTCAAGCTCGCCGGCCATGAGGAGCGGGTTTTCGACACGGTGATGGCCGCGACGGGCCGGGTCGCGAACACCGAAGGGCTGGGCCTCGAAGAGGTCGGGGTCGAACTGGGCGAGCGGGGCGAGGTCCGGGTCGACGACTACAGCAAGACCAATATCGACCACATCTACGCCGTCGGCGACGTGACCGACCGGGTGCAGCTCACCCCCGTCGCGATCCGCGAGGGGCACGCCTTCGCCGACACGGTCTTCGGCAAGGGCGGGCCCGTGAAAGTCGACCATTCCTGCATCCCGAGCGCGGTGTTCTCGCACCCGCCCATCGCAGCGGTCGGCATGACCGAGGGCGAGGCGCGCAACGTGCTCGGCAACGTCAAGGTCTACCAGGCCGACTTTCGCCCGATGAAGAACGTGGTCGCGGGACGGAACGAGCGTGGGCTCTACAAGATGGTCGTCGATGCGGCGAACGATAAGGTCGTCGGCCTTCACATGATCGGCCCGGATTCGCCCGAGATCATGCAGATGGCCGCGGTCGCGGTGAAGGCCGGGCTGACAAAGGCCGATTTCGATGCGACCATGGCGATCCACCCGACCATGGCCGAGGAGCTGGTGCTCTTCAAATAGGCCGCTGCAAGGTCAGGGCAGGCGAGGGAGAGACGCATGGCTGACACGGTGCTGGTGACCGGCGGGACCGGCTATATCGGGGGCGAGATCATCGAGCTGCTGCTGCGCGGCGGCAAGACGGTCCACACCACCGTGCGCGACCGCTCGAAAAGCGAGCCGCGCCTGCGCGACCGCTGGCGCGATGCGGGCGAAGCCCTGCGCGTGTTCGAGGCCGATCTCGAGAACGACGCCGGCTGGGCCGAGGCGATGGAGGGCGTCGAAGCGGTCGCCCATGTCGCCTCGCCCTTTCCGCTCGCGACGCCGAAACATCCCGACGAACTGGTGAAACCCGCCCGCGCCGGCGCGCTGCGGGCGCTCGAATGCGCGAAGAAGGCGGGGGTGCAGCGCTTCGTCCTGACCAGCTCCGCCGCCGCGATCGCCTACGGCCACCCGCCGGGCCGGGACCATTTCGACGAGAGCGATTGGACCGTGCTCGAAAACCCGGACGTGCCGCCATACCATCGGTCAAAGACGGTCGCGGAAAAGGCTTCGCGCGAATGGGTCGCGCAGAACGCGCCCGACATGGCTTTCTGCTCGATCAATCCGGTCGCGGTGCTGGGGCCGGTCTATGACGAGGACCTTTCGACCTCGATCGAACTGGTGCGCAAGCTCCTGACCGGCGAAATTCCGGCGCTGCCCGATGCGGGTTTCGGCATCGTCGACGTGCGCGACGTCGCGCTCGCCCATGTTCGCGCGCTCGATGCGCCTGCCGAAGCGGTGCGGGACGAACGCTTTGCCGTGTCCGACAGGTTCCTGTGGCTACGCGAGGTCGCCGAGGTGTTGCGTGAACGCGTGCCCGACCTTTCGGGGAAGGTCCCCACCCGCCGCCTGCCTTCGACAATCGTCAAGCTGCTCGCCCCCTTCATGGCCGACATCAAGCAGGTGAAGACCGAACTCGGCCGCCACCGCGACGTCTCCGGGGCGCACGCGCGTGAAGTGCTCGGGATCGACTACATCGCCGCCGCCGACAGCATCGAGGCGACCGCGAAGAGCCTCGTCGAGAAAGGCATCGTGCGCGTGCGTTGATCGGGCCTTGGCGCTTTTGACACGTTGACGCTCCGCCGAGGCTCCGGCAACGACCTCGGCGAGAACCGAACCAATCGAGGGGCCGACGAATGTCCGCAAACATCGCCGAAATGGAACGCCGCCGCGAAGCCGCCCGCATGGGCGGGGGCGAGAAGCGCATCGCCGCGCAGCACGCCAAGGGCAAGCTGACCGCGCGCGAGAGGCTCGACGTGCTGCTCGACGAGGGCAGTTTCGAGGAGCTCGACACTTACGTGGAGCACGACTGCACCGATTTCGGCATGGAAGCGCAGAAGATCCCCGGCGACGGGGTGGTGACCGGCAGCGGCACGATCAACGGGCGGCTTGTCTATGTCTTCTCGCAGGACTTCACCGTGTTCGGCGGCTCGCTGTCGAAACGCCACGCGGAGAAGATCTGCAAGGTCATGGACACCGCGATGAAGGTCGGCGCGCCCGTCATCGGCCTCAACGATTCGGGCGGGGCACGCATCCAGGAAGGCGTCGACAGCCTCGGCGGCTATGCCGAGGTGTTCCAGCGCAACGTGCTCGCCTCCGGCGTCATCCCGCAGATCAGCCTCATCATGGGCCCGTGCGCGGGTGGGGCGGTCTACTCACCCGCAATGACCGACTTCATCTTCATGGTGAAGGACAGCTCCTATATGTTCGTCACCGGCCCCGACGTGGTTAAGACCGTGACGGGCGAAGTCGTCACGCAGGAGGAACTGGGCGGTGCGATCACGCACACGACCAAGACTTCCGTCGCCGACTGCGCGTTCGAGAACGACATCGAGACGCTGCTCGCGACGCGCGAGTTCTTCAACTACCTGCCGCTGTCGAACCGCGAGGAAGCCCCCGAATTTCCGGTCAGCGACCCGTGGGACCGCGAGGAGCCGAGCCTCGACACGCTCATCCCCGACAACGCCAACCAGCCCTACGACATGCACGAGGTCATCCAGAAGACCCTCGACGAGGGCACCTTCTTCGAGATCCAGCCCGGCCATGCGGCGAACATCATCTGCGGCTTCGGCCGGGTCGAGGGGCGCACGGTGGGCGTGGTGGCGAACCAGCCGATGGTGCTCGCGGGCGTGCTCGACATCGCCTCGTCGAAAAAGGCCGCGCGCTTCGTGCGGTTCTGCGATGCGTTCGAAATCCCGATCGTGACCTTCGTCGACGTGCCCGGCTTCCTTCCCGGCACGAGCCAGGAACTCGGCGGCATCATCAAGCACGGGGCGAAGCTGCTCTTCGCCTATGCCGAGGCGACCGTGCCCAAGATCACGATCATCACCCGCAAGGCATACGGCGGGGCATACGACGTGATGGCATCGAAGCACCTGCGCGGTGACCTCAACTACGCCTGGCCCACCGCCGAGATCGCGGTGATGGGCGCGAAGGGCGCGGTGGAGATCATCTTCAGGAAGGACCGCGACGACCCCGAAAAGATCGCGCAGAAGACCAAGGAATACGAGGACCGCTTCGCCAACCCCTTCGTCGCGGCCTCACGCGGCTATATCGACGAGGTGATCCACCCCCACGCGACGCGGCGGCGGGTCGCGCTGGGGCTCAGGCGGCTGCGGACGAAGCAGCTCGAGAACCCGTGGAAGAAGCATGACAATATTCCGTTGTGAGGTGAACTATGAAGAAAATGATTTCCGCGTTTCCTTTAATGCTTGGCGCGCTGGCTCTTGGGGGTTGCCAAGGCACTGAGACCGCCGCGCATAATGAGCAATCTGCGGCGGGGGACAGCACTGTAGCATCAACCGACGAGGAGAGTGCTGGAGTGCCAGTTCCTGTCCGTTCAGATGGAGCGTCTTATACCCTCCTTTCTTCCACAGTTCTGCCCAATGGCAATTTAGAGGTCGTAACGCAGAGAGATGGCTCTTCCGGCAGAAGTTATGCCCGCCGTGAGGTAAATTGTGGCTCCATGACATTCCGCTATCTCGGGGAAGGGGATACGGTGGAGCGAGCAATGGAAGATGGCCCGAGTCCTGGAGAAATGAGCGACGCAATGTCGACGAGTATCTCGGGCGAAGTGGCTCGCTTTGCGTGCTCGCAATGAAACTAGGCCGTCTCAATCACATCGGGGTCGCCACCCCCTCCATCGCGGACTCGATCAAGCACTACCGCGACACCTTGGGCGCGACGCATATCCATGAGCCGTTCGATCTCGAGGAACAGGGCGTAAAGGTCTGCTTCGTCGACACGCCCACCGACAGCGGGATGAACGGCACGCAGATCGAGCTGATCGAGCCGCTCGGCGAGAAATCGACCATTCGCGGCTTCCTCGAGAAGAACCCGCTGGGGGGGCAGCATCATGTCTGCTTCGAGGTCCCCGACATCGAGGAAGCGCGCAAGGAATTCGAGGAAATGGGCAAGCGCATCCTCGGCCCCACCCGCATCGGCGCCCACGGCACGCCTATCTTTTTCGTCCATCCCAAGGACATGATGGGCATGCTTACGGAGATCATGGAGACGCCCAAGGAAGGCGCGCACTGGTCCAACTGACGGCTCGCAAACCGGAGAAAACACCTTGTCCGACTATGAAACCATCCGCGTGGAACGCGACGGCCCGCTCACCACGATCACCCTCAACCGGCCCGAACGCCTCAACGCCATGCCGCCGCAGATGGCGGACGAGCTGGGGCAGGCCTTCTACGATCTCGGCGACACGCGCGCGGTGCTGATCACGGGCGAGGGCAAGGGCTTCTGTTCGGGCGCGGACCTTTCGGCGCGCGGCAGCGGCAGCGCATTGGGCGGCAAGGGCGGCAGCCACGAGGCGCTGATCCAGCATTACAACCCCGCGATCAGCCAGCTCATCCGCGCCGACGTCCCGGTGATCTGCGCGGTCAACGGCCCTGCTGCGGGTGTCGGGTGCTCGCTCGCCCTTGCGGCGGATTTCACCATTGCGGCCAGGAGCGCCTATTTCCTCCAGGCTTTCGTCAACATCGGCCTCGTCCCCGACGGCGGATCGACCTGGTTGCTCACCCGCGCGATCGGCCGTGCGCGCGCGACCCGCATGATGATGCTGGGCGAGAAGATTTCGGGAAGCCAAGCCGAGGATTGGGGCCTCGTCTACAAGTGCGTCGAGGACGATGCGCTAATGGACGAGGCGAAGGCGCTCGCCGCCAAGCTCGCCAACGGCCCGACGCTCGCCTACGCGCACATCAAGCGCAACATCGCCACCGCGATCGACCAGAACCTGCAGATGGTGCTGCTGGCCGAAGCCGAAGCGCAGCGTATCGCGGGCGCGAGCGACGATGCCAAGGAAGGCGGCATGGCTTTCCTCCAGAAGCGCAAACCCGAATTCAAGGGGCATTAGGCGAACCGCCAGCCCCGAAATGCTTCGTCACACCCGGCCCCCGGCGCGACCTTTCGCCGGGGGCATGATTTCGTCTAAGAGCGAGCCATGACCGACAAACCGACCCCCGCCGACTGGAAAGCCCTCGCCGACAAGGAAGTGAAGGGCCGCGACCTCACTTGGAACACGCCAGAGGGCTTCGACATCAAGCCGCTCTACACGGGCGAGGACCACGAAGGCTGGGACCCGGGCCTGCCCGGCTTCGCGCCCTTCACGCGCGGGGTGAAAGCCTCGATGTATGCCGGGCGCCCGTGGACGATCCGGCAATATGCGGGCTTTTCGACCGCCGAGGAATCGAACGCCTTCTATCGCCGTAATCTCGCCGCCGGGCAGAAGGGTCTTTCGGTCGCCTTCGACCTTGCCACCCACCGGGGCTATGACAGCGACCACCCGCGCGTCGTCGGCGATGTCGGCAAGGCGGGCGTCGCGATCGACACCGTGCGCGACATGGAGATCCTGTTCGACCAGATCCCGCTCGATGAAATGAGCGTGTCGATGACCATGAACGGCGCGGTCATCCCGGTCATGGCGTTCTATATCGTCGCCGCCGAACGATCGGGCGTTTCCCAGGAGAAACTGTCCGGGACCATCCAGAACGACATCCTCAAGGAGTTCATGGTCCGCAACACCTATATCTACCCGCCCGAACCGAGTATGCGGATCGTCTCCGACATCATCGCCTATACCTCGGCCAATATGCCGCGATTCAACAGCATTTCGATCTCGGGCTATCATATGCACGAGGCAGGCGCGACGGCGGTGCAGGAGCTCGCCTTCACCATCGCCGACGGCAAGGCATACGTGGAGCGCGCGATGGCGGCCGGGCTCGACATCGACGCCTTCGCGCCGCGCCTGTCGTTCTTCTTCGGCATCGGCATGAACTTCTTCATGGAGATCGCCAAGCTGCGCGCGGCGCGCACGCTGTGGTACCGGGTCATGGACGATCTCGGCGCGAAGGCCGACAAGTCGAAGATGCTGCGCACCCACTGCCAGACCTCGGGCGTGAGCTTGCAGGAGCAGGACCCCTACAACAACGTCATCCGCACCACGATCGAGGCGATGGCAGCGACGCTGGGCGGGACGCAGTCGCTCCACACCAATGCGCTGGACGAGGCGATCGCGCTGCCGACCGACTTCTCCGCCCGCATCGCGCGCAACACGCAGCTCGTCCTTCAGGAGGAAAGCGGCATCACCAATGTCGTCGATCCGCTCGGCGGCTCGCACTACATCGAGGCGCTGACCGCGACGCTGGTGGACGAGGCCGAAAAGCTGATCGCCGAGGTCGATGCGGCGGGCGGGATGACCGCTTACGTGGATAGCGGCGCGCCCAAGGCCGCGATCGAGCGCGCGGCGGCGGAAAAGCAGACCAAGGTCGACCGGGGCGAGACGGTGATCGTCGGGGTCAACAAGTATCGCAAGGATAAGGAAGACCCGATCGAGACGCTCGACATCGACAATGCCAAGGTCAGGAAGGGCCAGATCGAGCGCATCGAATGGGTCCGCGCGAACCGCGACGAGGACGCCTGCAAAAAGGCGCTTGCGGCGCTGACCGTGGGCTGCAAGGCGGGCGGCAACGTGCTCGAACTTGCGGTCGAGGCGGCACGGCATGACTCGACGCTGGGCGAGATTTCGCAGGCGATGGAAGCGGTCTTCGGCCGCCACGACGCGACGCCCAAGCCCGTCAGCGGCGTCTACAAGACCGCCTACGAATTCGACCGGCGCTGGGAACAGGTGACCAATGGCGTCGAGGCGGTCGAGCGGCGCATGGGGCGCAAGCCGAAGATCATGGTCGCCAAGATGGGCCAGGACGGCCACGACCGCGGCGCCAACGTGATCGCCAGCGCGTTCAGCGACATGGGTTTCGAGGTCGTCTCCGGCCCGCTCTTCCAGACCCCGCAAGAAGCGCGCGACATGGCGCTCGAAAACGGGGTCGACGTGATCGGCTGCTCGAGCCTTGCGGCCGGTCACAAGACGCTGATCCCCGAACTCATCCGGCTACTGAAGGAAGCGGGCCGCGCCGACATCAAGGTGACGGCGGGCGGCGTCATCCCGGCGAGCGATTATGACTTCCTGCGCGAGGCGGGGGTGCAGGGCATCTACGGCCCCGGCTCGAACGTGGTCGAATGCGCGGCGGATATCCTGACGCTGCTGGGGCACAATATGCCGCCGGCGGACGGAGAGATGGACGAGGCGGCGGAGTGAAATCCGGACGGCCTGCGCGGTCCCTCCCGACCGTCGGTGGGCTACTTGTCCTCGCTGGTCTTTTGACCTCTCCGGTCAAACAGGTCGCGCTGCGTTGCTGGTCAAATCCCGCAGGGTGGCTGGAAACACAATGTGAGGCATTCCGCGAGTTGCACTGGCCTTTGGGCTACGTTCCGCTCGTTCTTGGTGGCATCATGATAGCGGTAAGCGTGATGGCGCGCCGCAGAGAGAGCGAAAATGACTGAAATCCGCACCGACTGGACCCGCGAGGAAATCGCGGCACTTTTCGACCTTCCCTTCACCGAGCTGGTCTTCCGCGCCGCCAGCGTTCACCGCGACCACCACCCGCCCGAACAGGTCCAGCTCTGCACGTTGCTCTCCATCAAGACCGGCGGCTGCCCCGAAGATTGCGGCTATTGCTCGCAGTCGGTCCATGCCGACAGCGGCGTCGAGGCGACCAAGCTGATGGATGTGCAGGAGGTTCTCCAGCGCGCGGCGCAGGCGAAGGATGCGGGCTCGCAGCGGTTCTGCATGGGCGCGGCGTGGCGCAATCCCAAGGACCGCGATATGCCGAAGATCGTCGAGATCGTGAAGGGCGTCCGCGACATGGGGCTCGAGACCTGCATGACACTGGGGATGCTTGAACCGCATCAGGCAGACCAGCTCGCCGAGGCGGGGCTCGACTATTACAACCACAATATCGACAGCTCGCCGGAATATTACGAGCGGGTGATCTCGACGCGCGATTTCCAGTGCCGGCTCGACACGCTCGATCACGTGCGAAGCGCGGGGATCAACGTGTGCTCGGGCGGGATCGTCGGCATGGGCGAAACGCGCGATGACCGGGTCGGCTTTATCCACACGCTCGCGACCCTGCCCGAACATCCCGAAAGCGTGCCGGTCAACGCGCTGGTGCCGGTCAAGGGCACGGTGCTGGGCGATATGCTCGCCGATACGCCTATGGCGAAGATCGATGATATCGAGTTCGCCCGCACCGTCGCGGTCGCGCGCATCACCATGCCGATGAGCATGGTGCGCCTCTCTGCTGGCCGCGAATCCATGTCCGAGGCGACCCAGGCGCTGTGCTTCCTCGCAGGCGCGAATTCGATCTTCACCGGTGACAAGCTGCTCACCGCGCCCAATGCGGGCGACGACAGCGACGGTGCGCTTCTCGCCAAGCTCGGGATGACCGCCTTGCAGGGCGAGGAGCCGAAGCGCCGCATCGATCACCGGGAACCGGCCGAATAATGAAAAAGCGCCCCATCCTCGTCAGCGTCGTCTACTGGATCGCGGTCCAGCTCATCATCGCCGGCAACTACTTCAAATGCGGCTTCGGCGCGGGCTGGGACGAGGAAAGCTATCGGAGGATGGCCGATTGCCGCGGGGGCGCGATGCTCGAGAACGAGATGATCGCGACCATCGCGATCGTCGTCTATGCCGCCTGGGCGGTCGTCACGATCAAGGGGCTGCAGCGCAAGGGATCGGAATGACCCTCGGCTTCTGCGTCGACGCGCTGCTGCCCAGGGCACGCGGGGGCGGGCAGCTGCGCATGGGGCTGTGCCGATTGGGCGAGGCGGAATGGCTCCAGCCTGGGCCCGACCTTGCGGCACGCGCCGCCGCTTTCGCAGACTGGCCGGAAGGCGTGCAACTCACTCCCAAGGCCGAGGAACCGGGCCGCGAACTGGCGGCCATGCTCGGGGCCCGGGGCGCGCTGCCCGAAGTCGCGCTGTCTTCGCACGAGGATATTTGCCTGCTTAGCCGCGCCGATGGCGAGGAGGTCTACCGCCTGATCGGCGCCGCCGTCGCGTGGCCGACCGACTGGCGCCCCGCCGACAAGCTCGGGCTGCCCCTGCGCGCGCTCCATGCGCCGATCGCGGGGTACGAGGAACAGCTTGCAAGCGGGGTAGACCGTTTCATGGCGACTTTGCGCCCCGGTGCGATCTACGGGCGCTGCAACTGGTTCATCGCGCCGACGGAGCAGCGCCGCTGGCTGGCCGACGGCGAGGCGCAAGAGCAATTCGCCGATGTCACGCCCGCCAACGCCGGCGAGACGCTGTTCGTACGCTCCGAACGCCAGACCTTGCGCCGCCTGCCGCGGACGGGAGCCATCGCGTTCACCATCGGCGTCTATGTCGAACCGCTCGGTGCGCTGTCGCCCGAAAACGTCGCCATGCTCGCCCGCGCCGTGGAAACCCTTGTCGCGGGCGAAGGCGACAGGCGCGGCGCGCCCGCCTATGCTGCGGCACTGACCGCCTTCGCCGCCGAAAGGATTCCGCCATGCTGACCTTCCTCGCCCCGCTCTTTCTTGCGCAGGCCGCGCCGCCAAATGCGGACTGGAACTGCGACGAGCCCACGCGCCAGCAGGAGATGAACTGGTGCGCTGGGCTGGAATACGAGCAAGCCGACCGCGCGCTCAACCGCCAGTGGAAACAAACCGCCGCCGCCATGAAGGCGCGCGATGCGGAATGGGAGGACGACAATTTCCGCAAGGACGAGCGCCCCGGCTTCTTCGCCAGCCTGCTCGAAGCGCAGCGCGCATGGCTGCGCTTGCGCGACGCGCATTGCCGGCTCGAAGGCTATGACGCGCGCGGCGGCAGCATGGAGCCGCTGCTGGTCGCCACCTGCAAGACCGCCCTGACCGAGGCGCGCACCGAGCAATTGCGCGCGCTTGCCCGGGACAACCCGTGAGCGCGCAAATCCGATAGGTTGCAGGGCCGGGGCCAAGGCGGCATAGGCCAAGGCCACGAAGTGCGCATTTGCTCGAAAGGGGTTCGCTTGTTCTCGAAAATCCTGATCGCCAATCGCGGCGAGATCGCCTGCCGGGTCATTACGACGGCGAAGAAAATGGGCATCGCGACGGTCGCGGTCTATTCGGACGCCGACCGCCACGCGCCTTTCGTGCGGATGGCGGACGAGGCGGTGCATATCGGCCCGTCGCCCGCGGCCGAGAGCTACCTTGTCGCCGACAAGATCATCGCTGCGGCCAAGCAGACGGGGGCTGAGGCGATCCATCCCGGCTACGGCTTCCTGTCCGAGCGCGCGAGCTTCGTCGAGGCGCTGGACAAGGAAGGCATCGTCTTCATCGGCCCACCCGCGAATGCAATCGCGGCGATGGGCGACAAGATCGAATCCAAGAAGCTCGCGCGTGAGGCGGGCGTCAATGTCGTCCCCGGCTTCGTCGGCGAAATCCGTGACACCGACCACGCGGTCGAGATCTCCAACGACATCGGCTATCCGGTGATGATGAAAGCCAGCGCCGGCGGCGGGGGCAAGGGGATGCGCCTCGCCTGGAGCGAAAAGGACGTGCGCGAAGGCTTCGAGGCGACCAAGCGCGAGGGGCTGAGCAGTTTCGGCGACGACCGTGTCTTCATCGAGAAGTTCATCGAGAACCCGCGCCACATCGAAATCCAGGTGCTCGGCGACAAGCACGGGAACGTCCTCTACGTGAACGAGCGCGAATGCTCGATCCAGCGGCGCCACCAGAAGGTTGTCGAGGAAGCGCCGTCGCCCTTCGTCACGCCCAAGATGCGCAAGGCCATGGGCGAGCAATGCGTCGCTCTTGCCAAGGCGGTGGGGTATCATTCGGCGGGCACGGTCGAACTGATCGTGTCGGGCGCGGACCCGACGGGGGAAAGCTTCTACTTCCTCGAGATGAACACCCGGCTTCAGGTCGAACACCCGGTGACCGAGGCGATCACCGGCATCGACCTCGTCGAGCAGATGATCCGTGTGGCTTACGGAGAAAAGCTCTCGATGACGCAGGATGACATCGGCATCCACGGCTGGTCGATCGAGAACCGCGTTTATGCCGAAGACCCCTATCGCGGCTTCCTCCCCTCGACGGGTCGCCTCACCCATTATTCACCCCCGATCCCCGGCTGGACCGAGGACGAGGAGGTGCAGGGCAAGGCCCGGCGCGGGGTCGCGCACGGGGCGGGCTCGATCCGCGTCGACGACGGCGTGTTCGAAGGCGGCGAGGTGTCGATGTTCTACGACCCCATGATCGCCAAGCTCATCACCTGGGCGCCGACCCGCGACGAGGCGGCGGACCTGCAGGTCGAGGCGCTCGACCGCTTCCGCCTCAAGGGGCTCGGCCACAATGTCGACTTCCTCTCCGCGATCATGCAGCACCCGCGCTTTCGTTCGGGCGAGCTGACCACGGGCTTCATCGCCGAGGAATATCCCGACGGCTTCGAGGGCGCTCCGGTGAGCGAGGGATTCGAACGGCGGCTGGCAGCGATCGCGGCGGGAATCGAGTTCACCTGGGCAAGCCGCGCGCGGCGCATTTCCGGACAGCTCGATGGCGACGACGGCCGCGAGGGCGTGCAGCGCGTGACATCCGAATGGCTGGTCAAGCTGGGCGACAAGCGCTTCGAGGTGGTCCTCGGCGACGGCCATGCGATGGTGGACGGGCACAAGGTCGAAGGCACCTGCGACTGGATGCCCGGCATGGCGCAGGCGAGCGCGACCGACGCGGACGGCAGCGCCTTCGGCCTGATCGTCGAGCGGTCCGGCAATCATTGGGTCGTCACCACCCGCGGCGCGGCGCATCGCGCGCTGGTCCTGCCGCTGCGGCTTGCGACACATGAGAGCCTGATGATCGAAAAGGAGCCGCCGGACCTGTCCAAGATGCTCATCTGCCCCATGCCCGGCGTGCTGGTGAAACTGCACGTGAGCGAGGGAGAGGAGGTCCAGCCCGGCCAGCCGCTCGCAACGGTCGAGGCGATGAAGATGGAGAACATCCTGCGCGCCGAAAAGGAAGGCACGATCGCCAGCATCAACGCCGAGGAAGGCGAAAGCCTCGCGGTGGACGCGGTGATCCTCGAGCTCGAATAGGGCCCTGCCGGGGGCCTGAAGCGCGGCCCTTGCGGGCCGCGCACTACCGGTGTCGAGACAAGGAAATTAGGCTAACGGGCAATTATTTTGCCTGTTTCGTGGGTGTGAGCGGGGTTTTCTTGTAATGAAACGACAATTTCTGTGCCTCGCCTGCCAATTCACGTAAATGTGATGGTCGCCGCCTCCGTTCGGTCGGAGAATCCGTAGCTCGATTCGCGCCAATCCAGGAGCGCATCGGGAGGGATCAGGACGATGGCACGCAAGGGAACCGGATATTTCGACCGCAAGGGTCACTTCTTCAAGACCGCCAAGGACGCGACCGCGAGCGACATCGCCGCACTGCTCGGCCAGATCGGAGAGGGGGAAAGCCTTGCGCCTGGCATCGCGCATCTTCTGCTCGAAAGGCGGGCGGACATCGAACGCCTGTTTGCCGAACACGATGCGATGATCGCCGAAGAAGCGGGCGAGGGCGGCACGGTCACGGATATTTCGGACAAGCTCGCCAAGGGGCCGGCGCGCCCGGTCGGCTAAGCCTCGATACCGGCTAATCCTCGATCAGCGCGACCGCGCGGATCCAGCCCGCGCTCGCGCGCTCGATCTTGACCGGGAAGCACGACAGGGTGAAGCCGGTCGCGGGGAGCTCCGCGAGATTGGTCAGCTTCTCGATCTGGTAATAGGGCCGGATGCGCCCCGCCTTGTGGCCTTCCCAGATAATCGAGGGGTCGCGCGTCTCGGCCCAGCGCCGGGCCGTGTGGCTGAAGGGCGCGTCCCAGCTCCACGCATCGGTCCCGACGACCTCGACGCCCCTTTCGGTCAACCACAGCGTCGCTTCCGCGCCGAGGCCGACGCCCTGGTCGGTGAAGTTTTCGGTTCCGTAAACCGCCCCCGACTGCACCAGCACGATGTCGAGCGGCGCGAGATCGTGCCCGATCCGCGCAAGTTCCGCTTCGACTTCGGCTGCGCTCACCACGTGCCCGTGGGGGAGGTGGGAGAAGTCCAGCTTCACCCCGGGGCGGAAGAAGCGGTCGAGCGGCGCCTCGTCGATGCTCGGGGCGGGTCGCGCGCCTTCGTCCGTGGTCGAGTGGAAATGCCACGGCGCGTCCATGTGGGTGCCGTTATGGGTCGAAAGCTCGACCTGCTCGACCGCCCAGCCTTCGCCGTCCGGCAGGTCTTCGCGGGTGAGGCCGGGGAAGAACATCGCGATCTGCTCCCACGTGCTCTCATGCGTCATGTAGGTCACGCGCGGGCGCATCACCTCGGGATCGGAGACGACGTTATTGGTGATCGGGATCGACAGGTCGATGAAGCGGGTCATGCCCTTCTCGCTTTCTCAATGCGCCTGCAATTGCTCGTCGAGGAAGGCGGCAACGTCGGCCAGTTCGACATCGCGCGCCATGTAGGCCGCGCCGATGTCACGCAGCAGGAGGAAGGGGAGCGTGCCCGAGCCCTCCATCTTCTTGTCGTGTCGCATATGGTCGACGAGCGTTTCGCCGGTGCAGTCCATGCCGAGCGCGGCGATCTCCGAGGGTAGGCCCGACGCGGCGATGACCCGCGCGGCGCGCTCGGCCTCGTCATGCGACAATTCGCCACGCCGGGCCGAATAGCGGGCGGCGAGCACCATGCCGAGCGCGACCGCCTCGCCGTGCAGCAGCCTGTCCGAAAAGTCCGTTTCCGCTTCCAGCGCATGGCCGAAGGTATGGCCGAGATTGAGCAGGGCGCGCGCGCCGCTCGTCTCGCGCTCGTCCTCGGCGACGATCCGGGCCTTGGTGGCGACGCTGGTGGCAATGGCGTGGGTGAGGGCCTCCGGTTCGCGCGCCAGCACGGCCTCGCCGTTCGCCTCGAGCCAGTCGAAGAAGGCTGCATCGCCGAGCAGGCCGTATTTGAGCACCTCGGCGAAACCTGCGCGCATCTCGCGCTCAGGCAGTGTGTCCAGCACGAGCGGGTCGATCAACACGTGCGAAGGCTGGTGAAAGGCGCCGATCAGGTTCTTGCCCGCGCCCGTGTTGATCGCGGTCTTGCCGCCGACCGAACTGTCGACCTGCGCGAGCAGGGTGGTGGGGATCTGGACGAAGCCGCAGCCGCGCTTGAGGATGGCGGCGGCAAAGCCCGTGAGGTCGCCCACCACCCCGCCGCCGAGCGCAAAGACATGGTCCGACCGCGTGATGCCGAGCGCCAGCAGCCAGTCGCACAGCTCTTCGAGCACCGCCCAACTCTTGGCGCCTTCGCCCGGTTCGACCACGAACCATTCGGCCTCCTTGCCTACGCTGGCGAGGCTGCGCCCGACCGCTTCGCTGAACAGGCGGTGCGTCGCGCGGTCGGCGACGAAGGGGACCTTGCGGCCCTTCGGCAGATAGTCGCGGGCGTGCTTTGCGAAGCGATCGAGCACGCAGCCCGGCTCGATCACCACGTCATAGGAGCGCCCGGCAAGGGCGACCGGGATGACCTTGCGCTGCGTCGTCACGCGAGATGCTCCTCGATTGCCTCGATGATGGCCCGCGCGGTGTCGGTGTGGGGACCGTTGACGCTTTCCACCCTGATCGGAGCCTCGGCATAGAAGTCGCGGCGTTCGCGGGAGAGGCGGGTCAGGATTTCCTTCGGGTCCCCGCTTTTCAGCAGGGGCCGTGTGTTGCGGCGCGAGGTGCGCTCGACCAGCGTGTCGATGTCGCAATCGATCCACACCGCGATGGCGCGCTCGAGGATCAGCGCGCGGGTTTCCGGGTCGACGAAGGCGCCGCCGCCGGTCGCGATCACGCCCGCAGCCTCGTCGATCAGGCGGGCGATGACGCGCCTCTCGCCGTCGCGGAAATAGGATTCTCCGAATTCCTCGAAGATTTCCGCGACGCTGCGCTGGGCTGCTTCCTCGATCGCTTCGTCGGCATCGACGAAGCTGCGCTGAAGCATCGCGGCGAGGCGGCGGCCGACCGTGGACTTGCCAACGCCCATCAGCCCGACGAGCACGATCGGGCGGTCGATCCGCGCCGCCAGGCGGGCGATGCGCATATCGTCGAGGGCGGTCTCACCGGTCATTGCCGCATGGCCTATAGATGGGCTAGAGCGCGCGCAATATGTCTCGCCTGTCCTCCTCGCGCGCATCCGGCGAAGGTCGCATCGGCGCTCGTATCGGCGGCCGTGTCGGCAATGGGCGCCGTGCGCGCCGCGGTCCGGTCGCGCCGGCCCGTGCGCGCCTCGGCCTGCTGGTCGGTGCAGCGGTGATCGCGGTGCTTGCGCTCGCCTGGATCGACGGCGGGGAGGAGCCGATCCGTCCCATAGCGGAGCCGGTCGAGACCCCGGTCGCGGTTGCCTCGGGGGAGGGCGCGCGATGAAAACGATGCGCGGGGCCGCCGGGGCGGCGGCATTCGCCATTGCGGGGGCGCTCGCCGCTGCGCTGCTTGGCGGAGGGCTGGGGGCGCAGAGCCGGCCCGAATCGCTGCTGCCGCCGGGCTTCGACGATCCCGCGCCCACGCCTTCGCCGACCCCTGCGCCGAGTGCCCCGCGAGCTGCGCCGCCCGTCGCCGCGCCGACTGTCGCGCCGCGCCCTGCGCCCGCTCCGGGCGAAGGGGACAGCGCCGCCTCGCCCGGAGCGGGCGATGCCGCCCGGCCGGTCCCGCAGCTTTCGCCCGAACAGCTCGCTGCGCTCCCGTCGATCGAGGAACTCGAAGAGCTTTCGCCCGACGAACTGGACGACCTGCTCGGCCTCAAGCCCAAGTTCGACATCCCGCCCGCCGCGCGCCGTTCGCTGGCCGAGGTCGGCGTGATCTCGCCGGAAGAAGGCGGCTTTGCCACCGGCTCCTTCGCACGCCAGCCCGCTTCGCTCGTGCGCGCGGTGATCGCCGGGACCGACACGCGGCTCGTCTCGCGCTGGGGGCACATCCTGCTGCGCCGCGCGCTCGCCAGCCGCCTTGCCGCGCCCGAGGGTATGGACCCGGTCGAGTTCGCCGCGCTGCGTGCCGGGCTGCTGAACCGAATGGGCGAGCCGATGGCCGCGCGCGCGATCGCGCAGGATGTCGATACCGCTAATTGGGATGCGGCGCTCACTAACGAGGCGCTTGCCGCCTATGTCGCGCTGACTGATTTCACCGGCGCGTGTCCTGCCGTCCGCCTGCAGGGGTCCGTGCGGGAGGATGCGCAATGGGTTTTGTGGCAGGCGATCTGCAATGCATATGCGGGCGAGGACGTGCTGGCCGCCGCGCAACTCGATCGCGCTCTCAATCAGGGGATCGCACCGCGCATCGACGTGCTGCTGGCGCGGCGTTACGCGGGCGCGGCCGGGCGCGGTCGGCGTGCGGTGGAGATTGAGTGGGACGAGGTCGAGGAATTGAGCCCGTGGCGCTTCGGGCTTGCGACCGCCCTGGGCGAGCCCGTTCCCGAGCGGCTGATGGAAGGCGCCGGGGCCTATTACGCGCTCGCCGCCGCGCCCGCCCCGCAGCTTTCGCCCGCCGACCGCCTCGCCTTCGCCGGGGAAGCGGCGGCGAGCGGTGTGTTCTCGGCCGATGCGATGGTGAACCTCCTGAGCCAGGTCTATGCCGATCCGCAGGTCGGCGGCGATCCCGCCGCGCGCGCCGGGGCGCTGCGCGAAGCCTATCTCGCGCCCGCGCCCGCCGACAGGGTCGCGGCGATGCGGCGGCTGTGGGGCGAGGGCGACGCGCCCGATTACGGCGCGATCGTCGCGACTGCCTACGCCGCTGCGCGCATCCCCGCCAACGCAGACCTCGCCGAGGCTGCGGGCGATCTCATCGCCTCGATGCTCACCGCCGGGCTCGACCGCGATGCCGCCGCGTGGCGCGGCGCGGTGGAAGAGGGCAGCATGGGCTGGGCGCTGGTCGCGCTGGCCGATCCCGGAGGCGGCCGGGCGAGCGAGGGCGCGGTCGATGCCTTCGTCGACCAATACGAGGACGCGAGCCCGCGCAAGGCGGCCTTCCTTGTCGCCGGGCTTGCCGGACTGGGCCGCATCGCCGATGCCGAGCGCGACGGCTTCGCCTCAAGGCTCGGCATTGATCTTGTCCGCCGCAGCCGCTGGAGCGCGACGATCGAACGCGCCGCCGAGGTCCGCAACCCGGCGCTCGTCGCGCTGCTCGCCGGGCTCGGGATGCAGGGCGAGAGCTGGGCGCAGATGACCCCGCGCCACCTCTATCACATCGTCAGCGCGCTGAACCGCGTCGGGCTCGAAGCCGAAGCGCGGATGATCGCGGCGGAAGCCGTCGCCCGCGGCTGAGCGTGTCGCGGGCAACGGACGCCTTCCTCGATATGCTGGCGAGCGAGCGCGGCGCGGCGGCTAACACGCTTGCCGCCTATGCCCGCGACCTCGCGCAGGCCGAGGATGCCATTGGCGACCTTGCGAGCGCGCCGCGGGCCAAGGTCGCGCAGCTCGCCGGGGCATGGAGCTCGCTCGCGCCGTCCACGGCGGCGCGCAAGGCGTCGGCGCTCAGGCAATTCTTCGGCTTCGCGCTGGACGAGGGCTGGAGGGCGGACGATCCGTCGGGCGCGCTGCCCGCCCCGCGCACGCGCCGCCCGCTGCCCAAGGTCCTCGGCCACGAGGCGGTGGACGCGCTGTTCCAGACCGCCGAGCGCGAGGCCGAAAGCGGCAAGGTCGAGGCGGTGCGGCTGCTCGCGCTGATCGAACTGCTCTACGGGTCTGGCCTGCGGGCGAGCGAACTGGTTGCGCTTCCGGTGAGCGCCGTGCCGCGCGATGCGCCGCTGCTGACGGTGACGGGCAAGGGCGGGACCACCCGCATGGTCCCGGTGAGCGCGCGCGCCGCCGAGGCGATTTCGCGGTGGCGCAAGGCGCGCGGGGACGATCCCTCGCGTTTCCTCTTCCCATCGCGCGGCAAATCGGGCCATCTCACCCGCGTGCGCCTGTTCCAGCTCTTGAAGGCGCTCGCGGTGCGCGCCGGGCTCGATCCGGCGGGCGTTTCCCCGCACGTGCTGCGCCATGCCTTCGCCACCCACCTGCTCGAAGGCGGGGCGGACCTGCGGATGCTGCAGACCCTGCTCGGCCATGCCGACATCGCGACCACGCAGATCTACACCCATGTCGATGCCGCGCGGCTCGTCGAACTGGTGAATGCGCGTCATCCGCTGGGCGGCAGGAGCGCATGAGGCTTGCCCAGCGCGCAACATCCCGATAGCGCCATGCGGGATATGTCCAAGGTTTCCTATCTCGACTTCGAAAAGCCGGTGCAGTCCATCGACGAACGCATCGCCGCGCTGCGCACGGTGGATGCCGAACACGATGTCGATGTCGCGCAGGAAATCGCCCGGCTCGAAGCGAAGAGCGCGGACCTGCTGGCGAGCACCTATGCCTCGCTCACCCCGTGGCAGAAGACGCAGGTCGCCCGCCACCCGCAGCGCCCCCATTTCCGCGACTATGTCGAGCACGCCTTCGAGGAATTCGTGCCGCTGGGCGGCGACCGGCTCTATGGCGACGATCAGGCGATCATGGGCGGTTTCGCCAAGCTCGACGGGCGCCGGGTCATGCTGATCGGCCATCAAAAGGGCAACGACACGCAAAGCCGGATCAAGCACAATTTCGGCATGGGCAAGCCCGAGGGCTATCGCAAGGCGATCCGCCTGATGGAGCTCGCCGGGCGATTCGGCCTGCCGGTGGTCACGCTGGTCGACACCTCGGGCGCCTTTCCGGGGATCGAGGCGGAAGAGCGCGGCCAGGCCGAAGCCATCGCCCGTTCAACCGAGGCGTGTCTCGCGCTGCGCGTCCCGATGGTCGCCGCGATCGTGGGCGAGGGCGGTTCGGGCGGCGCGGTCGCTCTCGCCAGTGCCGAGCGGGTGCTGATGATGGAGCACGCGGTCTATTCGGTGATCTCGCCCGAGGGATGCGCTTCGATCCTGTGGCGCACGGCGGAGAAGGCACCCGAGGCGGCCGAGGCGATGAAGGTGACGGCCCAGCATCTCAAGCGCCTGAAGGTTATCGACCGGATCGTGAAGGAACCCGCAGGCGGCGCGCATCGCGGACCCGCAGCGGCGGCGAAGGCGCTGGGCAAGGCGATCGCGGAGGAGATCGACGGGCTATCCGGCCTCTCTGTCGAGGCGCTCATCGCCAAGCGCGAGGACCGCTTCCTGCAACTGGGCGGCTAGGGCCTGCCCAAGGCGGGGCGCGGCCTTCTCGAAACTTCCCGGCGCGCGGTGTATTGGTTAACCATCACGACCCGGCGAGGCTGGAGAGGAGGCCCGAAACCCATGTTCCGCAGATCGAAATTCGCCCGCAGCCTGAAATTCGCAGCCGTATCGGCAGGCGCGCTCGCGCTGACGGGATGCGTAGGCATGGGCGGGGAGATTCCCAGTGCCTCGACGCCGATCACTCCGGCCGAGGCGCAGCAGGGGGCGAAATACCATCCCCAGTTCCTCGACCAGTTCGGCGGCGCGATGCGCGGGCCCCAGGCGGCCTATGTAGAACAGGTCGGCAAGGGCATCGCGGTCCATTCCGGGCTTGGCAATGCGCGCGAAAGCTTCACCGTCAGCCTGCTCAATTCGCCGGTCAACAACGCCTTCGCGATCCCCGGCGGCTATATCTACACGACCCGTCAACTGGTGACGCTGATGGACAATGAGGCGGAACTCGCAGCCGTGCTCGGCCACGAGGTCGGCCATGTTGCCGCGCGCCATTCGCAGCGCCGCCAGCAGGCCGCGCAGAGGAATTCGATCCTCGGCATTCTCGGCGCGATCGGCAGCTCGATCCTGCTCGGCGATTCGGGGCTGGGCGACACGCTTTCGCGCGGGTTCCTGCAGGGCTCGCAGCTGCTCACGCTGAGCTATTCGCGCAGCCAGGAGATCGAGGCCGACAATCTCGGCATCCTTTACCTGACACGCGCCGGTTACGATCCGCGCGCGATGGGAACGGTGCTGGCGAGCCTTGCCGCGCAGAATTCGCTCGAGGCCCGGATACAGGGGCGCAACGCCTCGATTCCCGAATGGGCCTCGACCCACCCCGATCCGGCAAGCCGGGTGCAGGCCGCGCTCGCCAAGGCGCGTCCGCTCGCGCCGGGCCAGCTCAATCGCGACACCTTCCTAACCCGGATCGACGGGCTGCTCTACGGCGACGACCCAGAGCAGGGGATCATCGAGGGGCAGAGTTTCATCCACCCGGACCTGCGCCTCGCCTTCACCGTGCCGCAGGGCTATTACATGGTGAACGGCACGCGCGCGGTGAGCATCAACGGGCAGGTCGGGCAGGCGCAGATGTCGACCGGGCCTTATACCGGCGATCTCGACCGCTACGTGCGCGGCGTGTTCTCGGCAATCGCGGGTCAGAACCAGACGATCAACCCACAGGAGCTGCGCCGCACGACGGTGAATGGCCTGCCCGCCATGGTCGGCACGGCGCGGGTCAACGCGCAAAACGGCGCGATCGACGTGGTCGTCTATGCCTATGAATTCAGTCGTGACCGCGCGTTCCATTTCGCCGCGGTCACGCCGGCGGGCCGGGCGGGGGTGTTCGCCCCGATGTTCCAGTCGATGCGCCGCATCTCTTCGCAGGAAGCGGCCAATGTCGTGCCCAAGCGGATCGACGTGGTGACGGTCGGCCGCGGCGACACCATCGCGAGCCTTGCGCGGCGCATGGCCTATCGCAATGCGCAGGAAGAACGCTTCCGTGTGCTCAATTCGCTGGGTCAGGGCGACCGGCTGACGCCCGGACAGAAGGTCAAGATCGTGGTGCGTGCCCGCTGAGGCGACCCGTCCCGCCGGCCCCGCCTTTGAAGCGCGAACGAAAAGGGGCGGCAGGTTGCCCTGCCGCCCCTTGCGTTTCTCCCGAAGGAGATCCGGCTTAGTTCTGCGGAGCCATTTCGTCCGAAACGGTGTTGAACGTGCTCTCGAGGTTGTTGCCGAGCGTGGTCATCGCGGTGATCGCGGCGACGGCGATCAGAGCGGCGATCAGGCCGTATTCGATGGCGGTGGCGCCCTGTTCGTCACGGACGAGGTTCTTGAAGAAGGTCATGTCTGGTCTCCTGGTTTAGGTCTTCGGTACCCGTACCCGTCCGATTGCTCGAACGGGCCATCTGCGAGATAATGAGAAGCTTCTAAAAAATTCCTAATTCCGGACCTTTCGAGAAACTTAATTGCCCATTGCCTCATTCGACGCGGCCTGAACGCGGTTCCACAGATTGTCGTTCTCGTTGGCGACCGCCTGGAACGAAGCGACTGCTGCAATCACGATAAGGCTCACGATCAGGCCGTATTCGACGGCGGTGGCTCCTGACTTGTCGTTCCCGATGTGCTTAAGGAGGTTCGTCAAAATCATGGTGACACCTGTCGTCGTCTTCCTGACAGCGCCAGAAATCCGCCCAGACATTTAAGAAAAGGTTGATGGGGCGCTCGTGGCTGAAAAAAATCCCGACAATGCGCTCGCCTGGATCGCGGTGAGCGCAGGCGCGCTGCAGCGCGCGGACGGGCGCTGGCTGATGCACCGCCGCCCCGCCGGAAAGCATCACGCAGGGCTCTGGGAGTTTCCCGGGGGTAAGGTAGAACCTTCTGAAAAACCTACGGAATGTCTCGTAAGGGAATTGCGCGAGGAGCTCGGTATCGGGCTCGATACAATCAATCTTGTTCCCGCCGGGTTCGCCGAGGGCGCGGGCGAGAACGCGGGAAGCGCGATTGTAATCCTCCTTTACACCGCGCGCAGGTGGGAAGGCGAGCCGCAGGCGCTCGAGGGCGGGGCGGTCGGCTGGTTCACGCCCGCGGAGATCGCCAGGCTCGACAAGCCCCCGCTCGATTCCCTGCTCGCCGCGCAGCTCTTCGGCGGGGTCGGGGCTGCGTGACGCACAAACTGGCAGGAAGGGATTGCCAAGCCGCGCGCAGCCCCTTATGTGCCGCCCCTCACCGCGCGCCAGTAGCTCAGCTGGATAGAGTACCTGACTACGAATCAGGCGGTCGGAGGTTCGAATCCTTCCTGGCGCGCCAAGAAAGCCCATCCCGCAAGGGGTGGGCTTTTTTGGTGGGTCATAGGTCGGAGGCGAGCCCGTCCGGAGTCGGAGGCGAGCCCGTCCGGAGTCGGAGGCGAGCCCGTCCGGAGTCGGAGGCGAGCCCGTCCGGAGTCGGAGGCGAGCCCGTCCGGAGTCGGAGGCGAACCCGTTCGGAGTCGGAGCGTGGCAGGGATGGGGCGGCGGCAGCCCGACCCTACCCTTCCTCGCGTCCCCCGGGCGTTCAGGCCGCTTTCGTGGTCAGGCCCGCCGCGCGGCGAACGTCGCCTGCGAAAAACGCGCGCAAGTTCGCCACCACCTCGGTCCGCGACGGGAAAGGATGCGCTGCGCCTTCCGCCCTGCCGAGAAAGGCGAGCGAGCATTCGCGCGCGCAGTCATAGTCGCTCAGCGCGTCGCCCACGAACAGGCAGCGGCGAGCGCGTCATCGCTCCCTCCCTCTGCGAACGCCGCATCCTCGCGGTACAGCGCGTGAAGCGCGCAGGCGATGCGGTAATCCTCGTGGGTGTCGATATCGACCCCGGCGAGCTTGGGCAGGCGGTGGAGCAGCGGGCGTGTCCCCAGGAAATAGCCGCGTTCGAGCATGAGGACGCGCGCGGCCATGTAGAGGCTGTTGGTGACGCGCCACCAGTCGGGCAGGTCGTGCGAGATCGTATGGTCGCGGCTCGCCGAGTAATTGAGCGGGCCCGAGGGCGACCAGTAATAGTCAAGAGCCTCGTTCACGCCGAGCAGCGTATCGTGGTTTCCGCCGGTCATGCGGGAACCTTTCCGGCCCATTCGCTGTGGTGCTCGAGCGCGGGCTGCCAGCGTGCGGGATCGACCGGCTCGAAGGCGCGCGCCTTGCCCAACGCAAGGTCGCCGGCAAGGTCGGTGACATCGTCATAGGCATTGACCCATGCGCCGGTCGCAAAGCGCGAGAGCCGGGCAATGGGCGTGCCCCAGAAGGCGGCCGCCGACCAGCTTTTCGAATTGCCGACGACGAACCCGTCGCAATAGCGGGCAAGCGCCAGGGTGGTGAGCCCGTGAATCTCGTCGCCGGGGATGAGCCGGACCTTTCCGCGTTGCTCGAACACGGCGGAAACGACCGCGGAGGTATCGCCGTAGAGTTCGGTCAGGGGATGGTTCGTCACGGCGAGGATCGTGTCCTCGCCAAGCTGGTGCGCGACCTGTTCGATCATGGCCGCGTTGCCGGGAAAGGCGTGATGCTGCGAGAAGCAATTCTCCTCGTGCTCGTATTCGAGCGGCATCGCGATCACGCGCTTTGCGTTCTCGAGGCCATGCCTGGCGAGGAAGTCCTCACGAGGCGGAAGCGGATGCGGCCATGCCAGCACGTCGTGCAGTTCATCGGCATATCGGGCGAGCAGGCGCGCGTTCTCGGGATAAAGCGGACGTGGCCGGGGTAAAGGGCCGGGGTCGCCGTGTCCGCGCTCCGGCACAAGGTGAGGTCGGGCGCGATGAAGTTCACCAGTTCGAGAAGTTCGCCGATACCGCTGGCATCGCTTCGCAGGACAGGATGGTCGGGGCCGTCGAGAACGTGCCAGCGCACCTCGGGCAGCGCTGCGAGCAGGGGTATGTGACGGGCATCGAGCCCGGTGCCGCGCCACAGCGGCGGGACCATCACGTGGACCTCGTGTTCCTCGCTGCAGCGCGCAATGACGTGGTGTATGATGTTTTCGAACCACCATGGCGTTGTCGCCGGGAGGTAAAAGAGAATCCGCAGCCTCTCTTCCCGTCCGATGTGCGGCCCTCGCGGGTTCGGTTCCATGCGCCGTGCCTCCTTGCCTTGGCGGATTGAGGCGCGAGCCTTGCCAAACCTGATGGCAATGGCGGGAAGCCACGGGAAAAGGGAGCGCGCGGCAGGGCGATGCCGGCCGCCCGGCAAAAGCGTGCCGTCCTCAACCCATCGCAGCGGCTTCTCAGTCCCCGGCGGCGTCCTCGAGCGCGTGCATATCCTCGTCGGAAAAGCCGAAATGGTGGCCCGCCTCGTGGATCACGACATGGCGCACCAGTTCGTCGAAGCCGACGCCGGTTTCCTCCATTTCGCGCAGGAGCGGCTGGCGGAACAGGCTGATGACGGGCGGCATTCGCGGCGTGTCCCAGACCGACTGGTCGGGCAGCGGCACGCCTTCGTAAAGGCCCGAAAGATCCCAACGGTCGCCCATCCCGACCGAGGCGAGCTGCTCGTCATCGGCGAATTCCTCGATCCGCAGCACCACTTCGGCGAGCGGTTCGCGGAATTCGGGCGGCAGGCGCGCGATCACCCGGCGCGCGGCGCGCTCGAAATCTAGCGGAGAGGGAACTTCACGGGACACGACGTGTTCTTAGCAACCTATGTCAATATTGGCGGTGCAATCCGCCGCCTGCGGCCTATATATGGCCTGAATTATGGGGTTTAAGCCGCAAACACACCTTTCTTCGCGCCGGCGTGCCGCATGGTCCAGCGCTTTGGCGGGGTTTGCGCAGCCTGTTTGCCGCGATCCCGAACTCCGCATCCAAGCCGCGTTTTCATCCGTAAACGCTCATGGCTCCTCGAATTGGAAAGATTGCTATCGATGAATTGCCTCGGCCCCGACGACGATTTCGACCCCGACAACCCGCTCGGCAAGCCCGACGTTCCCGAGGACGTGCAGGACGCGATCCGTACACTGCTGCGCTGGGCGGGCGACGATCCGGAACGCGAGGGCCTGCTCGACACGCCGAAGCGGGTGGGGCGGGCATGGCTCGAATACTGCTCTGGCTACCAGGAAGACCCGGCGATCCACCTTTCGCGCGTGTTCGAGGAAGTCGGCGGCTATGACGAGATCGTGCTTCTGAAGGACATCCCCTTCCAGTCGCATTGCGAACACCACATGGCTCCGATCACCGGCAAGGCCCATATCGCCTACCTGCCCGACAGCCGGGTGGTCGGCATTTCCAAGCTCGCCCGCGTGCTCCATGGCTTCGCCAACCGGTTGCAGGTGCAGGAACGCCTTACCGCCGAGGTCGCGCAGTGCATCTGGGACAATCTCGAACCGCAGGGCGTGGCCGTCGTGATCGAGGCACAGCACGGCTGCATGACCGGGCGCGGCGTGAAGACGCACGGCGTCGAGATGGTGACGAGCCGGATGCTCGGCTGCTTCCTCGAGGACCCGCGCAGCCGCAAGGAAGTCATGAGCCTGATGGGCTACTGAGCCCGCCGGCCAAGGCGCACGAAAAAGGGGCGGGCCGCGATCATGCGGTCCGCCCCTTTCGTTGCGGCCTCTGGAGTGAGCCGGATTACATCCCGTCGACGCTTTTCGAAACGAGGATGTTGACCGCCACGCGGCGGTTCTGCGCGCGGCCCGCCTCGGTCGAATTGTCGGCCGCGGGATCGGCGGTCGCCATGCCGGTGGGGGTGAGCATCCGCCACGGCTTCCAGCCGCATTCCTGCTGGAGGAAATTGGTCACGCGGCCCGCGCGGCGCTCGCTCAGTTCCTGGTTGATTTCGTAGGTTCCGGTCGTGTCGGTGTAGCCGACGACGAGCAGAAGCGCGTTGTCCATCGCTTCGGCCTCGCGCGCGAATTCGCACAACTCACTGCGCGCCCGGCCCGACAGCTCGTATTTGCCGGTGTCGAAATAGACGTTGGTCGTGCCCTTGACGTTGTACTGGTCGATATCCGCGACCCGGCCGCGCAGGGCCTCGGCGACGCGCGCGTTTTCCTCGATCGCGGCACCCTGCTCGGCGAATTGCTGGCGCGTGCCCGACTGGATCATTGCCGCCGTGCGCAGGTCGCGGGCCTTGAGGTCGATGTCGCTCGCCAGCAGGCGGCGGCCCCACTGGACCGTGTCGACCTTGACCGGCAGGCCGTTCAGAAGCGCCTCGGGGCCGAGCCTGTCCTTGTCGAGACCGAGAAACCCGCCCGAGGACTTGATATCGGTCCCCGCGCCGACCGAGATGATCGTCTCGCTTCCGTCGGTGCTTGTGACCTGGATCGCCGAGCCGTTGCGCGCGGTGATCACGCCTTCGACCTTCGGTCCTTCGGGCAGGCCCGAAAGATCGGCCGGCGGCGAGCCGTAGACGGTCGCGAGCGTGCCCTCGCGCGCGTCGGGCTGCTCCTGCGGGATCTCCCCGCGCATATCGGTATCCTGGGCGAATGCACCCGAAAGCGGCAGCGCCAGCGCTCCTACCAGCAGCGCGGACCCGGCCCGCTTCGAAATGACACTCATGGCTTTCCTCCTACTGTCGGTGCGGAGCCCCGCTGCGGGGCTCTTCGCGCACCGTCCAAGACTTGCGGCCTCACGTGCCGCGTCGAACAATGGGCCGCCCGGTTGGTGGGGGCAAGCTTGCTCGGCGATGAATCCCCCGCCCGGGACGTGCGCCGCGCGGGGCGATGCGGGCGGGGCTTGCGGCGAGGCGATTGGCATGGCCCCGCCACAAGAGGGTTTGCGATGGGCCGGAATCCGTCCTAGCAAGGGCCCCGCTGTCATCCGCAACCCAATGAGGGAGTTTGCCACCATGGCCCGACCCACGACTTTCCGCCCGATCGCCTCTTCCATCGCGCCTTCGATCGCGATCGCCGCTTTCGCCGGCCTGCTCGCCGGTTGCGGCGGCGACGCTCCCGAAGCCGAAACCGATCTGACCTCGCCGTTGATCGACGAGCGGCACGAGAATTTCGAAAGCATCGGCGATGCCTTCAAGGCGATCCGCGGCCAGCTCGAAAGTGGCGAGCCCGATTACGCGGTGATCCTGTCGAATGCGGAGGACATCAACCAGCGCGCCGGCAATATCGAGGCGCATTTCGCCGAGGAAACCGCGCGCGAGGACGGCTACGACACCGAGGCGCTGGCCGCGATCTGGCAAAAGCCCGAGGAATTCGCCGCCGCGACCGTCAAGCTGCAGGAAACCAGCGCAGCGCTGGTCGAGGCCGCCGGGACCGAGGAGATGGCCACGGTCGGCGCAGCGGTGAAGGAAATGGGCGGGGCGTGCAAGAACTGCCACGATCAGTTCCGCTACGACGACGAGAAGTAAGGGCATGAGCGAGCCCGCTGACGCGGGTCCGGGCTCCCCGCACCGGGTGAAGGTGTGGGATCCGATCGTGCGTCTGTCGCACTGGAGCTTCGTCGTCCTGATCCCGGCAATGTGGTGGACGGCGGAGAATTCCGAGTGGGGCTGGCACAAGCGGCTCGGCCTTGTCCTGCTGGGTATCCTGACGCTGCGTGTGCTGTGGGGCTTTGTCGGCCCGCGCACCGCCCGCTTTGCCGATTTCCTGCGCACGCCAGGCACGGTGCTGGCCTATTTTCGCGGCGAGAGCGGGGCGGGGGCGCCTCGGGCCGGGCACAACCCGGCGGGCGGGTACAGCACGCTTGCGCTGCTGCTGGTGATGCTGGCGCAGGTGTCGATGGGGCTGTTCGCGGGCGATCCCTTCGACGGGATGACCGGGCCGCTGAGGCCGCTGGTTGGCGTGATGACCGCCGACACGATCACCGAGGTGCACGAGACCTTCTTCTATGTCGTGCTCGCCTTCGTCGTGCTGCATATCGCGGCGATTATCTTCTACGAGGCGATCAAGCGTGAGCACCTTGTTGGCGGGATGATCACGGGCAGCCGCGCGGTTCCGCCGGGCGAGGAGGGGATCGGAGCCTTGCCGGTGGCGCGGGCGCTCGCAGCGGTGCTGCTCGCGGGCGGCTTTGCGTGGTGGATCGCGCAAGGCGCGCCGCCGCTGACCTGACGCGAAAAAAGGGGCGCTCCGCCGTGCCGGGGAGCGCCCCTCTCGCTTCGCTCCGGCGCGCCTCAGAGCTGGCCGAGCATATATTCCGCGCTCGAGACCTTGTAATCGCCCGGCGCTTCGACATTGAGCTGTTCGACCACGCCGTCGTTGATGACCATCGAGAATCGCTGCCCGCGCTTGCCCATGCCGAAGCCCGAGCCGTCCATGGTGAGGCCCAGCGCCTCGACGAAATCGCCGTTGCCGTCGGCGAGCATGGTGATGTCCGACGAACCGCCCGCCTCGTTCCACGCCTGCATGACGAAGGCATCATTGACCGCCGTGCCGCAGATCTCGTCGATGCCCTTGGCCTTGAGATCGGCAGCTTTTTCCACGAAGCCCGGCAGGTGCTTGGCCGAACAGGTCGGGGTGAAGGCGCCGGGGACCGAGAACAGCGCGACCTTCTTGCCGGCGAAGTAGTCGCCCGACTGGACCTGCTGCGGGCCGTCGGGGGTGGCTTTCACCAGGGTCACGTCGGGCAGTTTGTCGCCTACCGAAATCGTCATGGAATTACTCCCTTTCCTCATGGGTGGAACGCGGACGTGGTATAGCGGCTTGCGCGGGGCTGCCAACCACCGCAATCGAGAGGCGGAGCGGCCAAGAGAACTTGCATGGTCGGCTTCATTCGCGCATTTTCACATATAAAGATAACTTTATATTGCCCCGATGCGCCGCCCTCGCTATGGGCCTCGCCAAGACGGCGGAGTGAATGCACTACGTCAACCAAAGTCCGTCCCAAGGAGACCGCTTCATGGCAACCGCCACTGCAACGCCCGCAATCGAATACAAGATCAAGGACATCGGCCTTGCCCAGTTCGGCCGCGACGAGATCGCCATTGCCGAGACCGAAATGCCGGGCCTCATGGCCCTGCGCGAGGAATATGGCAGCGCCAAGCCGCTCAAGGGCGCGCGCATCACCGGCAGCCTGCACATGACGATCCAGACCGCGGTGCTGATCGAGACCCTGATCCACCTCGGCGCCGAAGTGCGCTGGGCGACCTGCAACATCTTCTCGACCCAGGACCACGCCGCCGCCGCGATGGCCGATCGCGGCGTTCCGGTCTTCGCGATCAAGGGCGAGAGCCTTGCCGATTACTGGGACTATGTCGGGCGCATCTTCGACTGGTCGAGTGAAGGCGATCCCGATCTCACCGCCAACATGATTCTCGACGACGGCGGCGACGCCACCATGTTCGCGCTGTGGGGCGCGCGGCTCGAAGCGGGCGAGGAAATGCCGCCGCCCGCCAATGCCGAGGAAATCGAGATGCAGCGCGCATTGAAGGCTTTCGTCAAGGAAAAGCCGGGCTATCTCACCAAGACCGTCAAGACCGTGAAGGGCGTGTCCGAGGAGACCACCACCGGCGTCATGCGGCTCTATCAGATCGCCAAGCAGGGCAAGCTTCCTTTCCCGGCGATCAATGTGAATGACAGCGTGACCAAGTCGAAATTCGACAACCTCTACGGCTGCAAGGAATCGCTGGTCGACGCGATCCGCCGCGCGACCGACGTGATGCTGGCCGGCAAGGTCGCCTGCGTCGCGGGCTATGGCGATGTCGGCAAGGGTTCGGCCGCGAGCTTGCGTGACGGCGGTGCGCGCGTGATGGTCACCGAAATCGACCCGATCTGCGCGCTTCAGGCGGCGATGGACGGTTTCGAGGTCGTCTCGATGGACGAAGCGGTCAAGCGCGCCGACATCTTCGTGACCGCCACCGGCAACGAGGACGTCATCACCGGCGAACACATGAAGGCGATGAAGCACATGGCGATCGTGTGCAACATCGGCCACTTCGACAGTGAGATCCAGATTTCCGCGCTCGACAATTACGAGTGGAAGGAGATCAAGGAAGGCACCGACATGGTGACCAAGCCCGACGGCAAGAGCCTGCTGGTCCTTGCCAAGGGCCGGCTCGTCAATCTCGGCTGCGCCACCGGCCACCCGAGCTTCGTGATGAGCGCGAGCTTCACCAACCAGACGCTCGCGCAGATCGAGCTGTTCACCAAGGCGGACGAATACGAGAACGACGTCTACGTCCTGCCCAAGCATCTCGACGAGAAGGTCGCCGCGCTGCACCTTGAGAAGCTCGGCGTGGAACTGACCAAGCTTTCGCAGAAGCAGGCCGACTACATCGGCGTGCCTGCCGAAGGCCCGTTCAAGCCGGATCATTACCGCTACTGATCCCGCCCACCGCGCTAGACGAAAAGCCCTCGCGCGGTGACGTGCGGGGGCTTTTTCATGCGCGCCCTGCGCGGCGCCAGTTGCATCCTCGCCGCGCCCCGCATAGCTGGCAGGAATGGAACTCACCCCGCTCGCGCTGGTCCTGATCGGATTGCTGCTCGCCGCATGGACGGTGGGCGCGGCGGTGGTCGTCCTGCGGGCGAGCGCCAAGACCACGCGGATGCGCGCGCTGCAGAAATCCATGAAGCGGATGCAGCACCTGCTTGATGTTGCGCCCGCCGTGCCGATGCTGGTGCGGGTCGATGGGCGCGTCGAGGGCCCGGATCGGCTCGCGCGGTGGCTCGGTTTCGAAAAGATGCCGGGCTACCTCAGCGAGCTTGCGCGGGGCAAAGGGGAGGGGCTCGCGCCCGAGCAACTCGAGGCCCTGTCCGAAAAGATTCGCACCACCCAGAAAAGCGCTGCCCCCTTCCAGCTCGCTCTGACGCCGCCGGGTTCGGGTCGCAGTCTTGCCTTCGCTGGCGCTCTCGCCGATCCACAGGTCTCGCCCGGCGGCGCGGCGCTGGTGTGGGTATTCGACTTCACCGAAAGCGAGGCGGAACTGTCGCGCCTGCGCACGGCGGCGACGCGGGCCG
This sequence comes from Erythrobacter sp., assembly GCF_011765465.1. Taxonomy (NCBI): domain Bacteria; kingdom Pseudomonadati; phylum Pseudomonadota; class Alphaproteobacteria; order Sphingomonadales; family Erythrobacteraceae; genus Erythrobacter; species Erythrobacter sp. Next base: position 1,233,487 of record NZ_CP050265.1, on the reverse strand, counting down.
AGGCGGATTTCGCCGCGCTCGTCGGCCTGATCGAGGCCGCACCGATGCCGATGTGGTTCCGGGCGAGCGACATGAAACTGCAGCTCGTCAACCAGGCTTATGTGGAGGCCGTCGGTGCGGCGAGCGCGGAAAAGGTCGTCGCCGCGCAGGCGGAGCTGCTCGAGGCCGAGAACGGGCGCAGCCCGGCCGAGATCGCCCGCGCCAGCCTCGAGGCGCAGGAGAAGAACGAGCGCATCGTCGCCGCGACGATCCACGGTGAACGCCGCTCGCTCAAGGTCAGCGACCTGCCGCTCGGGCGCGAGGGGGTGGCGGGTTATGCCATCGACATCGAGGAACAGCAGCAGGTCGAACGCGCTTTTCGCGCCTATCGCGAGGCGCAGCGCGCGATGCTCGATCAGCTGTCGGTCGGGGTCGCGCAGTTCGACGGGAACGAGCGCCTGGTCTTCGCCAACCTGCCTTTCACGCGCCTGTTCGGGCTCGGCGCGGAGGCCATATCCGAACGGATCGCTTTCGAACGCTTCCTCGCCGACGCGCGCGAGCGCGGCCGCACGCCCGAAGTGCGCGATTTTCCCGAATGGCGGCGCGAGCACGTCGGCTGGTTCGGCCAGCCTGCCACGCAGGAGGAAGCCTGGCCCCTGCCCGGCGGCACGCATCTGCGCATCGTGGGCCACCCGATGCCCGACGGCGGGCTTGTCCTGATAGCCGAGGACCGCACCGAACAGCTTGCGCTTTCGGCCACGCGCGACACGCTGCTGCGCACCCGCACGGCGACGCTCGACAGTCTTTTCGAGGCGCTCGCGATTTTTGCCCCGGACGGCTCGGTCCAGCTCTGGAACCGCAGCTTTGCCGGCACCTGGGGGCTCACTCCCGAATTCCTCGATACCCATCCCGGCGCGCAGGAACTGCTCGATGCCATCGCCGAGAACCTCGTGCGCCCGGCCGAGGCAGAGCAGATCGGCGCGGTGGTGCGCGCCGCGACGCTCGACCGGCGCGGGCAGGGCGGGCGGACCGAGCTCAAGGACGGGCGCACCCTGCGGTTCGCCGGGGTGCCGCTGCCCGACGGCAATGGCCTCCTCACGGTGCTCGACATCACCGATTCGCAGAAGGCCGAACAGGCGCTGCGCGAACGCGCCCGCGCGCTCGAGGAGGCGGATGCGGTCAAGGCGCGCTTCCTCGCCAACATGAGCTACGAATTCCGCACTCCGCTGACTACCATTGGCGGCTATGCCGAAATGCTGAAGAGCGGCGCCGCGGGCGAGGAGCTTGACGGCGCGGCGGGCGAATATGTCGATGCCATCCTTGCCGCTGTCGAACGCCTGACCGAGCAGGTCGAAAACGTGCTCGACCTCTCGCAGTCCGAGGCCGGCCTGCTGCCGATCACCAAGGAAGAGATCGACCTCCTCCCGCTTCTCACCGAAGTCGTTCGCGAGCGTGAGCAGGCGATCATCGGCGCGGGGCTGAGCCTCGACCTCAAAGGAAGGCGCGGGCGCAAGGTAATGGCCGACCGGCGGCAGCTGGCGCGCGCGGTGGGCAACCTGCTCGACAACGCGATCGCGGCCACGCCGGAGGGTGGACGGATCGTCATCGAGATATCCAGGCCCGGCGAAAGCGACGACTGGAGCGCTTCGATCGTCATGCGCGACAATGGCAGCGGCATGAGCAAGACCGATCTCGACCGTGCGCTCGACGGGCTCAAGCCCGACGACGAAGGCAGGATCGAGAAACGCAGCGGCCTCGGCCTGCCGCTCGCCCGACAGCTGGTCGAGGCGCATGGCGGGACGCTCTCGATCGAGAGCCGCAAGGGTGCGGGCACGACCGCGACGATCCTGTTGCCATGAGCGCAGCCGAGGCGCGCATCGAACTTCCCGACCTCGCCGCGATGGCGGGTCTGGGCGAACGCATTGCCCGCGTTCTGCGTGCGGGCGACGTGATTGCGCTTTCCGGCGGACTCGGGGCGGGCAAGACGACGCTCGCCCGCGCGATCCTGGCGAGCCTCGGCCACGAGGGAGAAGTGCCCTCGCCGACCTTCACCATAGTCGAGACCTATGACGCGCCACCCCTTGCCGTGCCGGTGGCGCACGCCGATTTCTACCGCATCGACGACCCCTCCGAACTCGCCGAGATCGGGCTCGACGATTACCGCGAGGGTGCCGCGCTGATCGCCGAATGGCCCGCGAACGCCGGCGGATTCGACCACGAACCGGCTTGCCTCTCGATCCTGCTCGAAACTGAGGATTCGGGGCGAGTGGCGACTGTGAAAGCCGGGCGCGATTGGCTAGGACGGATGCCATGACGACGCTTCCCGACGGGCTGCATGATTTCCTCGCCGAGGCCGGCTGGGCCGGGGGGACGATCGAGCCGCTTCCCGGCGATGCCTCGTTCCGGCGCTATTTTCGCCTGCGTGACGGGGAGCGCCGCGCGATGCTGATGCACGCGCCGCCCCCGCACGAAGACCCTGTGCCTTTCCTCGACGTGGCGGCGTGGCTTACCGCGAACGGGATGCGTGCGCCCGCGATCCATCACGCCGAGCCGGAGGCGGGCTGGGTCCTGCTCGAGGATTTCGGCGACGACCGGATGCGCGACTGGCTGGATGCCCGTCCCGGCGACGAGCGCGCGGCCTACGAAGCGGCGGTCGATGCGCTGGTGCAGCTTCATCGCCTCCCCCCCGGTCCCTTCGCGCCCTATGACATGGACGCCTACCTGCGCGAAGTGCGGCTGTTCACCGAATGGTATGCGCCTGCAATGGGCCTCACGGTGGACGAAGCGGGCCACGAGGCCGCGTGGCGCGAGGCGCTCGAGCCGCTGCTCGCCCGGCAGGAGCCCGGCGTGACGGTGTTGCGCGACTATCATGCCGAGAACATCATGCTGCTGGACGGCCGGTCCGGAGGGCCGCAGGGCCTGATCGATTTCCAGGACGCGCTGGTGGGGCATCCGGCCTACGACCTCGTCTCGCTGTTGCAGGACGCGCGGCGCGACGTGTCGGCCGCACTCGAGGCCGCCATGCTCGACCGCTATGCGGCGGCGACCGGGGCGCAGGACGACTTCCGCGCCGACTACGCCCGGCTCGGCGCGCAGCGCAACGCCAAGATCGTCGGCATTTTCACCCGACTTGCGAAGCGCGACCGCAAGCCGCGCTACCTCGCCATGATCCCGCGCGTGTGGGAGGCGATGGAGCGCGACCTCGCCCATCCCGCGCTGGCACCGGTGGCGCGCTGGTTCGATGCGAACATCCCGGGCGATGTGCGCCGCGCGCAGGGGGGAAAGATCGCATGAGCCTGTCGGGAGGCGCGCTCGCCAGCGACACCGCGATGGTCATGGCCGCCGGCCTCGGCAAGCGGATGCGCCCGCTCACCGCAGCCCAGCCCAAGCCGCTTGTGCGCGTGGCGGGCAAGCCCTTGATCGATCACGCGCTTGATCGGCTCGCCGATGCGGGAGTCGCACGGGCGGTGGTCAATGTCCACTACCTCGCCGACGCGCTCGAGGCGCACGTGATCGAGCGTGCGGCACCTAAAGTGACGATCTCCGACGAACGCGCGCAATTGCTCGAAACCGGCGGCGGGCTGGTCCGCGCGCGTGCGCACCTTCCCGATCCCTTCTTTTGTCTCAATGCCGACAATATCTGGCTCGACGGGCCGAAGAACGCCTTTGCCGACCTGTCTGCGCGGTGGGACCCGGAAGCGATGGACGCGCTGTTGCTGGTCGTGCCGCACGTGCGCGCGAGCAATTTCGACGGGCCGGGCGATTTCTACATGGACGCCGCCGGGCTTCTCTCGCGCCGCCGGGCGGGGCGGATCGCGCCCTTCATCTACACCGGCATCCAGCTCGTCTCACACCGCCTTCTGCGCGATGCGCCGGAAGGGCCGTTTTCGACCAACATCCTCTGGAACAGAGCGATCGAGGAAGGGCGACTCTTCGGCCTCGCCTTCACCGGGCAATGGTTCGAAGTCGGCACGCCGCAGGCCATCGCACCGACCGAAGCCGCATTGAGGGACGGCTGAACCGCCGCATGGGGGAGCGGCCGGGGCCATCCATCTATTCGATCGCAGCCCATCGCGGGTTCGCCGATGCGCTCGTCGCCGGGCTGGTCCCGCGCTACCGCCGACCGGAGGTCGGCCTTGCCCGCCTGACGCTGCTCGTGCCTTCGAGCCGCGCGGCGCGCACCATTTCCGAGGCGTTCATCCGCCTTGCCGGCGAGAACGGCGAAGCCGGCCTGCTGATGCCGCGCATGGTCACAGTGGGCGATCTCGACCTCGACGAGGCGCTGGGTGCGCTGCTCGACCCGCTGGGTGCGGGTGACATTCCGCCCGCGATCGAACCGGGGCGGCGCTGGCTCGAACTTGCCGCGCTGATCGAGCAGGAACGCGCCGGGATGGGCGAACCGCCGCTGCCCGGAACGGCGCGGCTGCGGCTTGCGCGGGACATCGCGCGGACGATGGACCGCCTGCTGGTCGAAGCGAAGGAGCCCGAAGATCTGCTGGGCGAACCGATTAGGGACTTGCTCGGCGATCTCGCAGTCCATTGGCAGACTTCGCTCCGCCTGTTCGCGCGGGTGCAGGCGCGCTGGCGCATCCGGCTTGAGGAGCTGGGCGCGGTGGATGCGCCGACGCGGCGCAACCTGCTGTTCGAGCGCGCCGCGCGGCGCTGGCGTGAAGAGCCGCCCGATACGCCGATCATCGCCGCCGGCGTGACCAGCGCCGCGCCTGCGCTTGCCCGGATGCTGCGGACAATCGCCGACCTGCCGAACGGGGCGGTGATCCTGCCCGATCTCGATCTTTCGATGGACGAGGACGCGTGGGACGAACTGGGCCGGGCCGGTGCCGCGCCCGAGCCGGGCGGCGAGATTTTCGCCCGCGGCGACGCGCTCACTCATCCGCAATACCATCTCAAGCTGTTGCTCGAACGCATGGGCGTGGCGCGCGAGGAGGTGCGTCCTTGGCATCGCCGGGGCATGGCCGCCGCCGAGCCGGAACGCAGCCGCGCGATCAGCTCGCTATTTCTCCCGCCCGAGGCGAGCCGGGCGTGGATCGACCTTGCGAGCGAGCAACGCCGCCTGTCGGGGGTGCGGCTGATGACGCTTCCCACGGTCGAGGAAGAGGCGCAGGCGATCGCCTTGCTCGTGCGCGAGGCGCTTGAGGAGCCGGAAAAGCGGATCGCTGTCGTCACAGCCGACCGGGGCCTTGCGCGGCGCGTGGTGCAGCACCTCGCGCGCTGGAACATCGTGGCCGACGACAGCGCGGGGCGGCCGCTTTCGCTGACCCCGGCGGGGCGGCTTTTCGGGCTGGTCACGGCGTTGCTCGGCGAGGGGCCGTCGCCGCTTCCGATCATCGCCGCGCTGTCGCATCCGCTGGTGCGCTCGGGCTCGGCCGAGGAGCGGCGCGCGTGGCTCGCCGCGCTGCGCCGTTTCGACCATCGCCTGCGGCGCGAAACTCTCGCGCCCGGCCTCGGCCCGCTGCGCGCCGCCGCTCTGAAGGCTGGCGTGGGCGAATGGTGGGAGGAGGCCGCGGGCCTGATCGCGCCCCTGTTCGAGCCTCTCGAAAGCGGCGAGGAGGCGCTGCCGCTCGCCGACCTGCTCGATCTCGCCGCAAAGGTTGCCGAAGCACTGTGCGGCCTTTCCGTCTGGGCGAACGAGGACGGACGCGCCCTTGCTGCCATGGTCGAGGAACTGCGCATGGACGCGCGTGCCTGCGCAACCCCCATTTCGGCGCGCGACCTCCCTCAGGTGATGCGCGAGGCGATGGATGAAATCGCGGTGCGGCCGCCCTATGGCGGACACTCGAGGGTTGCGGTGTACGGCCTGCTCGAAGCGCGCATGGCTCGCGCCGACCTCGTCATCTGCGCCGGGCTCAACGAGGGCAGCTGGCCGCAGCCGCCTTCGCCCGACCCGCTGCTCGCGCCCGGTATTCTGCGCGCGCTCGGCGTTCCGGGGGCGGAGTTCCGCATCGGGCTTGCCGCGCACGACCTTGCCGGGGCGATGGGCGCGCCGCAGGTCGTGCTCAGCCGCGCCCAGCGCGATGCCGAGGGGCCGACCCTGCCTTCGCGCTTCTGGCTGAGGGCCGAGGCGCTGCTCGGCGAGAAACTGGTCGAACGCCACCGCGAGACGCGCATCCCCGCGCTGCTCCCGCTGCTCGACCGCGCGCCCGAACCCGTGCCGCCCGCACCCAGGCCCGAACCGCGTCCCTCGGCGGAGCTACGCAAGGTGTCGATCAGCGCGACCGCGCTCGACCGGCTCCTGGGCGATCCCTACCAGTTCTACGCCCAGAAGATCCTGCGCCTCTCGCGGCTCGACCCGCTCGGCGCAGATCCCTTCGGCGACCCGGCTCTGCGCGGCACGCTGGTCCATGAAATACTCGAGGCATGGCACGCCGAACGCGCCCGCCGGCCCGATGTGAAACTGGTGGCTTTCGCGCAGGAGCGCTTTACCGCAGCGGCAGTCCATCCGCTCTTTCGCGGCCTCTGGCAGCCGCGCATCCTTGCTGCGCTTGGCTGGTTCGAGGAGCGCATGGCGGCGGACGCGGCGGAGGGGCGCAGCATCGCCGCTTGGGAGGCGAAAGGTGCGATGGAAGTCGAAGGCGTAACGGTCCACGGGCGCGCCGACCGGATCGACCGCCTGCCGGGCGGCACGCTGGCGATCGTCGACTACAAGACCGGCACCCCGCCCAGCGCGGCGCAGGTCGAGGCGGGGTTCGCCCTGCAGATGGGGATCCTCGGCCTGATCGCGCGCGACGGCGTGTTCGAAATGGGCGAGACCCGCGTGAGCGGCGATGCGACCCGTTTCGAATACTGGTCGCTCGGCCGCGATTCCAAACGCAGCAAGGATGGCCCACCCGCCTTCGGCTATGTGAAGGAGCCGGTAAGGACGGGGCGCATGAAAACCGGTGTTCCGCCCGAGGATTTCCTGCCGCACCATGAGGAAAGGCTCCGCGAAGCGATCCGCCGCTACATCAGGGGCGATGACCCTTTCCGGGCGCGCGAGAATCCGGACTATCCAGGGTATCACGACTACGATCAGCTGATGCGGCTCGAGGAATGGATCGTTTCGCTCGCACCCGGCGGTGAAGGCGACGGCGACGGGAGGGAGGGCGGCGCATGAGCGGCAAGGTCTTCCCGCTTGCCGGCAACCAGCGCGATGCGGTGAACCCGCGCGACAATGTCTGGCTTTCCGCCTCGGCGGGGACGGGAAAGACGCAGGTGCTGTCCGCGCGCGTGCTGCGTCTGCTGCTGCGCGAGGAAGTCGATCCCTCGCAGATCCTGTGCCTCACCTTCACCAAGGCGGGGGCGGCGGAAATGGCGAACCGGATCAACGCGGTGCTCGCGCGCTGGGTGCGGCTCGATGCGATCGCGCTCGCCCGCGAGCTCGACCACCTCGGCGCCGATATCGATCCGGCGACGCAGGAACGCGCGCGCACGCTGTTCGCAAGCGTGCTCGACTGTCCCGGCGGCGGGCTCAGGATCGACACGATCCATGCCTTCTCGCAATGGCTGATCGCGAGCTTCCCGCAGGAAGCCGGGCTCCAGCCCGGCGCGCAGCCGATGGACGACCGCACGCGCGAGTTGCTTGCGCGCGACGTGCTCGCCGAAATGCTCGAGGACGCGCGCGCGTCGGGCGAGACGCGCCTGACGGATGCGATCGCCGATTTCGTGACGCGCAAGGATCCCGGTGCGCTCCACGACTGGCTGCTGCGCTGCGCGAGTGCGGGCGAATTGTGGGACGGGCCCGGCGGCTGGCAGCCGCCCTTGCGCGAACGGGTGTGCAGCTTGCTCGGCATTCCCTCCGACGCTGGCGAGCAATGGGCGGCGGACGTGCTCCATCCCGATATTTTTCCCGATCACCAGCTTGTCGCAATGCTCCCCACGATGCAGGCTTGGACGGCGCAGACCGGGCGCGATTGCGCCGACTTCATCCCGCGCTGGCTTGCCGCTCCGGCCGAGGCGCGTGCGGGGCTCGTTTCGCGCTTCTTCGAGACCATCCTCACGAAGAAAGGCGAACCGCGCCAGATGAAGGCCCCGGCGAAGGAGGATCCGCAGCTTCCCGAGCGTCAGCAGGAGATCGCCGACGCGCTCGCGCTCTACCGCGAACGCTGCGCGCTCATCGGCCTTGCCGCGCTGCTCGATGACGCGCTGACCATCGGCCACGCCTTTGCGCGCCGTTGGGCCGAAGCCAAGGAGCGCGAGGGGCTGCTCGAATTCGAAGACCTCATCCGCAAGGCCGCGGCGCTGCTGTCCGGTTCGCTGTCCGCCGACTGGATCCGCTACAAGCTCGACCGGCGCTTCGACCACATCCTGATCGACGAGGCGCAGGACACGAACCGCGCGCAATGGGATATCATCGATGCTCTGATCGACGATTTCTTCTCCGGCGAGGGCGCACATGGCGACCGGCTGCGCACGATCTTCACGGTGGGCGATTACAAGCAGGCGATCTTCGGATTCCAGGGGACGAGCCCGGAGAATTTCGCCCGCGCGAAGGAGCGCGTGCGGGCCCGGATCGATGCCGCGCGGTCCAGTATCGAGAGCACGCGGACCAATCGGCGGATGCCGGAGTTCCGCGATCTCGATCTCGGACAGTCCTTCCGGACCTCTCAGCCCGTGCTCGATTTCGTCAATGCTGCAATTTCGGCGCTCGGATACAAAGCCTTCGGGCTCGACAAGGAACCGGGCGAGCACATGGGCGCGGACCGTGCGGGCCTCGTCACAATGTGGCAACCGGTCCGCGCTGCGGACGCGCTGGGCGAGCGGATGGGCGACGACGAAAGCGGCGAGGAACAGGACTGGCTGCCCCGTCACGACACGCTGCTCGCCGAGAAGATCGCAGCCCAGGTCGCCCGGTGGGTCAAGGGCGACGAGCCCTTCGTGCTGGAAAAGGGCGAGAAGCCCCGGCACGCGCAGCCGGGCGATGTCATGGTGCTGGTGCGAAAGCGCAAGGATCTCGCCGCGCAGATCGTCGCCAAGCTCTATGCCAGCGGCGTGCCCGTAGCCGGGGTCGACCGCCTGCGCCTCGGCGAACCACTCGCGGTGCGCGACCTGCTCGCAGCGCTGCGTTTTGCCGCGCAGCCGGGGGACGACCTTTCGCTCGCGAACCTGCTGGTGTCGCCGCTTATGGGGTGGAGCCAGGACGACCTCCTTGCCTTCGCGGTGCGCGATACGGGCGTGCTCTTGTGGGACCACCTGCGGCGCCACGCGGACCCCTTCGTTGCGGCGAGCGCGCAAAAGCTTCGCGACCTTCTCGCGCTGGCCGATTTCCAGACCCCGCAGGCGCTGCTGTCCTGGCTGCTGACCGGGCCCTGGCGGGGCCGGGAAAGGCTCGTCGCCCGGCTCGGGCGCGAGGCCAACGATCCAATCGATGAAGTGCTGAACGCCGCCTTCGCTTATGAGGGCGCCCACGTGCCGAGCCTTGCAGGTTTCCTCGAATGGTTCGACGCGGGCGCCACGGACCTGAAGCGCGATTCGGGCGAATCCGGCGGACAGGTGCGGGTGATGACGGTGCACGGGTCCAAGGGGCTGCAAGCGCCGATCGTGGTCCTTGCCGATGCCACAGGGGAACCGGGCAGGGGCGGCGATCTCGAGCTGGAGGACATACCCCTGGGCGAGCCGACCGGACGCATGGTCCCGTTGCCCGACCTTACCGGCGACCAGCTCTGCGGGCGAGTCGCCGAAGCGGCCGAGCGGAGCAAGCTCGCCGATATGCAGGAGCACTGGCGGCTGCTCTACGTCGCCATGACGCGTGCCGAAGAGGCGCTGTTCATCGGCGGTTCGCTGGGGCCCAGGCACGCGGAGAAAGGACCGCCCGAGGACAGCTGGTATGCCCGGCTCGCCTCGCTGTTCGACGGCGAGGCGCTGGCCGACGACATCTGGGGCGCGCGGCGCGAGATCGGGCGTCGGGCCGCGCCGCTGCTCGCTTCGAGCGATGCCGCCGCTGCCGGGATGGGCGACGTTCTCCCGGCTTGGGCGAAGGTGCCTATAGGTCCCGAACCGCGCCCGCCGCGCCCGCTCGCGCCGAGCGGGGCAGGGGAGGAAGCGAGCCCCGACCCGCCGCTGGCCGCAGGGCCGGGCGGGGCCGAGGGAGCCACGCTCGCTGCGCGGCGCGGCACGCTGATTCACCGTCTCCTCGAACGCCTGCCCGATATTCCGCCCGGCGCGCAGGAGGAGGCCGCGCTCGCATGGCTCGCGCGCCAGGCGAGCGACATCGATGAAAGCCTGCGCGCCGAAATGGTGGCGGATGCCCTGCGCGTGCTGGACGAGCCGGACTTCGCCGCGATCTTCTCGGCCCGTGCGCTTGCCGAAGTCCCGCTTGCCGCGACCATCGGCGGGATCGTGGTGGCCGGGACCGCCGACCGCCTGCTGGTCGAAGAGGCCCGCGTCACCGTGGTCGATTTCAAGACGACCCGCCGCCCGCCCGAGCGGCTCGAGGAAGTGCCCGAGGCGACTCTGCGGCAGATGGCGGCCTATGTCGCCGCGCTCGAGGCGATATATCCGGGCCGCGCAGTGCGTGCAGGCGTTCTCTACACCCACGCTCCGCTACTCATCGACCTGCCGGGCGAAACGCTCGCCCCTTTCAAGCACGCCTTGGGCGAGGCGCAGGAAAGCTATCCGTCCGCGCGTCCGATGCGGCTTGAGTGAGCGCGGATTGACCCTAGTTTGGTTGACAAGATACAGCCCCCTTCGAAGGAGACGAATTTATGGCCACCGTCAAAGTGACCGATGAAAGCTGGAAATCCGACGTCCTCGAAAGCGACAAGCCCGTGCTGGTCGATTTCTGGGCCGACTGGTGCGGTCCGTGCAAGATGATCGCCCCGGCGCTGGAGGAGATCAGCGACGAGCTCGGCGAAAAGGTCACGATCGCCAAGATGGACATCATGGAAAACACCGGCGTGCCGACCGAGATGGGCGTGCAGGGCATTCCCTTGCTCGTCCTGTTCAAGGACGGAAAGCCCGCCGCGCATCTGCAGGGCGCGCGCCCCAAAAGCCAGCTCAAGCAGTGGCTTGAAGGCGAACTCTGAGAGATCGCGCAAACGCCTGCAGGTGCGGGAGTTCGCGCGCTTCTAGCTGCTCAGGCGCGCGACGAATTCGTCCCAGATGGCCGGGCTGGACGCGCCGATCAGGCCCGGCTTCCCCTCGCCGTCGTCGACCTTGTACTCGCTCCCGTCCAGCCGCGCCGCGCGCCCGCCCGCCTCGTTGAGCCACAGGACGCCCGCCGCGTGGTCCCACGGGTAGGTGCGCTTGAAGCTTGAGATGTCGTTCTGCCCCAGCGCGAGGCGCGGATATTGCTCCGCCGCGCAGCGCGGTATGTCGACCAGCCTGTAATGCGGGGCGAGCCGCGCATCGACCATCGCCGACTGTTCCGGAGTCAGAAACATCCGGCTCACCGCCGTCACCGGCGGGTCTTCACCTGTCGTGCGCGCGGTCACTGTCTCGCCGTCGATCCGCGCCCCTTCGCCGGCGCGGGCGTGGCACAGCCGGTCGAGGTTAGGGTCGTAGATCCACCCCGCCACCGCCTTGCCCGCATCGGCGAGCGCCACGATGATGCCGAAAGGCTCCTTGCCTTCGGTGAAATTCGCGGTCCCGTCCAAGGGGTCGATGATCCAGCACTGCTCCGAAAGACGGTCCAGCACGCCCTTGTCGGCATGGACCGCTTCCTCCCCCACCACCGCGACCCCGGGGGCGAGGCGGGTGAGCGCTTCGGTGAGGAATTCCTCGACCTCGCGGTCGACCACGGTCACGGGATCGTCCTCGCCCTTCATGTCCACTTCGCTATCCGAAAGCGCGCGGAAGCGCGGCATCATCGAGCGTTCCGCGGCAAAGCGCAGCAGGTCGCGGATTTCGGCGTCGAGGGCGGTGAGGTCGCTCATGATCTGTAGTCCGCGTTGATCGAAATGTAGCCGTGCGTGAGGTCGCAGGTCCACACGCTTGCTCGCCCTTCGCCGATGCCAAGATCGACAGCGAGCTCGATGTCGCGGCCCTTGAGGTGTTCGGCCACCGGAGCCTCGTCATAGTCCTCGACCGGGTTGCCCTCGCGCGCGGTCCAGATGCCACCGAAGGCGATGGAGAGCCGGTCGCGATCCGCCGGTTCGCCCGCTTTGCCGACCGCCATGACGACGCGGCCCCAGTTCGCGTCCTCGCCCGCGATCGCGGTCTTGACCAGCGGCGAATTGGCGATGGCAAGGCCGACACGCCGCGCGCTGTCATTGTCCGCCGCACCTGCGACGCGCACGGTGATGAATTTCGACGCGCCTTCCCCGTCGCGCACGACGAGATGAGCGAGGCGGCGGCACACATCGGCGAGAGCGGCGGCGAAGGAATCCGCTCCGGGGCTGTTCCAGTCCTCGATCCGCGCGTTCCTTGCCCTGCCGGTGGCGAAGGCCAGCACGGTGTCGCTGGTCGAGGTGTCGCCGTCGACCGTGATGCAGGAGAAGGTCTCGGCATTGGCGCGATCCAGTGCTTCCTGCAGGAAGGCTGGGGCGACGTCGGCATCGGTGAAGACATAGCCGAGCATGGTGGCCATGTTGGGCGCGATCATGCCCGATCCCTTTATGATGCCGCACAGTTCCACGCGGGTTTCTCCCAGCATGGCACTGGCGTGCGCACCCTTGGGGAAGGTATCGGTCGTGGCGATCGCGTTCGCCGCCTCCTCCCAGCCGCAGTCCTCCGCCGCGAGCGCCGCTTCGATCCCGGCGCGGGCCTTGTCCTTGGGCAGCGGCACGCCGATCACGCCGGTCGAGGATACGAGAATCTCGCCGCCGGTGCATCCCAACGCCTCGGCCACCTGCGCCTGGATCGCCTCTACCGCCTCGCGCCCGCGATAACCGGTGAAAGCGTTGGAATTGCCCGCATTGACGATGAGCGCGCGGGCCGCGCCTGCCTTGACCTGCTCGCGTCCCAATTCGACCTCGCTCGAGGCGCAGGCGCTTTTGGTGAACACTCCCGCGAGGCTCGTTCCCGGCGCGAGTTCGGCGAAGGTGAGGTCGGCCCTGTCCCATTCCTTGTAGCGGGCGCGGGCCACCCGCAGGCGCACGCCGTCGATCGGCGGCATGTCGGGGAAGGGCAGGGCGAGGGGCGAGCGCTCGAGATCCATGGCTCGTCGCGCTTAGGCCGCCGCGCGGCGCGAGTAAACGGCGCTTTGCGCGGCATAAATGGCGCTGCAAGGTGGACGAATGGCCGCGAAACGCTTATCTGCGCTGGCGATGACGCGTCACATTATCGCCCTGCTGGCCCTGCTTTCGGGCCTTGCCGCGCTGAGCGGTCCGGCGCACGCGTCCGCACACCCGCTCGCCGCCTGCAATGTCGGCGCCTCGGCAGAGGCCGGGGAAACCCGCGCGCACCTCGACACCAAGGCCGCCGATGCCCGCGACAAGGCGGCCCGGCGCTGCCGCGAGACGCGGCGGCCTTCGCCCGCAGCGCGCCCGCGCGTGCTCCTGATGCCGGTGCTGATGGGGGTCGAGCGCGCGCTCGAATAGCCTTTCGGCACGCCTTCTCCCGGCCTGCCCCGGCGGCCGGATCGGCGAGCGCAATCGCCGCGCAACCTCCCTCGATATTCACGACCCTTACGCGAAGGTCGTCCCCAGACGCAGGATTCGATTCAATGTTCAACCAGCTAATCAAGTCCGTCTTCGGCTCGTCGAATGACCGCTACGTCAAGTCGCTCGGCAAGATCGTCAATGAAATCAACGCCCTTGAAAGCCGCATCAATTCGATGTCGGACGAGGAGCTGAAAGGCCAGACCGCCAGGTTGCGCGAGATGCTCGATAACGGCGCGAGCCTCGACGACATCCTGCCAGAAGCCTTCGCCACGGTGCGCGAGGCGTCTTTCCGCGTGCTCGGAATGCGCCATTTCGACGTCCAGCTGATCGGCGGTATCGTGCTTCACCGCGGCGAGATCGCCGAGATGCGCACGGGCGAAGGCAAGACGCTGGTGGCGACGCTCGCGGTCTATTTGAACGCGCTGGAAGGCAAGGGCGTCCACGTCGTCACGGTCAACGACTACCTCGCCCGGCGCGACGCGGAATGGATGGGGCAGCTCTACGGCTGGCTTGGCCTTACCGTCGGCGTGATCGTCCCCAACATGGACGAGTATTCCAAGCGCGAAGCCTACAATGCCGACATCACCTACGGCACGAACAACGAGTTCGGCTTCGACTACCTGCGCGACAACATGAAGCACGACCGCGCCTCGATGGTGCAGCGTCCGTTCAATTACGCGATTGTCGACGAGGTGGACTCGATCCTGATCGACGAGGCGCGCACGCCCCTCATCATCTCCGGCCCGACAGAGGACAAGTCGGACCTCTACGTCGCGCTCGACGCGGTGGCCAAGCAGGTGCCCAAGGACTGGCTCGACATCGACGAGAAAACCAAGCGGGTCCAGCTGACCGAGGAGGGGATCGACGAGGTCGAGAAGATCCTCGTCGAGAAGGAGTTACTCGAGACGCCCAATCTCTACGATGTCGAGAACACGCAGGTCGTGCACCACCTCGACCAGGCGCTGGTCGCCAATTTCGCTCGCCAGCGCGACACCGACTACATCGTCAAGGACGACAAGGTCGTGATCATCGACGAATTCACCGGCCGCATGATGGAAGGCCGGCGCTGGTCGAACGGCCTGCACCAGGCGGTCGAGGCGAAGGAAGGCGTGAAGATCGAGCCCGAGAACCAGACCATGGCCTCGATCACCTTCCAGAACTATTTCCGGATGTATCCCAAGCTGTCCGGCATGACCGGGACCGCGGCCACCGAAGCGGCGGAATTCTGGGACATCTACAAGGTCAACGTTGTCGAGATCCCGACCAACAAGCCGGTCCAGCGGATCGACGAGGAGGACGAGTTCTACAAGAACACGATGGACAAGTTCCAGGCGATCGCGCGCGCGATCAAGGAAAAGAACGCCATCGGTCAGCCGATCCTCGTCGGCACTGTCTCGATCGA